>JAUNHB010000092.1 GCA_030524125.1 Eubacteriales bacterium | reverse complement strand
TTCTTCTGTAATATTCATGGAACAGCACGTCGATGATGAACATCTGGCTGGCCCTCGCTCCCATGGAGCCGCCCTCCAGCGGGCCCTCGTCCGAGCCGCACAGAAGGAGCGTATCCATGTAAGCCGTCAGCGGCGTTTTCATAAAACGGCTGATGACCGCGATCTTCGCGCCGCTCTCCTTTGCGATCCGCGCCACGGAAATATTGTCCTTGGTGGAGCCGGAGTAGGACAGGAAAATGATCAGATCCTCCTCCGACGCCATGGAGGCCATCATGGCCTGCATATGAAGATCGGAAATATAGTTTACCTTTTTGGTGATGCGCAGGAATTTGTTCACGGCGAGCTGGCCCATCAGAAGACTGTCCCCGATCCCGAAGAAGTAGATGCGCTTCGCCTCCTCCATCATGCGGATCGTCTTTTCGATCTCCTCATAGTTGGCCAGTCTCCGCGTCTCCCGCATGGCGTTCACATTCTTTTCCAGCACCTCGTCGAGGATATACTCCAGCCCCCAGCGCCGGACGTCCTTCGGCTCTCCCGCCTTTCCCGCATCCTCCGACGCAAGGCTTAAGGAGAGCTTCATCTTGAACTCCTGATAGCCCTTGACGCCCATGGTGCGGCAGAAGCGGTAGACGCTGGCGTCCGCCACGCGGCAGGCCTCCGACAGATCGCTGATGGACATGAACACCACCTTGTCGCAGTTTTTGATCACATAGTCGGCGATCTTTCTCTCGGTCCTCGTAAACTGGTTGTAGGATAACTGAATGTCGCTCAAAAAGCTGGAAACCATATTTTCCCTTTCGTTTCTGCTCTCTTAACAGTGCTTCGCGATCGCCGCCCCGATCATGTCGGCGCACTCCTTCACGACCGCATGATCCGCCTCGGCAAGCCCGGCGAGAGGCCGTCTCACGCTTCCGATGTCCGGTCCGCCCTGGATGCGGATGATCTCCTTGATCGCCGCGTACATGTTGCCCTTCGTGGAGCACATCTTATAGATGATGCGGCAGATATCGTTCTGCACCTGTCTGGCCTCCTCCATCTTCCCCTCGAGGAAGAGCGCTCTGGCTTTCAAGAACAGCTCCGGCATGGCCGCGTAGGTGCCGCCGATGCCGCCGACGGCTCCCGCCGCCAGGCCGGATACGAACTGCTCGTCGGGGCCGTTGAAGACGATCACATCCTCGTCCCGGAACATCTGGATGTCCTGCACGGGCATGGAGGAATTTTTCACGCCGATGACTCTCGGATTCTTCTTCATCTCACGGAGCAGCGGGATCGTCAGCGACACGCCGGCCAGCTGTGGGATGTTGTAGATGACGAAGTCCGTGTTCGGCGCCGCCGCGGAGATATCGTTCCAGTACTGCGCGATGGCATGCTCCGGAAGCCGGAAATAGATGGGCGGGATGGACGCGATGGCGTCCACGCCCAGGCTCTCCGCATGGGCCGCCAGCTCCTGGCTGTCCTTCGTGTTGTTGCAGGCCACATGGGCGATGATCACAGCCTTGCCGTCCGCCGCCTTCATGACGTTCTCCAGCGTCAGCTTCCGGTCCTCCACGCTCTGGTAGATGCACTCTCCCGAGGATCCGCCCACGTAAAGTCCGTGCACGCCTTTGCCGATCAGATATTTCGTAAACGCCTGCACTCTGTCCGGCGAGACGTTCCCCGCCTCGTCGTAGCATGCATAGAATGCCGGAAATACGCCTGCGTATTTACTTAAACTCATATTCGTTCGCCTCCTAAAATTGTCACTGTCTACAGACGCCCTGTAAACAGTGACCTGAAATTATCCCTTCACGGCTCCCAGCGTGATGCCCTGCGTAAAGTATTTCTGGAACATCAGGAAAATGGTGACGATCGGGATCGCCGCCACAGCCGCGCCCGCCATGATCAGACCGTAGTCGGTCGCCATCTCTGCCTGCAGCTTGGCGATACCAAGAGAGATGGTCAGCACCTCGCTGGCGTTCAGCATGATGAGCTGCAGGAAATAGTCGTTCCATGTGCTGATAAACGTAAAGATCGCCAGAGCGCCGATGCCCGGCTTGATCATGGGCATGACGATCGTCGTAAAGGTACGGACCTCCCCGGCTCCGTCGATCCTTGCGGCCTCCAGCATCTCTCCGGGGATCCCTTCCGCAAACTGCTTCATCAGGAACACGCCGAAGGGCCAGCCTACCGTGGGCAGGATGACCGCCCAGAGCGTGTCGTGCAGCCCGAGGAAGGACATCTCCTTCAAAAGGGGGATCAGCACGACCTGCTTCGGAAGCGCCATCGCGCACACGAACAGGGAGAAGACGGCCGCCTGGCCGATGAACCGCTTCTTCGCCAGAGCGTATCCCGCCATGGCCGCCGTAATACAGGTCAGTCCCATCGCCGCCACGGCCATAAACACCGTATTTGCGAGCCAGCGCAGCGCCGGCTTCTGGAACAGACGGATATAGTTGTCGATGATCGGGTTGGACGGAAACCACTCGGGCACCGCCGCGTTGATGGCGGCCGCGTCTTTAAAGGATCCCGTTACGATCCAGTATAAAGGAAAGATCATCAGGATTGCAAGAGCGATCATCACAATACTGACAAAGATTCCGTATCCGCTTCTTTTCTTCGTCTTTGATTTCACTGCCGTCACCTCCTAGTCCGTCTTTCCGCTGTTCGTCACCTTAAACTGGAGAAGGGAGAACAGGGCGATCACCAGCGCCAGGAAGATACCCATGGCATTTCCGTAGCCATACCGGTTCAGCTTGAACGCCTCATAGTAGATATAGTACATGATGGTGTCTGTGGCATGGTTGGGTCCGCCGGACGTCAACAGCTGAATCAGCGCGTAGCACTGGAAGGAGTTGATCGTCG
>JAUNHB010000037.1:12885-24718 GCA_030524125.1 Eubacteriales bacterium | reverse complement strand
TCCCTCGCCCCGCGGCAGGACGCCATCGTCAAGGCGGCCGCCGTGGCCGACTACACGCCCGCCGAGTTCAGCCCCGAGAAGATCAAAAAAAAGGACGGCGACATGGCCGTCCCTCTGCGCCGGACGCAGGACATCCTGAAATATCTGGGCGAACACAAACGGCCCGGACAGTTTCTGTGCGGCTTTTCCATGGAGACCGAGCGTCTTCTGGAAAACTCCAGAGAAAAGCTCCTCCGGAAAAACGTGGACATGATCGTGGCCAACAGCCTGAAGACCGCCGGAGCGGGCTTCGGTACGGACACCAACGTCGTCACGCTGATCACCCCGCAGGAAACCGTCCAGCTTCCTCTCATGAGCAAGGAGGAGGTCGCCCATCAGATCTGGACTAGCATTTGTACATATTGGTCGAAAGATATTTAAATGCATTGTCCGCAAGGATCGCAACGATATTTTTTCCTGCCGCCTCCGGCCTTTTTGCGATCTGCGTCGCCGTCCAGAGCGCCGCTCCGGCAGAATGGCCCACGAAAAATCCTTCTGTGCGCACCAGTTTTCTTCCCGTCTCATATGCGTCCTCCGCAACGACGTCGATGCATTCACCGTAGACGGCATGAAACTGGTCGAAAAGCATCGGTACCTTGTCGTCAGACACGCCGTCAAACTTCAGTACGCCGTCAATGGTATTGCGGTCCGGATATGCCGCGTCCTTCAGGGACTGTACTGCGGGCTGCGCGCCGATGATCTTCACATCGGGGTTCTTTGTCCTCAGATATGCGGACAGACCCGCCAGCGTTCCGCCGGTTCCGACCAGCTGCACGACATAATCCACCTTTCCGTCCGTGTCCTCCCAGATCTCCGGGCCTGTGGTAAGGATATGCGCCCTTGCATTTGCGGGGTTCGAGCACTGACTGATATAAAACCATCCTTTCGATTCCGCGAAGCTGCCCATCACCTCCTCCAGACGGGGCAGAGACAGGCCGGTCTTGAGCATTTCTGCAAATCCGGGAACGTCTGTGACCTGAAGCAGCTCCGCGCCGAGCGATTTCAGGATCTGCGAACGCTCCACGGATACGCCCGGCTGGATGACCGCCACATAGCGGTAGCCCTTTGCATTGGCAAAGGTCGCCGTTCCGATCCCCGTGTTCCCGCTGGTGAAATCGACGATCGTCATGCCCGGCTTCAGCTTTCCTGCGTATTCCGCCTCCTGGATCATGTTGAGCGCCGCGCGGTCTTTTACGCTTCCCGAAGGATTGAAATACTCAAACTTTCCAAGAAGATTGCCGACGACGCCCTCGCTCTCCTCGTATCTGTGGAGCCGCACCAGCGGAGTTTTTCCTACAAGTTCTGTTATGGAATCATAGATTTTTCCCATTGTTCCTACCTTCTTCCGTTAATCATTATATTCTACAAGCTGAATGTAATCTTCCTCTTTCAGCAGCCCTGCCAGAGATAAAAGCGCCCATGCATTTCCCGCCGTCCCGATATACAGACCCGAATAGGTGTGCACATCCTGCGGGATGGTCCTCCACCAGTTGCCAAGCCATCTTCTCGTATTTCCGGGCCTGTAAATATCCTTTGCATCGTCGTCCACATGCGACTGGCCAATGATGGCCCTTGCCGTGCGCCCTGCATATTTCAGAAATTCCGGATCTTCCGTGAGCTTATACACCGATATGAAATGCTCCAGCAGTCCCGGCGTTCCGCAGCACAATGCCTGACTGCTCCAATAGCCTCTGGAATAATGTTCCGGCGCTCCGGCCTTTATGATCCCCCGCGACAGCTTCGTCACCCACTCCAGATAGTGGTCATCGCCGGTAATCTTATACAAAGCTTCAAACAACAGCGCGGTTCCCGCCGGCCCGTGGCACATGCTGAGATAATAAAATTCCGTTGACGGGCCGCGCTCCAGACTGTCAAGATACGGAACGAGCGCGGCGTCCTGATCGCCGACGGCAATGCCTTCAATGTATGCGGCCGCGTCCTTCGCCGCCTCGAGAAATTTTTCCTGCTTCGTCGCCTGATAGAGGAGCGCGAAGATCCAGCCTACCCCGGACGTCCCATGGGCAAAATTCACCCAGAACACGTCTTTTGGAAAGTCGATGATCGTCAGGTCCACCACGTTCCAGTATTTCCCGCCGTTCGGAGCCGCTTTCCCTTTTGAGACCACATAATTTCCGATTTCTGCAGCCGCGTTTCTATAGGTTTCATCCTTTGTCATTTCCCAGACCGCCAGAAGAAAGGTGACGAACCCAGCGTCGCCGCAAAGATCGTTCTGTTCGCTCCAGTGGATCCCTTCTTCTGTCCTCTTTGCGGCTTTCAGCAGGTCGTCCGCCACCTTCACCGCATAGTCCTTATATTTTTTGTCGCCGGTAATCTCATAAAGCTTGATGTGGAGATAGGCGCTTCCCGTCGGGCCGTTATAGTACCCGATGATCCATCCCGGCATATTTTTCACATGCACAAGCTTATCTTCCGTACCTTTCGCATGATTCAGCGTATTTTCATAAAAAGAGGTTCCCTCGTCTGTCGCGGTAATATCCTCCGCCGCCTCGACCGCTTCCGATAAATATTCCTTTTTGCCCGTCGCCTGATAGAGCCGCAGATAAAACAGCCCGATCCCCGCGGATCCGCCATATAACGCTTTCTCCGTCAGCATCGGATAATCGGAAAAATCCTCTGCGTCATACTCCTTAAACAAATAATTTCTTTTCATACTACACCTCTTTTTCATATCTATTTAGTATGATTTTGTTTCATGCGATTATATTACCACAAGCGACAACTACATGCAAGGAATTTTTTTCATCCCCCCTATTCAGCCATGCGATAAATATGGGGGATAGCTGCGTCATGCTCGCATGTAAGCAGCTATTTCCCATATTTATCATACGGCGCTTAGCCGTGATCGAGAAAGCAGGCGCGGCAGCGCCGGATAGCTGCGAAGCAGCGGGCTTTCGAGATACATGGCTGAATCTCACTGCCTCCCCCAGCCATGCGATAAATATGGGGAAGCGCTGCGTCATGCCATACGCTCAGTCCGGCAGCCTTCCCGCCTTGAACAGCCCGATCATCTCCCGCGTGAGGCTGACCCCATCGTCCTCCAGCGGGATATCCTCCCGCCGGAACCACTCTCCCACGGCCAGCTCCTCCGTGTCCAGCGTGATGGACGTATCCCCGTCCACCTCGCAGAAGAATCCGCACAGAAGCGTGGACGTGAAGGACCACGGCTGGCTCTTATAGTAGCGGATATTCTTCACCTTCAGGCCCACTTCCTCCATGACCTCTCTGGCCACCGTCTCCTCCAGCGTCTCGCCGATCTCCGTAAAGCCCGCCACCAGCGCATAGTTCACGATCCCTGGCCGGTGCGCGTACTTGGTCAGAAGCAGCCGGTCGCCGTCGGTGATGCCGACGATGACGCCGGGACAGATCTTCGGGTAGACCGTATTCCCGCAGCAGTCGCAGCGCATCATACGCTCCCGGTGATCCGGCCTCATAGTCTTTCCGCACCGCCCGCAGAACCGGTTGGCGCGGTACCATCCGTCCAGCTGCTGCCCGGTGACTCCGGCGAAGCCGCGGTACTGCGGACGGGCGTTCCGAAACACGGCCGTCTTCTCCCACCCGTATCCGGGAAGCCCCTCCGGCAGCCCGTCCTTCAGAAGAAAAAAACGCTCCCCGCTGATCGTGAACAGATACGTCACATCCTTTCCCTCCAGCGGAAGCTCCGACGCCTTCGGAAAATACATCTGCCCATCCTCAAATCTGCACAGCGCCTGCCCGTCCTCATAGACCAGCATCCAGTCTTTTGGCTCCGGCGTCTGCTCCACATAGTGATTGTCATATTTCTTCGGTGCAATATCCTGAATCATCTCTGTCATCCTCTCATGTTTTCCTCATGCTGTCCGCAGGAGCCCTCTCCCGCACAGGCACTATTTTAGCAATACCAAAGCCATTTGTCCATGCATGGAAAAATTTTCTCCTCCGCGGGCTGAACGGTCGCCGCCAGCCGCACAATTTCCCGCCGAACGCTTGAAATTCCCGCAAAAAGTGCTATAATGTTGCCAAGTAAATAATAGCGAAGTAGAATCTTACGCGTCAAGTGTCCGTGGATGGGGAGTTGTCACGGAACGAAAAGCTCTCGAAGCTTACGGTGTCTGATTCGCACCCGTTGCTACATATGAGTACATCTCAGATGTGGTGCCTGAAAGATATTATTTATGGATGTCACTTTTCATTCATCGGAGAGACTCTCAGAGATCTCTTCCATTCCTGCATTCCATCATGGAGGTGTATTTTTTATGCAAATCAAAAAACAGTCGTGGAGCTTCGGTAACGTGCAGAGTCTTTGCACCTGCGGGCTTATGATCGCCCTCTACATCGTTCTGTCGCTCTTCAACATCAGGATCTCCGACACGCTGGAGATCCGCATCGGCTTTCTGGCGTTCATCGCGGCGGGTATGATCGGCGGTCCCGTGGCAGGCTTCGCCACAGGCTTTCTGGGAGACATGCTCAACTGCTTCATCCGCGGATTCGCCTATTTCCCGGGCTTTTCCTTAAGCTACGGCCTGGTGGGCGCGCTGTGCGGCCTGATCCTCTACAAAGCCCGTCCCAGCATTTCCCGCGTCGTCGGATGCGCTTTCGTGGAGTATATCATCAGCATCACCCTGACCTCCGCATGGCTGTACCTGATGTACGGCACGCCGCTCAATGTGCTTCTGACCAGCCGGCTGATCAAGTGCACGCTGAATTTCTTTGTAAACATTGTGATCATCTATGTGTTTGTGGAGGCGCTCCATCGGATCGTCCGTCAGGCCCTGCCCGCACAGAGATAACAGACGATAACTCCCACAGGAAGGAGAGAGGATTATGAAACTGATTACTTTTGAAAAAGACGGAAGGGAACTGGCAGGCGTGCTGAGCAGGAATGAACGCTTCGTTCTGCCCGTCTCCTCTCTCGGTCTTCCTTATGAATCCATGCAGGAGCTGATCTGCGGCCTGACGGCCGCGGAACGCCAGCTTCTGTCAGACGCAGCAGCAGGCCAGGACGGGCAGGGTCTCCCTGTGGAAAGCGTGCGGCTTCTGGCTCCGATCCCCTGCCCGGCGCAGGATGTGATCTGCCTTGGCATCAACTACATGGATCATGCCGACGAGGCTTCCCGGTACAAGGCCGACGCCTTCGGAGGCGAACGCCCGTATCCCATCTATTTTTCCAAACGGGTCAACCGGGCCGTGGCCGATCACGAACCGATCCCGGCCCATGAAAATCTGGTGGACAGTCTCGACTACGAGTGCGAGCTGGCCGTGATCATCGGACGGGACACAAAAAACGTATCTGAGGAGGAGGCCGCGGACTGTATCTTCGGCTACACGATCCTCAACGACGTCAGCGCCAGAAACGTGCAGACCCGGCATAAGCAGTGGTATTTCGGCAAGAGCCTGGACGGCTTCACTCCCATGGGGCCCTGCATCCTGACCGACGACGAGGTCGCCTTTCCGCCGAAGCTTTCCGTCCGTTCCCGCGTAAACGGAGAGCTTCGCCAGAACAGCACGACAGAGCTTTTGATCTTCGGCGTCGCCCACGTGATCAGCGAGCTTTCCTCCGGCATGACGCTGAAGGCCGGAACGATCATCGCCACCGGCACGCCGGCAGGCGTGGGCATGGGCTTTACTCCTCCCCGTTTCCTGCATCCCGGCGACGTGGTGGAGTGCAGTATCGAGGGGATCGGTTCCCTGACCAACCCTGTCCACTAAAAAAAGCGGCCCTATGAGCCGCTTTTTTCTTCTTCTTTGATCTCCCAGTGGATCAGAAATGTCAGCGCCGCCCGCAGGGCGATGATGCCGGCCACGATCCCGATCTCCTCCCACTGCCGCACGATCACCGTCCTCAGGATCTCGCTTCCAAGTTTAAATTCCAGCCCCATGGCCAGTCCTTTGGCCAGCGTAAGCTTCGTCTCCGGCGATCTTCTCAAATACAGATAAAATCCCCGCAGTCCCGAGAAAATAATGATCCCGACGCCGATAAACTCGAAGATCAGAATGCAGATCTCCACCACACGATCCAGCAGCAGCTCCAGAAGTCCCATCCAGTCCATGATATCGTTTCCCCTCCTGCCTGTCTTTTGTCACCGATACCATCTTACTATGTTTTCGCCCGAATGGCAACCTCCGGAAAGGCTCAGTCCTGCGCCACCTTTATGACCATCTTCATCACGTCCAGCGGATGCGCGTCGGCAAATGCGAATGCCTCCGGATACTGTTCAAATTCCCATCTCTGAGAGATCAGCTTTCTCGTGTTGATCTTTCCCTCTGCCAGCAGACGGATCGCATCCGCAAAATCCTCCCGGACATACATCATATGGCCGATGATATTGATCTCTCTTCTCTGGATCCGCGGCATCTCAAAACTGACCGGAGCCTTGTAATTGCCGGTAACGATGATGTCGGAATCCGGCCTCGCCGCCTCGATGATCGTCTGGAATACCGGCGGAGCCGCCACGCAGTCCACGATCACGTCCGCCTTGCGCACGCCGAAATTCTGCTCGATTGCTTCCTTCAGCGAGATTCGGGACGTGTCCACCGCATAGTCGATCCCGCACTCCAGCGCGTACTCCAGCTTTTCCTGATTGATGTCGGTCACCATCACTTTGCCCGCGCCCAGCTGTTTCGCCGCCTGCGCCACGCAGTTTCCAATGGTCCCCGCTCCGACGACGACCACGTTGCCGCCCTTGAAGCGTTTACTCCTCTTGATCGACCCGACGCCCACAGACAGCGGCTCCACGATGGCCGCCAGCTCCGGATCCATTCCCTCCGGCGTATGATGAAGATATTTCACGTCGCAGGCGGCGTATTCCTGGATAAATCCGTCCTCGTGAACCCCCATCACGCTCAGATGCTCGCACACGTTGAAGCGGCCTTCCATACAGGGGTAGCATTTTCCGCAGAACACCTGCGGCTCCACCGTCACAAGCTCTCCCACCTTATAATTTTTTACATTGGCTCCCACCGCCTCGATCCGCGCGCTGACCTCGTGTCCCATGATCCTCGGAAGCTTATCCTCCGTGACGCTTTTATGAAGTCCGTGGTAGATCTGCTGGTCGCTGGCGCACACGCCGATGTAGAGCACCTTCAGGAGCGCCTGATTGTCCGCGATACATGGCATCGGCTCCTCGGTAAACTCAAATTTTCCGGGAATGATCTCTTTGATCTTTCCGTTTTCGTCCCTGACAGTCCGGGCAAATTCTACTAATTTCGCTGCTCTCATATAGACACACCTCTCCTTTTTTCTCATTTTAAAGGTTCGCCGTCGGCACGAATATGTTACGGATACTAAAAAAACCGGCGCAAATCTATTCTCCCTCCAGCAGGTCCCGGATCTCTCTGTAAAAGTCGATGGCAATATAAAACAGCGCCGCGTAGCGGAGCGACCGGGGATCGTAGCCCGTCCTGTCGTAGATCCGCTTCAGTTTGTACTGCAGCGTATTTTTATGCATATGGAGCTGCTCCGACGCCGTTGTGATGGAGCCTTCTGTCTCATAGAGCGTCTCCAGAAGTCCGATCGTCTCCGGAAGCTCCTCCGCCTCATACCCCGCAAACAGCTTCTGCACATACTCTATCTTGGACAGATCGGAGATCTCATCCGTAAAGATCTCCATGTTGATGTCGTTGTAAAACCGGATGTCGCTCTTTCTGATCCGAAGGCAGGACTGCAGAGCCTTGTACGCCCTCGAATAAGAAATGTGCATCACAGTGTAAGGATGGCACTGATCGTCGATACCGATGGCCGCCTTCAGATTCGTCTGTTCCTCCACGATCCCGCGGATCGCTTCCGCCAGTCTCCGCATGTCCCGGTCCGTGCGGGTAGTCACTCCAAATACCAGATTGGAAGCAGATTTCATATAGATGCTGTCCGCGTCCAGACGCTTCACCATGTTCTTGACCTTTTTTTCCGCGCTCTCCACCCTGCGCAGCTCGTCCAGCGAATCCGAATGCGCGTCCTCCCCGGACATGGAGATGATCAGGATCCTCCGCGGCACCGTGATATCCAGATTCATCCGTTTGCCGCGCTCCACAAAATTTTTGTTGATGATCACATTTTCGTTCTGAAGCCACTCTCCGATAAAACGGCTTCTGAGACTTTCATCCATGCTCTTCTGCTCTTTGATCGAAATTTCCTGCATGAGAATCTCCGTCATCTTCTTCGTGATCTGACCGTACTTGGCCACTTCGCAGCAGGGACCCGTGATCCCCACCACGCCGATGATCTCGCCGGAAATGGTGATCGGATAGTTGACTCCCTCCAGACTTCCCCCGTAGTCGTCCTGCGACTGGATCAGCAGCTCATCCAGATGCTCTTCGATGATCTTACGCGCGCCCTCGTGAACCTGCCCGATCCGCTCCAGATCCGTGCTGGCGATAATGACTCCTTTTTCATTCATCATATTGATCTTCCGGTCAATGATGATGTTGATCTCTTTCACGATCATCTCTGCATTGTGTTTGGAAAGGTGCATCGTCTATCCTCCTTTTTCTTCTTTGTATTCTATAATATTTTTGTGCATTTATCAACAGTCTGAACGTTCATTCTCACATAAATGAACATTTTGAATTTCTGTGATACAAAAAGGCTGCCGCTCCAATGCTTCACACACCGGAACGGCAGCCCTGTTCTTTCTTTCTTGATCTGTCGTCTTACTTACAGATTCTCCTTGAAAAATTTCTCAATGGTCTCGAAATCGGCTTCCTCGTTCTCTCCCTCTACGGTAACCGTGATCTCATGGCCTTTTTTCACGCCCATGCTCATGATCGCCATCAGTCTCTTGGCGTCCGCCTTTTTCGTTCCGTTGTCGATCATCACCGTGCTCTTGCAGCTTCCCGCCAGCTTCGCCAGCATTCCCGCCGGTCTTGCGTGAAGTCCCAGCTCATCCTGTACCGTGTAAGTAAATGATTTCATGATTGTGTTCTCCTTTTCCTTTACATGTTATTATATCACCTTGGGCGGCGCAGGGCCGACATCCGCTGCCGGGCCGCCGCCTTCAGGGTATTTTCTTTTAGCACTCCCGGATCCGCTTGCGAAGCTCCAGCGTGTAGCCCGGGGATACGGACAGCTCGTCGATGCCCATCTGGATAAATCTGGCGGTCAGCTCCATATCCGCGCCAAGCTCGCCGCAGATGCCGCACCATGCGCCGTACTTGTGGGCGTTCTCGATGGTCGTCTGGATCAGCCGCAGGATCGCCTCATGATGAGGATCGAAGAAATCGTCCAGAGACTGGTTCTGCCGGTCGATGGCCAGCGTGTACTGGCTCAGATCGTTGGTTCCGATGCTGAAGAAATCCACATGCGGCGCCAACAGGTCGCTGATCACAGCCGCCGCCGGAGTCTCGATCATGATGCCGAGCTCCACCTCGCCCATGGGCTTTTCTTCTCTCGCCAGCTCCAGCTTCACTTCCTCCACGATCTCCTTGATCCGGACGATCTCCTTGACGGAAATGATCATCGGAAACATGATGGACAGCGTACCGAACGCGGACGCGCGGAACAGCGCGCGAAGCTGCGTGCGGAAGATTTCCTCTCTGGTCAGGCAGATGCGGATCGCCCGGAAGCCAAGAGCCGGATTGTCCTCTTTGGGAAGATCGAAATAGTCGATCTGCTTGTCCGCCCCGATGTCCAGCGTGCGGATGATGACCTTTTTCCCTCCCATACGGGAAAGCACCGTCTTATACGCCTCGAACTGCACTTCCTCGCTGGGATAGTCGTCGCAGCCAAGATACAGAAACTCGCTCCGGAAAAGACCGATGCCCTCGGCGTCGTTCTCCAGCACCGCGTCCACGTCCTGAATGCCGCCGATGTTGGAATACAGATGGATGTGCTTGCCGCTGTGGGTGACCGTCTCCTTGCCCTTCATCTCCTGAAGCAGCGCTCTTTGCTGGTCTGCGCGGCCTTTTTTCTCGCGCATCTTTGCCATGGTCTCCTCGTCCGGATCGATATACAAAAGTCCGGTGAAGCCGTCCACGATGGCGGTGCGGCCCTGATATTCCGCGTCGATCTCAATGTCGGTCGTCACGAGAGACGGAATGTTCATGGTCCTTGCGAGGATCGCCGTGTGAGAATTGGAGGAGCCCTTCTGCGTCACGAGCGCCAGCAGCTTGTCCTTCTCAAACTGCACGGTCTCGCTGGGAGCCAGATCCTCCGCGATGATGATGACCGGCTCCGGCATGGCCTCCGGGCTCACCTGCGTGCCGTTCAGGATCGAGATCACGCGCTCCGAGATGTCCTTGATGTCGGCGGCACGGCCTCTCATATAGTCGTCCTCCATGCTCAGGAACATGGCTGCAAACTGTTCGGAGGTCATAAATACGGCGTACTCCGCATTCATACTCTCCCCCTCGATGATATCCCTGATGGAGTCGTTGTAATCCGGATCGTCCAGAAGCATCTGATGCACGTCGAAGATCATGGCTTCTTCCTCTCCCACGTCCTTCAGCGCTTTTTCATAGAGTCCCTTCAGCTGATCCAGCGCCTTCTGTTTGGCCGCCTCAAAGCGCGCCATCTCCGCCGCCGTATCCGTGATCTGCTCCTTGCTCACCGCTTTGTCCGCTTTTTTGTAGACAAAGATCTTTCCGATGGCGACTCCCTTGAATACGCTCTTACCTTCTCTTACAATCATGGTTTTCCTCCCAAAACATTAATTTTCCGCCTGTTCCTCTCCCTCGTCCGCAGGTTTCTCCGGTTCGATCGTGACAAAGCCTTTGCTGACCTCCTCCACCGCGATGGAAAGAGGCTTTTTGCCGCGGCTGCTCACATACGCGTCCTCGCCCGCGATCAGCTGTCTCGCCCTCTTGGCTGTGGCCAGGACAATGGAATACCGGCTGTTGACCACCGGAGTATCGCCCTCGGTCTCGCTGTTGATGGTTTTCATTAAGTCTGTGTAAGACGGATGTAACATAATTTATTCTCCTTTCGTCAGACCCTGCAGGTCCTCTCTGATATGATTGACAAGCTCCAGACGGCGGCTCATCCTCAGATGCTCGCTCTCGATGATCCTGTGCACCTGCGCCACGCAGTCGTCCAGATCGTCATTGATCACAAGGTAATCGTACTCCTCGATGCCCTCGGCCTCCTGCGCCGCCCGGGCCAGTCTCTGCCGGATCACCTGCGGCTCTTCCGTGCCGCGCCCGGTCAGCCGTTCTTCCAGTGTCTTTGCGTCCTTTGTCGTCACAAACAAAAGTACGGAATCCGGGAAACGCTCCTTGATCTTTCTCGCTCCCTGGATCTCGATCTCGAGGATCACGTCCCGGCCCTCCGCCAGCCGTTCCTCCACATAGCGTCTGGGCGTTCCGTAATAGTTGGAAACGTAACAGGCGTATTCGATCAGCTCTTCCTGCTCGATCATCCGCTCAAATTCCGGGACTGTCTTGAAGAAGTAGGCGACGCCTTCCTCCTCCTCCGGCCTGGGCTGGCGGGTGGTCGCCGACACGGACAATGCGTACTGCGCGTGGCGGTTGGTGAGCTCCTTCATAATCGTGCCTTTTCCGGCTCCCGAAAAGCCGGACACTACAATCAGTATTCCCTGTCTGTTCATAACCTGTCCTATTCTCCGCAGTTCGCGCGGGTTTTTCTTTCTTCCCCCTCGCGGGCTGTCCGCCCGGCCTCTCTTTACTCCGCAGTGCCAAGCTGGCGCTACGCTTCGCGCCAGCTTGAGGGCTTTCGCCCTCCTGTGGCCTCTCCTTACTCCGCAGTGCCAAGCTGGCTCTGCGCTTCGCTTCGCGCCAGCTTGAGGGCTTTCGCCCTATCCGTGTCGGCGGTTTGAAACCGGAGCCGGGGGGGGGGTGACCAGCCGGG
>JAUNHB010000037.1:0-12875 GCA_030524125.1 Eubacteriales bacterium | reverse complement strand
GATCCGCTTCCCGCCTGCTGGCGGGCGTCCGCCCTTTCGGGGTGGGCATTTCCAGCGGGAGGCGTAGGCGCGAATACGCTGCCGGATGAAATGGCCGACACGGGCACTGCTCAATGCTATTCAATGTTTTGAATCTGTTCTCTTAGTTTTTCGATTCCGGTTTTCAGGTCGATGGCGCAGTCGGAGAGGAGGACGTCGCTGGATTTGGACAGGGTGGTGTTGGCCTCCCGGTTCAGTTCCTGGGCGATGAAGTCGAGTTTGCGCCCGACGCTGCCGCCGGTCTCCAGCGCGGCTTTCGTGGCTTCGATGTGGCTCTTTAAGCGGACCAGCTCCTCGTCCACGCAGATCTTATCCGCGTACATCGTGACCTCCGCCGCGATGCGGCCTTCGTCGAAGCCGGATTCCGCGAGCAGTTCTCCGACCCGGAGCTCCAGCTTCTGGCGGTATTCTGCGACGATCTGAGGAGAACGTTCCTCCACGAAGGCGGTCAGTCTCGTCAGCTCCTCCAGCTTTTCGAGAAGATCGGCCTTCAGCGCCTCTCCCTCCCGGAGCCGGGCTTCCACGAAGCGTTCGCTGGCTCCCCGGATGGCCGTCTCCAGAAGATGCCAGATCTCCTGTTCGTCCTCCTGCTGCTCCTCCATCACGAGAACCTCCGGGCAGCGCGCCAGAACGGACACAGTCAGATCGTTTGGAAGCCCGAACTGCTCCTCCATCTGCCGGAAATATTCCACATACTGGGCCGCCACCGCCGGATGATAGGTCAGCGACTCGTCTTTTCCGCTCAGATCCTCATAGGTAATGTACACGTCCACCTTGCCCCGCTGAATGTACTCCTTCAGCAGAGAACGGATGTCCGACTCGAAGGCGTTGAGCTTTCTGGGCATCTTGATCCCCAGATCCAGATACCGGTGGTTGACCGACTTCATTTCCACCGTGATCTTTCTGCTCTCCTCCGATACCTCGCACCGGCCAAAGCCGGTCATACTTTTAATCATTCTTATCTTCCCCATATAAAATGTGAAGTTTTTTTCCTTCACCATAATCGTTTTTATTATAGTTGATTTCCCTGTTTGCGTCAAGTGTCAGGGAACGCTCTTGCGCGCCTCCCTGACCGCCTTTTCCGTCACTCCTTCATTGTTTTTCCCCGCCGGAGATGCTATAATCCTTCATAGCCCTTTACATCAGTGGAAAGAAGGAGAGATCACATGGCATTCGATGGAATCACCGTCGCCTGCATGGCGCACGAACTGCATAAAACTTTATCCGGAGGGCGCATCTCCAAGATCGCCCAGCCGGAGGCTGACGAGCTTCTCCTGACGGTCAAATCCCCGTCGGGAAATTTCCGGCTGCTCCTGTCGGCCAGCGCAAGCCTGCCCCTCGTCTATCTGACCGGAGCCAACAAGCCGAGTCCCCTGACCGCCCCCAATTTCTGTATGCTTCTCAGAAAGCACATAAGCGGCGGGCGCATCCTTTCCGTCACCCAGCCCTCCATGGAACGGATCCTTCGTTTCGAGATCGAGCATCTGGACGAGATGGGCGATCTGTGCCGGAAATATCTGATCGTGGAGCTCATGGGAAAATACAGCAACATCATTTTCTGCTCAGATACGGACCGGATCATCGACAGTATCAAACACGTGTCCGCCCAAGTGAGCTCTGTGCGGGAGGTACTGCCCGGCCGTCCTTATTTTATCCCGGACGCCATGGAAAAGGCCGATCCCTTCACAGTGGACGAGGCGGGCTTCACGGCCCGGATCAGTGGAAAGGCCATGAAGCTTTCCAAAGCCGTCTACACCTCCGTCACCGGGATCAGCCCCATCGCCGCGGAGGAGATCTGCCATCTGGCGGGAATGGATTCCGACCGGGCGGCAGGAAGCTACGGGACCGACGAGCTGGTCCATCTGTACCGGACCTTCCGGCGCTATCTGGAGCCGCTCCAGGAAGGAGAATACGAGCCCGCCATTTATTATGAAGGAAAACGCCCCGTGGAATTTTCCTGCCTGCCCCTAAGCCTCTACGCGGACTGCCGCCGGGAGACTTTCCCGACCGTCTCCGCCATGCTGGAGCACTACTACGCGGAGAAGAACACGCTGACCCGGATTCGGCAGAAGTCCACGGATCTGCGCCGGATCGTCCAGACTGCGCTGGAGCGCAACGTGAAAAAATACGACCTCCAGTCGAAGCAGCTGGAGGACACGAAAAAGCGCGAAAAATACCGGATCTACGGGGAACTGATCAATACCTACGGCTACGGCGTGGAACCGGGCAGCAAAAGCTTTCAGGCCGTCAACTACTATACGGACGAGGAAGTGACCGTCCCTCTGGACCCGCAGATCACCGTTCAGGAAAACGCCGCCCGGTATTTTGACAAGTACGCCAAGCTCAAGCGGACCTTCGAGGCCGTCACGCAGCTCCTGGCCGAGACGGATGCGGAGATCCGGCACCTGCGGTCCATCCAGACGTCTCTGGATATCGCGCTTCAGGAGGAGGATCTGACGCAGATCCGGGAGGAGCTGATGGAGTCCGGCTACATCCGCAAGCGCCCCGCGGGCGGCAAAAAGCCAAAGATCACCTCCAGGCCCTTCCACTATGTGTCCTCGGACGGATTTCATATGTTTGTCGGGAAAAATAATCTTCAGAACGACGAGCTGACCTTCCAGCTGGCAAAAGGAAACGACTGGTGGTTCCACGCCAAGGGAGCGCCCGGCTCCCATGTGATCGTCCAGACGGACGGCGCAGAGCTTCCCGACCGGACCTTCGAGGAGGCCGCCCGGCTGGCGGCCTACTACTCCAGCCGCCGGGAGGGCGAAAAGGTCGAGGTCGATTATGTGGAGAAAAAGCATGTGAAAAAGCCTCACGGCTCGAAGCCGGGCTTTGTGGTGTATTACACCAACTATTCCATGATGATCGATCCGGATATCTCCGGGATCCGGATGCTTTAACGATCTCTTTTCAGGATCACCGGCGTTTCCGCCGATTCAAAGGAGTCCGAGAGACCTTCCGTCAGGAGGATCTCTCCGTCCTCCGTCACAAGCATCATGTCAAATTCGTCGGCCCGGCTTCTCCAGAAGCGCTCCGCCTCCTCCGCCCCCATAATATAGAGAGACGTGGAGAGGGCGTCGGCCAGCATCCCGTCCGCGGAGACGACCGTCACCGAGGCCAGCCCGGACTCTGCCGGGCGTCCGGTCCGCGGGTCGATGATGTGGATGTAGGTCCTGCCGTCCTCCTCAAAATAGCGTTCATACCCGCCCGAAGTGATCACGGCCCGGTCCGTCACGGACACCACGGCCAGCGGATCCCCCTGCGCGCCGTCCGGATCCTGGATACCGATCCGCCACGGCGTCCGGTCCGGCTTTTCCCCCAGCGTCTGCACGTTCCCCCCGAGGGAGACCATGCCGGAGACGACGCCGGCCGAACGGAAGATGTCCATGACCCGCCCCGAAGCGTAGCCCTTGGCTATGCCTCCGAAGTCGATCCGCTGCCCTTCGCCCAGAGCCGTCTCTCCGCTCTCTTCATCCAGCGTGATCCTCGATGCGTCCACCAGCGCGAGCGCCTGCGAAAGCTCCGCCTCTGACGGCACATGGTACTGCCGGTCCGTAAATCCCCAGAGCTCCATCACCGGATAGATCGTGCAGTCGAACAGCCCTCCGGTCTCGTCAAACACTTCCAGCGCCCGCTTCAGGATCGCGGTCCCTTCCTCCGACAGCGTCCCTTCTCCGAGACGGTTGAGAGCCGATACCTCGCTGTCCCCGGATTCCGCGGACAGAAGGGCGTCCAGTCTCCGGATCTCCTCCATGGCCGCCTCCACCGCCTGCTCCCCATAAGGCCCGTACGCCGTGAAGGTCATGACCGTGTCCATGGCCAGCAGCTGGCCCGTGTGCGTCTCCTCCCGCGTCTGGTGGGAGCGCAGGGCAGCCCCCGACAGCAGCGCGGCGGTCACGAGGACCGCCGCTGCCAGAATCGTTCTTTTGTTCATGCCCGAAGTCCCCGTATAACCTTGGAGGGACATTTCTCTGCACATTTACCGCAGTTCGTACATTTCTCCGCATCCACGCGGGCCAGATTGTCCTCCACGCAGATCGCGTCGTATTCGCACTGCTTCATACAGATCTTGCAACCGATGCAGCCTGCGGTACAGACCTTCTTCACCTCCGGCCCCCGGTCGCGGCTGGCGCAGCGCACAGCCATGGCGTCTCCCGCCGGAACCATCTCGATCAGCCCCTTGGGACAGGCTGCCGCGCAGAGCCCGCAGCCCACGCATTTCTCCGGATCCGCCGACGCCACGCCGTCCTTCACGCGCATGGCTCCAAACTCGCACGCCTTGACGCAGGAGCCGTAGCCGAGACATCCGTAGCTGCAGCTCGCGACGGACAGTCCCGCCAGAACGGCCGCCCGGCAGTCGTCGATCCCCACATAATTGCATTTTGCGGAAGTGCTTCCGCAGTCGCCCGAGCATTTCACAAGAGCGATCCTGCGGGCGGCGGCGTCCGCCTCCACGCCCATGATCTCCCCAATGCGCTCCAGATGCTCCTGCGTGTTGACCGGACAGGCGTTGACCGGCGCCTCGCCCTTTACGATGGCGGCCGCCACCGCGTCGCAGCCCGCATAGCCGCAGGCGCCGCAGTTATTTCCCGGCAGCTCCTCCCGGACCGCCGTCTCCCTCGCGTCCACCTCCACATAAAACTTCTTGCCCGCGGCCACCAGCGCGATGCCGATCAGAAGACCCACCACGCCCACCACGAGAGTCGCTATAATAATTCCCTGCATTCGCTTTCCCTCCTTATGACAGCGCCAGACCGCTGAAGCCCATAAACGCAATGGCCATCAGCGCCGCGCAGAGCAGAACGATGGGAGCCCCCTGGAACGGGGCCGGCACGTCCGCCTCCTCCAGCCGCCCGCGGATCCCCGCCAGCAGCACGATGGCCACCGTGTAGCCCACCGCGGTGCCGAAGCCCGCCAGCACGCTCTCCAGCAGGTTGTAGCCGTCCTGCACGTTGGTCAGGGCCACGCCCAGCACCGCGCAGTTGGTGGTGATCAGCGGAAGGTAGATGCCCAGCGCCTTGTAGACGGCCGGGGACGTCTTTTTCAAAAACATTTCCACCATCTGCACCAGCGCCGCGATCACAAGGATGAACACGATCGTCTTCAGATAATCCAGATCCAGCGGCAGCAGCACATAATCATACAGAAGGCTCGCCACGGCGGAGGCGATGGTGATGACGAAGATCACCGCCCCTCCGAGGCTTGCGCTCGTCCTGATCTGCTTCGACACGCCGAGGAAGGAACAGATGCCGAGGAACTGGCTCAGTACCACATTGTTGACCAGAGCGGTGGTCACTACGATCATAATCAGAGATGTCATTTGCGCTCCTCCTCTCCTTTTCCGTCACAGACGGCGCAGCCCGCACAGCAGCCGTCGCAGCCCTCCACTTTTTCGTTTGCCTTCGTGGCCAGACCCACGCCGTTCATGACCGCGATGATCACCGCGATCACGAGAAACGCGCCCGGCGCCTTGATAAAGATCGACATGGGCTGATAGGCTCCCGGCATGACGTTCACGCCGAAGGCGGTCCCCGCGCCGAACAGCTCTCTCAAAAGCCCGATGGCCACCAGAGCGACGGTAAATCCAAGTCCCATTCCCACGCCGTCAAAGACGGAGAGCATGGGCGGATTTTTGGAGGCGTAGGCCTCCGCGCGCCCGAGGATGATACAGTTCACCACGATCAGGGGGATGTAAATGCCGAGCGCGCTGTACAGGCTCGGAAGATACGCCTCGATCAGAAGCTCCACCACCGTCACGAGCGAGGCCACGATGACGATGTAGGCCGGAAGCCGCACCTCGTCCGGGATCACCTTCCGGAGCGCGGAGATCACCAGATTGGAGAGGATCAGCACCGCCATCGTGGAAAGTCCCATGCCGAAGCCGTTGGTGGCCGACGTGGTCACCGCCAGCGTCGGGCACATGCCCAGCATCAGCACAAGGGACGGATTTTCTTTCACTACGCCGTTATAAATACGTTCTGTCCAGGATGATTTCATCGCTTGCCTCCCCCTCATTTCACATTGGCCGCGCAGAAATCCAGCGCAGCGTTGACTGCATTGACGACGGCTCCCGAGGTGGTGGACGCGCCCGACACCGAATCGATCTCGTCGTCCGCCGAAGAGCCTCCGGCCTTGTTCAGCGTAAAGCGCTCTACGTTCACGCCCTTAAACTGGTCCTTGAACGCGTCCTCGCCGCAGAGCATTCCCATTCCGGCCGTCTCGTTGAGCTCCGTGAACGCGATGCCGCTCACCGTGCCGTCCGCCGAGACGCCCACCGAGAGCGTCAGGCTTCCGTCGTAAGCGTCCCTGCTGGTGACGCTGATCACATAGCCCGCCGTATTTCCGGAGGCGTCGGTCCCGACCACCGCCTCATTGATGTAGGATCTTCCGAAGTCCACGCCGTAGACCTCCCCGTCCAGCGCCGCGATGGCCGCATCCATCCCGGCGTCGGAGGCAAACTCCTCCGCGTCCGGACAGACCTCCTTGTAGGACGCGATCTTCGCCGCCAGCTGCTGCTCCGCGATGATGTCCTTGGTCATCTCGTAGACGCCGCTCAGACAGACGCCCGCGATCAGCGTGATCACGCACAGGATCACGGCCGAGACCGGGATCAGGCTCCTCTTCGCGGAGGGATCCTTCTGCTTCCGGCAGCCGAACGGTACCGGGACCGAGATCTCGTCGATGAGCGGCGTGAACATGTTGGCTATGATGATGGCGTAGCTGACCGAATCCGCCGAACTTCCGAACACGCGGAACATGCCGCCCAGCAGGCCGATCAGGATCCCGTAGAGGATCTGTCCCCCCGAAGTGACCGGACTGGTGACCGGATCCGTCGCCATGAAGAACGCGCCCATGACGATGCCGCCCGCGCTCAGGTGCAAAAAGAGCGTCCCCGAATCAAAGCCCTGCTCCCCGAACAGCCCGACGAACAGACAGAAGGACAGAAGAGTCGCCGCCGGGATCTCCAGCGTGATGCCGCCCAGGAGCCACAGGATCACCCCGCCGGCCAGAAGAGCCAGGGCGGAGCTTCCGATGACGCCGTTGCTCAGACCGAGAAACGCATCCAGCGCGTTGACCGGATTGCCCGCCGCCAGATCCGCCAGCGGCGTGGCCGAACTGAAGCCGTCGGACGTGTAGTTGGCCACGATGCCGCTGAACGAGATGAGCAGGAAGCACCGGCCGGCCAGCGCCGGGTTCATAAAGTTGTGGCCGAGGCCGCCGAAAAAGCATTTTACAAACAGGATCGCAAACACGCTTCCCACAACCGGCACATAGAGAGGCACGCCGGCCGGAAGGCACAGCGCCAGCAAAAGCCCCGTGACCGCGGCGCTTCCGTCCTTCAGCGTGTCCGGCCTTCCCGTCGCCCGCTCAAACGCAAATTCCGTCAGCATGGCCGCCGCCACCGCCGCCGCGATGATCAGAAGCGCATGAAGGCCGTGTCTCCAGACTCCCACCGCCGCCGCCGGAAGCAGGCAGAGGATCACCTTGTACATGATTTCCCCGGTCGTCAGCCGGCTTCTCACATGCGGGCTGGAAGAAATATTATATAATCTGCTCATGTTTTTCCTCCCCCTCACTTTCTCTTTGCCGCCATGATCTCGGCTTTTGTCTGTTTGAAAAGCTGCATCAGCGGCCTCTTGGCCGGACATACGAAGGTGCAGGTGCCGCACGCCACGCACTCAAGACCGTACAGCTTCTTCTCATAGCGCTCGTAGTCCCCGCGCTGGGCCGCCACCGACATCATCTGCGGCGTCAGCCCAAGCGGACAGGCCTGATTGCACCGCCCGCAGCGCAGGCAGCTCGTCATCTGCCTGTGCGCCTCTGCCACCGGATCCTTCCGAAGCACGGTCAGCGCATTGTTGTTCTTACAGACCGCCGCCTCCAGGTCCGCCATGGCAAAGCCCATCATCGGACCTCCGCAGAGAAGCTTCTCCGGCTCCTCTCCCCCTTTGAAGCCGCCGGCCGCCTCCAGCATCTCCTCAAAGCACGTGCCGATCTTCACCATCAGATTGCAGGGAGTCTCCACGCCGTCGCCGGACACGGTAAATCCCCTCTCCATCAGCGGCTCCGACTTGCAGACGGTCCGATAGACGGCCCGGACCGTGGCCACATTGTCCACCACGCATCCGACGTCCGCCGGGAGCATTCCAAGCCGGATGTGCTTTCCTGCCACCACGCTCATGACCGAGCGCTCGCTTCCCTGCGGGTATTTCGCCTTCACCCGGTGCACGCGGATGTTCGGCTCCCCGGAACAGGCTCTCTCCATGGCCGCGATGGCCTCCGGCTTGTTCTCCTCGATGAGAATCACTCCCTCCGCCGCCGGAAAGAGAGAGAGCATGACCTTCATGCCTCCGACGATTTCCTCCGGAAACGTGCGCATCAGCTGGTCGTCGCAGCATATGTAAGGCTCGCACTCCGCGCCGTTGGCGATGACATAGCGGATCTCCTCCGGCTTCTTCGGGGCCAGCTTCACATGGGTCGGAAATCCTGCGCCGCCCAGTCCCACGATCCCGGCCGCCTTGATCCTGTCCAGAATCTCTTTGCCGGACAGCGCCGTGTAGTCGGTCTCCTCCCCGATCCCATCCGCCAGCGTGTACTGGCCGTCGTTTTCCACCACGATGGACAGGTCTGTGGTACCCAGCACGTTTCTGCGCTTCTCCACCGCCTTCACCCGTCCGGAGCAGGAACAGACCACATTGGCGGATACGAACCCGTCCGCCTCCGCGATCACCTGTCCCGCCAGCACCGCGTCCCCTTTTTGCACTACGGGCTTCGCGGGCTTTCCGATGTGCTGGTTCAGGTGGAACACCAAGTCTTGCTTTGGCAGCCATGTCCGGAACGGAATATCCCGGGCCAGTTGCTTCCCGCCCTGCGGGTGCGCGCCGCCATGAAACGTTTTTTTGTACATATGGCATAGTCTCCTTTATTATAGACCCCTTGCGGAGCCATGGATCACTGCGTGATGAGGCGGAAGTATGCTTCGGGCCGCCGCGATACCACAGCCAGCTCACAGCAAAGCGGTTCGCTGTCCGTTGCCCTGCAAATGGGCTGCCCGTGCAGGCACGGCAGCCGCCTGCACGGCATATCGCGCAAAAAACAAAAAAACTCCTGCGCGGAAGCACAGAAGCCTCTTTTCCTATTCCCCTTCTCCCCCTCCTGAGAACTGCTCTTGAGAAAATTTTAACATAAAGAATAATATAAAAATATCTCCGCCAAGCGGAGATACCAAATACCAATGGAGCATACGGGACTTGAACCCGTGGCCTCCACACTGCCAGTGTGGCGCGCTCCCAACTGCGCTAATGCCCCGAACCTATTGTATTATAACAAAATTCGTCAAAAAAATCAACTGATTTTTTTGAGAGCGGAGACGGTGGGATTCGAACCCACGTGCCGGTTGCCCGACAACTTGATTTCGAGGGGCATGAAATGCCAAAAATCCCTCATATCTCCGCATAACTCCGCATAAGATACAGCCCGAAAAGCCCGTAAAATGGGCTTTTTCTTATATCTTGTTATTTGTGTCCAAAATCGTTATACAACATCATTTTTTCTGCCCGGTCACCATTTGGGCACCACGATTTTTTATGGTTTTCCAAACGAAATCAATTCAAAAAATTAAACCAACGCTTCAGTAAACAAAACCCAAAAAGGTTATACCCTACATGAATGAAGCGAGTTCGCGGTATGACCTATATCAAAAAAAGGAGGACACAATGAAAGACATACTTCTTAATAAAGGTATTATACTCTCGTCCGGCGAAATCAGCAAGGATAAGATAAACCTTGTCGCCGGAGCAATCACACAGCCATTTGCAGAAATGGTTTGGGTAACGACGGGCGGCGACATGGAAACCATAAACCGCCTTACCGATTTAATTGTAACCATGAATACCCCCGCTGACCGCGGTAAGCTGTTCAAAATTATAAAAATGCTTTACGGGCTTATGGGATTGCGCTTTTCCGAAGAAGCCGAACCTATGGACGTAGACCCCGACGTTTTGGAATACTTCATTTTTTCCTTTACGGCAGACTTTGCCGAGATCATCAAAGACTATATAGCTGAAATGAAGTAATGTCACACAAGCGGCGTTTCTCACTTCCGGCATGGAAGAACAGGAACGCCGCTATTTTTTTACCCTCATGTTACGCAGTAGGGGCAAAAAGTGCCTTGGTTTACAAGGCTTCCGAAGCTGAAAAACGGGAAAGCAAGGGATTGATACCTTTTCCCTCAAAATCGCCGTTCTACTGCGTAACAAATCCACCACAAAGGAGTGATGAAGCTATGGCAGTTTTCCGAGTGGAGCGCAACAAAGGCTATACGGTAATGAGCAACCACCACTTACGCAATAGGGAGCTGACCTTAAAGGCAAAAGGGCTGCTTTCGCAAATGCTCTCTCTTCCCGAAGATTGGGACTATACCCTTGCGGGGCTGTCCCTTATCAACCGGGAGAAAATCGACGCTATCCGTGAAGCTGTCCGGGAACTTGAACGTGCCGGATATATTCAGCGTTCAAGGGAGCGCGACGAGAAAGGACGCTTGCGGGGAGCGGATTACATCATCTATGAGCAGCCGCCTAAATTGGATTTACCTACATTGGAAAATCCAACATTGGAAAACCCTACGCAGGAAAAACCTACGTTGGAAAATCCAATGCAATTAAATAAAGAGATATTAAAAACTGACTTACCAAAAACAGAAAAATCAAATACAGATTTATCAAGTACCCATTCCATTCCTATCCTTTCCCCTTCCCCCTCTCCTTACGACGGGGAAGCGGCTGCGCCGCCGGAACGGAAACGAACGGAAGCGTCGCAGAGTGCATTTGAGATATACCGGGAAATCATCAAGGACAATATCGAGTACGAACACCTCATACAGAACAACCGCCTTGACAAAGAACGACTGGATGAGCTACTTGACCTTATCCTTGAAACGGTCTGCACCAAACGAAAGACAATCCGTATCGCCGGGGACGACTACCCGGCAGAGCTTGTGAAAGCAAAGTTTATGAAACTGGACAGCAGCCACATTGAATTTGTCCTTGACTGTATGCAGGAGAACACCACCAAAATCCGCAACATCAAGCAGTACATGAAAGCGGCTCTTTTCAATGCACCGTCCACCATTGGCAGCTATTACACGTCCCTTGTATCTCACGACATGGCAAGCGGCGCATTAGCACCGAGAAAGCCGCAGTACGGAGACGACGACTATTATTCCTACAAACCGGGCGAGAGCCTTTAAGACGAAAAAGGAGGATTTTCACATGGCACAGAGAACAGGAGCTTTGATTTTTGATGAACGCACCGACCGTTACGATATTCGTTTTGACCTTGCCGACTACTACGGCGGCTTGCATTGCGGCGATTGCTTTGACGTATTCGTGCGCGGCAAATGGAAACCGACCCGCATGGAGATGAACGCGGCGCAGGAATGGTATCTTGTAGGTGTGCGTGCCAATGACTTAAACGGGCTGCGGGTGCGGATTTAAGAAAATACGGGCGTGATTAGGACAGCAGGCGGCTGTCTTTTTTTACGCCCTTAATCCTATCATCACGCGAAAGGAGGACACAGATTGCAAGATGAAATCAACGAAAAGACCATAGCCCTATACATCAAGACCGCGAAGCTGACGGAACAAACGCTGCAAAAGGCAATCCGGCTCTTGCTTGCACAGATGAAGAAGCAGACGGGCAAAACCCCGCAGGGCAAGCAGACCCTAAGGCAGCTTATGAAGCAGAACGCGGGCGTTTCCAATATCGAAATCACAAAGGACAATATCAAAGCCTTTGAAAGCACCGCGAAGAAATACGGGATTGACTTTGCCCTAAAGAAAGACAGCAGCGAAAGCCCGCCCCGTTACCTTGTGTTTTTCAAGGGGCGGGACGCAGACGCGCTGACCGCCGCTTTCAAGGAGTTTTCCGCAAAGAAGCTCTCAAAGGAGCGGAAGCCCTCTATCCGTAAGCTGCTTTCCTCTCTGAAAGAAAAGGCGGCAGGCTTGAACGCGCAGCGGGATAAGGTAAAGAACAAGGACAGGGAGGTGTCGCTATGAAGCCGGAATTAAAAAAGCTGCTTATCCTAAACGCTCCCTATCTGCTCTTTGTATGGCTTTTTGATAAAGTCGGGCAGGCGGCGCGGCTCTCTCCGGGAGCTGACCTCTCCGGCAAGCTGCTTTCCCTTTCAGACGGCTTTTCCGCTGCTTTTGCAAACGCAGCACCCAGTTTTCACCCGACGGATTTTCTTATCGGCATTGCCGGAGCAGCCGTTGTCCGGCTTGCCGTCCACCTCAAAGGCAAGAACGCAAAGAAGTACCGAAAAGGCGTGGAGTACGGCTCTGCCCGTTGGGGAACGCCGGAGGACATCAAGCCCTATACCGACCCGGTATTTGCAAACAATATCCCCTTAACGCAGACGGAACGGCTCACCATGAACAGCCGACCGAAGCAGCCGAAGTACGCAAGGAATAAAAATATCCTTGTGATCGGCGGCTCTGGCAGCGGCAAGACAAGATTTTTCGTAAAGCCCAACCTCATGCAAATGCACTCGTCCTATTGCGTCACCGACCCGAAAGGAACAATCCTAATCGAGTGCGGGAAGCTCTTGCAGCGCGGCGGGTATCGGATAAAGGTGCTGAACACCATTAACTTTAAGAAGTCCATGCACTACAATCCGTTCGCCTATCTGCGAAGCGAAAAGGACATTTTGAAACTGGTAAATACCATAATCGCTAACACCAAAGGGGACGGGGAAAAATCCGGAGAAGATTTTTGGGTGAGTGCGACTCGTTCGCAGGCGGTAAAAAGTCTGCGCACGAGCAACGGTTTTCCGT
>JAUNHB010000036.1 GCA_030524125.1 Eubacteriales bacterium | reverse complement strand
GCGACATGATTCCGATCCGCCGCAGTGCGATCCCGCGGAGCGTCTTTTTGTGCAACAGGAAATTCGGAGGAATTTCCTGTTGCATAAAAAAGATTTGTAAAATAGCTGCGATTGGGTTATGCTATTACAAAAGAACGACAATCGGAGGAAATCGCAGTGCGGGATTTTGAATCGGAGGAAGCGCTCAGGCAGGCCCGGCGGGAAAAACGCCGGGCAGAGCTTCGCAGACAAAGAATGCGCAGGCAGAGACAGCGGCGTGCGGCGGCGATCTGCGCCGTGCTACTCTGCGCGGCGATGCTGGCGGCGGGGGGAAGGCTCATAGCCGGGCGGCAGGACGCCGGGGAACAGACGGCCGGGGGACAGGAGAACGGCCTGACCGCCGAAGGAGAGACGGAGGCGGCCGTTCCGGCGCGGGAGAACGGGTCTGACGACGGGGAGATCGCGGGCGAGGAGAGCGCGTCCGCGCAGGAGAGCGGCGAGACGGACGATGTGCCGGATGAGGAGGAGACGGAGGCTTCGGCCCGGGCGGAGGCGCTTCCGTTTGCGGCCGGCTACACGGCGCAGGCTACGGACGCGACCGCATGGGTCGCAGGAGGCGTACAGAGCACGTACGCGCTCCTGATCGATCTGGACGACAGCACGATCGTGGCGCAGAAGAACGCGAAGGACCGGATCAGCCCCGCGTCCATGACGAAGATCCTGACGGTGCTGGTGGCGGCGGAGCACGTGACGGATCTGGACGATACGTTCACGATCACGCGGGAGATCACGGACTACAGCTATGCCAACGACTGCAGCGCCGTGGGCTTCGGGGAAAACGAGACGGTGACGGTCAGGGATCTTCTGTACGGCACGATCCTCCCGTCGGGAGCCGACGCGGCGGCGGGGCTGGCATATTATGTGTCCGGCTCGCTGGACGGGTTTGTGGAGCTGATGAACCAGAAGCTTCAGGAGCTGGGGCTTTCGGAGACCGCCCACTTTACCAACTGCGTGGGCCTTTACGCGGAGGAGCACTACTGCACGGCCTACGACATGGCCATGATCCTCAAGGCGGCGGTGGAGAACGAGCTGTGCCGGGAGATCCTGTCGGCCCGCACCTACACCACGTCGGCCACCGGGCAGCATCCGGAGGGCATCCAGATCTCCAACTGGTTTCTGCGCAGGATCGAGGACAAGGAGACCGGAGGCGACGTCGTCTGCGCCAAGACCGGCTATGTGGCCCAGTCCGGAAGCTGCGCGGCCAGCTATCAGGAGACGGACAGCGGAAAGCATTACATCTGCGTGACGGCGGACGCGCACAGCAGCTGGCGGTGTATTTACGATCATGTGGAGATCTACAGTACTTACACAGAATAAGAAACGAAGAAAAGAAGAGAAAAAAACCGTCCGGCGTAGCTTACGTCATGCCGGACGGTTTTTGTTGTCAGGCGGCTTTCGTCTCGCCCTTCATAATGCATTTTACAAAGAAGATGAGGAACATGGCCGCCGCGAACACGATTCCCACGGGATAGCTGACGGAGGAGCTGAGCTGAAAGCCCTCGTCGGCGATCAGGATGTAGGTGCAGGACACGGCCGACATGAAGGTGGCCGGTACGGCGGCGATAAAGCTGGAGTTTTTGCTCACATATTTGGCCAGATAGGTGGCGCCCGCCCACAGGGCGATCATAGCCAGCGTCTGGTTGGACCATGAGAAATATCTCCAGATCACGTTGTAGTCAAGGAACGAGATCCCAAAGCCCACGGCCAGAAGCGGGAACGAGAGCGCGAGGCGCTTCTTCGGATCCTTCTGGTCGATGTGGAACCAGTCCGCGATAGTCAGACGCGCGCTGCGGAACGCGGTGTCGCCCGAAGTGATGGGGCACGCGATGACGCCGATCATGGCCAGCACGCCGCCGATGGGGCCCAGAAGGCCGATGGACATCTCGTACACGGTCGTGGAGTTTCCGCCGTTCATGGCGGCGAGCCCGGTCATCAGACCGCCGGTCTTCTCATAGAACGCGCAGCCTGCCGCAGCCCAGATCAGGGCGATGATGCCCTCGGCCACCATGGCGCCGTAGAAGATCCTGCGGCCGTCCTTCTCGGAGGTCAGGCATCTGGCGATCATGGGAGACTGGGTGGCGTGGAAGCCGGAGATCGCGCCGCAGGCCACCGTGACGAACATGAAGGGCCAGATGGGCTTTCCGTCCGGATGCAGGTTCTGAAGCGTCATCTCCAGCATGGGGGCGGAGCCGTTGATGTTGTTCCACATGGTCGCGCCGCCGATGCCGATGGCCATGACGATCAGGCAGATGCCGAACACGGGGTACAGCTTGCCGATGATCTTGTCGATGGGGAGCAGCGTGGCGAGGAAGTAGTAGATCAGCACCACGATGGTCCAGAACTTCACATCCAGCAGGTTCGGGGTCAGAAGAGCCAGAAGTCCGGCCGGTCCTACCATGAACACGACGCCTACCATGACAAGGAGCACGACCGAGAAGACGCGCATGACCGTCTTCATGGCCGGGCCGAGGTAGATGCCGGTGATCTCCGCGATGCTGGCGCCGTCGTTTCTCATGGAGAGCATACCGCTCAGAAAATCATGGACGGCTCCGGCGAAGATCGTACCGAAGACGATCCAGAGCATGACGCTGGGTCCCCAGATGGCTCCGGACAGAGCGCCGAAGATCGGACCCAGTCCGGCGATGTTCAGAAGCTGGATCAGAAAGGCTCTCCATGGAGCGATGGGGGCGTAGTCGACCCCGTCCTCCAGACGGGTGCAGGGCGTCTCCCTGTCGTCCGGGTGGAAGACCTTCTCGACGAACGCGCCGTAGGTGGCGTAGCCGATGAGAAGGATAGCAAGGCACACAATAAAAGTAATCATATATTCCCTCCTTCTTGCGGATAGCTCCGCAAAGATTTTTAACACAGACAGGATAGCACATATTTGACGAAAAATAAATATTTTTTTGTGAAAATTTAGCGAATCTGGCAAAAAACAGGGGATGGAACACAGGAGGAACAGAGGATGAATTACACGATCCACGAGATCATATGGCTTTTCTTTGTCTATTCGTTTCTCGGCTGGGCGCTGGAGACGGCGGCCGCGGCCGTGAAGCAGAGGCGTTTTGTGAACCGCGGGGTGGTCAACGGGCCGCTCTGTACGATCTACGGCGTTCCGGCCGTGCTGCTCACCGTCTTCGGACAGGAGCTGACGCCGTTCTGGCTGTTCCTAGGATCGCTGATCGTCGGGACGGTGACGGAGTGGATCGGAGGGCATCTGGTGGAGAAGCTCTACCATGAGAAATGGTGGGACTATTCGGACGTGAGGTGGAATCTGGACGGGTACATCTGCCTCCCCGTCTCGGTGTTCTGGGGCTTTCTCGGGATGGTCTGCGTCCGCTGGGGCAACGGCCTGTGGCTGGCGCTGTTCGACCTGATCCCGGAGGACGCCGGCATCCTGATCGTGTGGATCCTCGCGGCGATGCTCCTGCTGGACATTGCGGCCACGGAGCTTGCGCTTCTGGGGCCGGCCGACGGGCGGGAGCGCTGGGAGGCGGTGGACTCGTGGTTTTCGCGTCTGAGCCTGCGGATCGGCGGCTGGCTCTACGGGCGGGTGTCCGGACGTCTCCAGAGAGCGTATCCGAAGAGGGAGACCGTGGAGAAGCAGGAGACGGACCGGACGGTGTTCGCCGCCGGATGCAGCCTTCCGAAGCTGGTGTGGCTGTTCTTCCTCGGCTCGATCCTAGGGGATCTGACGGAGACTGTCTTCTGCCGGATCACGGCGGGCGTGTGGATGAGCCGCAGCAGCCTCGTCTGGGGCCCCTTCAGCATCGTGTGGGGCATGGCCATGGCGGCGGCCACCGCTCTCCTGTATAAATATAAGGATCGGTCGGACCGTTTTCTCTTTCTTGTGGGAACGGCGCTGGGAGGCGCGTACGAATATCTGTGCAGCGTGCTGTCCGAGATGGTGTTCGGCACGGTGTTCTGGGATTACAGCCGCCTCCCGTTCAATCTGGGCGGCCGCATCAATCTTCTGTACTGCTTCTTCTGGGGCTTCGCGGCGGTGGTCTGGTTCCGCCTGCTCTATCCGTTCCTGTCCCGGCAGATCGAGCGCCTGCCCCTGCGGACCGGCCGGATCCTGACATGGGTGATCGCGGTCTTTCTGGTCTGCAACATGGCGGTGTCCGCCGCGGCGCTCATCCGCAGCGACGAGAGAAGCCGCGGCGTGCCCGCGCAGTCGGGCTGGCAGCAGGTCATGGACGAGCGGTTCGGCGACGAGCGGCTGGAGCGTATCTACCCGAACGCCATCAAGGTGCAGTAGGGACGCGGGTCACCGGACATCCCCGGCAGCGCCGCTGTAGATCTCCTGAAGGCGTTTCCACTCGGGCGCGTCGTCGGACTGGTGGATGCGCTCCGTGCCCGCCTCCACGGCTGCCTGATAGTACCGGCATTTGTGATCGATCACGTCCAGCGTCTTCTGGAGCTCGGCCATCTGGGCCTCCACAGCCTTCCGCTGCCTCTGGAACAGCGCGAGCCGCTCCGGAAGCGAAGCGTCCCCCTGCCACAGAAGCTCGGTGAAATGCCGGATGTCCTTGATGGACAGGCCGGATCTTTTCAGACATTCGATGACGCGCAGGAGGGCGATGTCGTTTTCTGAGAAAATGCGGTAGCCCGATTCCCGCCGCTCGATGAACGGCAAAAGCCCCTGACTGTCGTAGTAGCGCAGGGTGCTGGCCGGAAGGTTCATGATCGCGGAAGCTTCCTTGATGGTGTAGGTCTTCATAAAAACTCCTTTCTGCAGGCGGACTCCTTCAAGTATAGTGTTATGTTAGAGCAGCCCCGGCAAAAAAGCAAGAAAAATATGACGCGGCTCTTGACTTAAAGCGGGGTTTAGGGTTTAGAATCGTAACAAAGACGGAAAGGAGAGCCAGACATGTCAAAAGCAAAGGTTTATTTTACAGAAGAGATCACGCCGGAGTCGCTGCAGAGGATCTATCACGCGCTGGGCGCGGAGCTGAAGGGGCGCGTGGCGGTGAAGCTGTCCAGCGGGGAGCCGGGCGGACATAATTACCTGAAGCCGTCGCTGATCGAGCCGCTGGTGCGGGAGCTTGACGGGACGATCGTGGAGTGCAACACGGCCTACGAGGGACGCAGAAACACCACGAAGGAGCACTGGAAGGCCATCGAGGAGCACGGATTTTTGAAGATCGCTCCCTGCGATATCATGGACGAGGAGGGCGAGATGTCCCTTCCCGTGAAGGGCGGAAAGCACCTGACCGAAAATTTTGTGGGCGATCACCTGAAAAATTACGATTCGATGCTGGTGCTGTCCCATTTTAAAGGGCATCTGATGGGAGGCTTCGGCGGCGCGCTGAAAAATATTTCCATCGGAGTCGCCTCCTCCCACGGAAAGGCGCACATCCACGGCGTGGGCGACCCGGAGAAGCTCTGGACGGCTGATCACGATTCGTTTCTGGAGTGCATGGCCGACGCCAGCCGCTCGGTGGTGGATCATATGGGAGCCGGAAACATGGCATACATCAACGTGGCGAACCGCCTGTCGGTGGACTGCGACTGCGACAGCAATCCTCACGAGCCGGAGATGGCCGATATCGGCATCTTCGCGTCGCTGGATCCGGTGGCGGTGGATCAGGCCAGCGTGGACGCGGTGTACAACTCTCCCGATCCGGGCAAGGCGGCGTTGATCGAGCGCATGGAGTCCCGCAACGGCATCCACACCGTGGAGACCGCGGCCGAGCTGGGCGTGGGAACGAGAGAGTACGAGATCGTGCGTCTGTAAGCGCGGCCCCGCGGATGGCGCGGGCTGAACTGTCACAATTTCATGTATATTTTTGTCCCGAATCCGGATACTAAGAGGGTAACAATCCGAAGGAGGGACGATGATGACAAGATTAGACTGTTCTGTAGTGAACTGCACGTACAACAAGGACGATTCCTGCTGCAAGGACAATATCCGCGTGGGAGGACGGGGCGCGAAGGTGACCGACGAGACCCGGTGCGAGAGCTTTCGGGAGAGGAAGGACGGCGCGGCCAACAGCAACGCCATCCCCAGCAAGCCTACCGAGGTGGCCTGCGACGCCGAGAGCTGCTGCTACAACCACGCCTGTAAATGCGCGGCCCAGCAGATCCGGGTGTCGGGCTCCAACGCCTGTCAGTGCGAACAGACCGCGTGCGCCACGTTCCGCGCAGAGTGCAGATAAGGACTGAGAGACAAAAGAATCCTGCGACGCAGGATTCTCCGCAAAAAGGGCTCCGGCCGTTCGGGTATTATGATCCGCGCGGCCGGGGCCCTTTTTGTAAATCGTAAATCAGTAATGGAAGAAGGGCTATTTGATCACCGTTCCGGCCTTCTCGTCAAGAGCGGCTCTGGCGTCGTCCAGGTCGGCGATGACGGTCACGCGGCCGGGCTTGCCGGACACGAAAGAGACCGCGGCCACCACCTTCGGGAGGATGGAGTCCTCGGCGAACTGGCCGTCTGCGATGTAGGCGCGGGCCTTCTCCACGCTCAGCGTGTCGAGGGGCTCGCAGTTCTCTTTGCCGTAGTTCAGGTACAGCTTCTTTTCACCGGTCAGAAGAAGGAGCATGTCCGCGTCCAGAAGCTCGGCGAGCTTTCCGCTGGCCAGATCCTTCTCGATGACGGCGCTGGCTCCCTTTAAGCGGTTGCCCTGCCGGAGCACCGGGATGCCGCCGCCTCCGCAGGCGATGACGACCTGTCCTGCGTCGGAGAGGGTGCGGATCGCGTCGATCTCCACGATGTCCTCCGGCTTGGGGGAGGAGACGATGCGGCGGTAGCCGCCCTCCACCTTCGTCACATAGTTGCCCTTCTCCTCCTCGGCGTCGGCCTCCTCGCGGGTCATGACGCGGCCGATGACCTTGACCGGTTTATAGAACGAGTCGTCGTAGGGATTGACGATCACCTGCGTCAGGATCGTGGTGACCGGCTGTCCGATGCCGCGGTTCAGGAGCTCCTCGCGGACGGCGTTCTGCAGGTCGTATCCGATGTAGCCCTGGCTCATGGCGGAGCAGACGGACATGGGCGCGAACGTGTAGTCCGGATGCTGTTTGCCGAACTCGTTCATGGCCGTGTGGATCATTCCCACCTGGGGAGCGTTGCTGTGGGAGATGACTACCTGACAGTCAGCCTCCACCAGATCAGCGATGATTTTTGCAGCGCCTTTCACGGCGGTCTGCTGCTGGGGCAGCGTAGCGCCCAGCGCCTTGTGCCCGAGGGCGACGACGACTTTTTTCTTGCTCATGGATAGGTCCTCATTTCTCGTATTTGCCGCATGGCTGGATCGTGATACGTTCAGCCCGCGCCGTTTGAGGAGCCGCACTTGCGCGGCTGTTTTGCTCATGGCCTCTCACTCCCGGCTGGCTGAACTATTATATACCGATTATAAATGCTTTGTATGAAAATTGCAAGCGCGGGTAAGGTATGCTATAATGCAATGTAACAGTTCAGCCAGCCGGGAGCAGTGGGACAAAATCGTGCTCGCACGAATCGTAGCATGTAGCCGCGTAAGCGGCGGGGAGCGCGTTGGCGCGGCTCCTCGAACGGCGCGGGCGGAACCGTTGCATAAGGAAAGGAGATCCTTCTATGAAACAGATTTCGGAGCTTTTGAGGGAGCTTACGTACCGGGTCGCGTCAGGCCCGCTGGAGGGGGAGATCAGCGCGCTGGTCTACGACTCCAGAAAGGTGACCGCCGGGTGCATGTTCGTCTGCATCCGCGGGGCCGCGTACGACAGCCATGAACATACAGAGGAGATCGCGGCGGCGGGCGCGAAGGTGATCGTGGCCGAGAGGCCGGTGAAGGTGCCGGAGGGAACGGCGCTCGTGCTGGTGGAGGACAGCCGGTACGCGCTGGCCCTTCTGTCGGCGGCTTATTTCGACCATCCGGCGCGGCGGATGAAGGTCATCGGCGTCACGGGGACGAAAGGAAAGACGACGACCACCTTTATGATCAAAGGGATCCTGGAGCACGCCGGCTACAAGGTGGGCCTGATGGGCACCATCGAGACCATCATCGGGGACCGGCATATCCCGGCGAACAACACCACGCCCGAATCCTATCTGATCCAGCAATATTTCGCGCAGATGGCGGACGAGGGCTGCCAGGTGTGCGTCATGGAGGTGTCCTCCCAGGGGCTGATGATGCACCGGACCGCGGGGATCCCGTTTGAGATCGGCATTTTCACCAATCTCGCGCCGGACCACATCGGGCCCAACGAGCACGCCAGCTTCGAGGAATACGCAGCGTGCAAGGGCATGCTGTTCCGTCAGTGCCGTCTGGGCATCGCGAACATGGACGACGAGCATTTCGGCATGGTGCTGGAAGGGCACACCTGCAAGCTTGAGACCATCGGATTCTCGGAAGGGGCCGACTACCGGGCCGACCATGTGGAGCTGGTGGGCCGTCCCGGCTATCTGGGCGTGCGTTACCGTCTGTCCGGCAGGCTGTCCATGGACGTGGAGATCGACGTGCCGGGACGGTTCAGCGTCTACAACTCGCTGGCGGCCATCGCGGTATGCGAGCATTTTAAAGTATCGGAGGAGGACTTAAAGGCCGCCCTGAAGGTGGTGAAGACGAAGGGACGCATCGAGATGATCCGGGTGTCCGACGATTTCATTCTGATGATCGACTACGCCCACAACGCCATGAGCCTTGAGAGCCTGCTGACTACGCTCCGGGAATACGCTCCGAAGCGTCTCGTCTGCGTTTTCGGTTGCGGAGGCAACCGGTCGAAGCTCCGGCGCTACGAGATGGGCGAGGTGTCCGGCCGTCTGGCGGACCTTACGGTCATCACATCGGATAACCCGAGGTTCGAGGAGCCGCAGGCCATCATCGACGACATCAAGCTCGGCATGGCGAAGACCGACGGAAAATACGTGGAGATCTGCGACCGCAAGGAGGCCATCCGCTACGTGATCGAAAACGGACAGCCGGGAGACGTCATCGTGCTGGCGGGCAAGGGCCATGAGGATTATCAGGAGATCAAAGGAGTCAAATACCCGATGGATGAGCGGGTGCTGATCCAGGAGGTGCTAAAGGAGCTGGCGGAGAGATAAATGGACTATGTCAACGTGATCGTGGACATTTCCCACGAGAAGCTGGACCGGGTGTTCCAGTACCGGATCCCGGAGGCGCTGAAAGGGAAGCTTGAGGCAGGGATGCCCGTGCGCTTTCCGTTCGGGCGCGGAGACCGGCCCATGAAGGGCTATGTGGTGGGCTTCGCCGGGACGCCGGATTATCCGCCGGAGAAGATCAAGGAGCTGACCGGGATCGTGGAGGGCGGCGTGCAGGCCGAATCCCGCCTGATCGCGCTGGCCGCGTGGATGCGGGAGACCTACGGCTCCACCATGAATCAGGCGCTCAAGACTGTGCTGCCGGTCAGGCAGCAGGTGGCGGGAAAGCAGGATCGGACGCTGTGCCTGAACGTGCCAAAGGAGCGGGCGGGGCTTCTTCTCGAGGAGGCGCTTCAGAAAAATCACCGGGCGAAGGCAAGACTTCTGGCGGCGCTTCTGGACGGGGGCGGCAGGCTCTCCGGGCAGGAGGCGGCGCGCCTTCGGATCACGGGCCCGGTGATCCGAAGGTTCGAGGAGGAGGGCGTGCTGCGCCGGGAGACGCAGACCGCGTACAGAAATCCCTTCGGCGGGCAGTTCCAAAGGAGCGCTGCGATCCCGCAGCTCACAGAAGGGCAGCGAGCGGCGGCGGACGGGATCCGGGAAGACTATGAGCGGGGAGTTCACCGCACGTTCCTGCTGGAGGGCGTCACAGGCAGCGGAAAGACGGAGGTCTACATGGAGCTGATCGCCCGGGAGATCGCCCGGGGCAGGAAGGCCATCGTGCTGATCCCGGAGATCGCGCTGACCGTCCAGACCGTCCGGCGGTTCTGCGAACGGTTCGGAGAGCGGGTGTCGGTCATGCACTCCCGACTCTCGGAGGGGGAGCGCTACGACCAGTTCGTCCGGGCGCGGGAGGGGAGCATCGACGTGATGATCGGCCCCAGATCCGCGCTGTTTACACCGTTTTCACAAATTGGTATTATTATCATAGATGAGGAGCACGAGGGCGCGTACAAAAGCGAGACCGCGCCGCGCTACGACGCGAGGGAGGCGGCGGCCTTTCTGGCGGAGCGCGACGGGGCCATGCTGGTGCTGGGGAGCGCCACGCCCTCGGTGGAGACCGCGTACCGGGCGCGGGAGGGACGCTACGGCTGGCGGAGGCTGACCGGAAGGATCGGCCGGGCCGTGCTGCCGCAGGTGGAGATCGTGGATCTCAGACAGGAGCTCAAAGCCGGAAACCGGAGTATTTTCAGCCGCAGGCTGGCCGCGGCCATGGACGACCGGCTGAAGAAGCGGGAGCAGATCATGCTCTTTTTGAACCGGCGCGGGCTGTCAGGCTTCGTGTCCTGCCGCTCCTGCGGAAAGGCGGTCAAATGTCCGCACTGCGACGTGACGCTGTCCCTCCATGGGGACGGAAGCCTCCGCTGCCATTACTGCGGATACCGGATCCCCATGCCGGAGAGCTGTCCCGCCTGTGGTTCGCCCTATATCTCGGGCTTCCGGGCGGGAACCCAGCAGATCGAGCGGGAGGTGCGCCGGCTGTTTCCGGCGGCGCGGGTGCTGCGCATGGATTACGACACGACCCGGACGAAAGAGAGCTACGGGCAGATCCTGACCGCCTTCGGGCGGGGGGAGGCGGACGTGCTGGTGGGCACCCAGATGATCGTCAAGGGACATGATTTTCCCAATGTGACGCTGGTGGGCGTCGTGGCGGCGGACATCTCCCTGTACGCCCCGGACTACCGGGCGGCGGAGCGGACGTTCCAGCTCCTGACGCAGGCCGTGGGCCGCGCGGGCCGCGGAGCGAAGGCCGGGGAAGCCGTGATCCAGACCTACATGCCGGAACATTATGCCATTCAGGCGGCGGCCGCTCAGGACTACGGGGCGTTCTACGATCAGGAGCTCCTCTACCGGGGGCTGATGGGATACCCGCCGGTGCAGGAGCTGCTGGGCGTCTACCTGACCGCCCCGGACGAGGACGCGCTCTCGGAGCGGGCGGAGCTTCTGGGGCGGGCGCTCCGGGCGGAGACGGCGACGGGACTGCAGGTGATCGGGCCCGCGGACGCGGCGCTCACAAAGAAAAACGACATTTACCGGAAGGTGATCTATATAAAGCACGGGCGGAAGGAAATCCTGCTCGGCGTAAAGAAAAAACTGGAGCGTCGGATGGAGACGGAGGACGGATGGACCAATGTGCGCGTCCAGTTCGACTACAATCCGATGCAGGCATTTTAAGGAGGAAACTATGGCGATCAGAAAATTGAGGTATGAGGGCGACCCGATCCTTCGGAAGACGAGCAAGGAGGTCCGGGAGGTGACGCCGAAGGTACTGGAGCTGGTGGACGACATGCTGGAGACCATGTACGAGGAGAACGGCGTGGGACTGGCGGCCCCGCAGGTGGGCGTCCTGAAGAGGATCGTCGTCATCGACGTGGGAGAAGGGCCTCTGGTCATGATCAATCCCGACATCATAAAGACCGAAGGGGAGCAGACCGGGGACGAGGGATGCTTAAGCGTGCCGGGAAAGGCCGGCACGGTGACCCGGCCGAACGAAGTGACCGTGCGCTTTATGGGCGAGGACGGCGAGTGGTATGAGCTGGAGGGGACGGAGCTTCTGGCCCGGGCTATCTGCCACGAATGCGACCATCTGGACGGAAAGCTCTATGTGGACGTGGTGGAGGGAGAGCTCCGCGACACGGCCATGCCTGAGGACGAGGAGGAATAAGAGCAGATGAAGATCATTTTTATGGGAACGCCGGACTTTGCGGTGGGGACCTTGAGAGAACTCTGCGCGGCGGGCCACGAGGTCACGCTGGTGGTGAGCCAGCCCGACCGGCCGAAGGGGAGAGGCCACGCGCTGACGCCCACGCCGGTGAAGGCGGCGGCGCTGGAGCTGTCCCTGCCGGTGCTCCAGCCTGCGAAGATCCGGGAGGCGGAAGAAGCGCTGGCGGCCACGGAGGCGGACGTGATCGTCGTGGCGGCCTTCGGGCAGATCATCCCATCCTCGATCCTTCATATGAAGAAATACGGCTGCATCAACGTGCACGCGTCGCTCCTGCCAAAATACCGAGGGGCCGCTCCGATCCAGTGGGCGGTCATCGACGGCGAGCGGGAGTCGGGCGTGACGATCATGCAGATGGACGAGGGGCTGGACACCGGCGACATGCTGGCGAAGGCTGTGGTCCGGCTGGACGAAAAGGAGACGGGCGGAAGCCTGTTCGACAAGTTAAGCGCAGCGGGAGCGCGCCTGTGCGCGGAGACGCTCCCGATGCTGGAGCGGGGAGAGATCACGCCCGAGAAGCAGGGCGAATCGCCCACGGCCTACGCCTCCATGCTGAAAAAAAGCATGGGGAACATCGACTGGACAAAGGACGCGCAGTCCATCGAGCGGCTGGTGCGCGGGCTGAACCCGTGGCCCAGCGCCTACACGATGCTGGACGGCAGGATGCTGAAAATATGGTCGTGCGACGTGCTTGCGCAGGACGCATCAAAGGGAGCGTGCGGTGAGATACTGGAAGTGACGAAAGACGCCATTGTGGTGCAGACGGGAGCGGGAGAGCTGGCCCTCAGGGAGATCCAGCTCTCCGGAAAGGCGAGGATGGACGCAGGCGCGTTCCTCCGGGGCTTTTCCGTGACCCCGGGCGCCGTGCTGACGGCGGAATAGGAGGAAACAATGCCATATTTTATGCCATACTATTATTATGACCCCACATATATCCTCGTGCTGATCGGGGCGTTGCTGTCCATCTGGGCCTCCATGCGGGTCAAGTCCACCTACCGGAAATACGCGAAGGTGTACAGCCATTCGGGCATGACGGGCGCGCAGGCGGCCGCGCGGATCCTGCAGAGCGCAGGGATCTACGGCGTGCGCGTGGAGCATGTGCGGGGCGACCTGACCGACCATTACGACCCGAAGGCGAAGGTGCTCAGGCTGTCCGACAGCGTCTACGGATCCACATCGGTGGCGGCCATCGGCGTGGCGGCTCACGAGTGCGGCCATGCTATCCAGGACGACAAAGCCTACGCGCCCCTTCGGATCCGCAACACCTTTGTGCCGGTGGCGAACTTCGGCACGCAGGCGGCGATCCCGATCCTCCTGATCGGTGTGATCTTCGGCAGTTCCTATCTGCTCATCCAGATCGGGCTTCTGTGCTTTTTCTTCGGCGTACTGTTCCAGCTCATCACGCTGCCGGTGGAGTTTGACGCTTCCGCCAGAGCCGTCCGCATCCTGCGGGACAGCTACATGATGACGGACGACGAGCTGGCAAAGACGAAGAAGGTGCTGGGAGCGGCGGCCATGACCTACGTGGCGGCAGCGGCGGCCTCCGTGCTGTCCATGCTGCGTCTGGTGCTGTTGTTTGGAGGGAACAGAAGACGTGACTGACCGGGTGAATACAAGAGCGCTTGCGCTGGAATTTCTGCTGGAGACGGCGGAGCGGGGCGGCTACAGCCATGTGGTCCTGCGGGGAATGCTGGAAAAATACCAGTATCTCGACAAGAAGGAGCGGGCGTTCCTGACCCGCCTGTGCGAAGGGACGCTGGAGCGGATGCTGGAGCTGGACGACGTGATCGACCGGTTCGCGAAGGTGCCGGTGAGAAAGCAAAAGCCGGTGATCCGAAATCTCCTGCGGCTGTCGGTCTACCAGCTCCGCTATATGGATCAGGTGCCCGACGCGGCCGTCTGCAGCGAGGCGGTGCGGCTGGCCCAGAAGAAGGGCTTCGGGACGCTGAAAGGCTTTGTGAACGGCGTGCTGCGCGCCGTTGCAAGAGCGAAGGACGAGCCGCCCTCCGACGACCTGTCCATCCGCTATTCCACGCCCCGCTGGATCGTGGAGCAGTGGACGGAGGAGTACGGACGGGAGACGGCCGTGAAAATGCTGGCGGCCCAGTATGGGGAGCGGCCCGTGACCGTCCGGGTGAATACTTCCCGGATCCCGCGGGAGGCGCTTATGGAGCGGCTCCGGGAGGAGGGCGCGCAGGCGCGTCCGGTGGAGGAGCTTCCCTGCGCGCTGGAGCTGTGGGGCTACGACCACCTGCGGGCGCTGCCCTCGTTCCGGGAAGGGCTCTTTCAGGTGCAGGACGTAAGCTCCATGCGGGCGGCGCTGGCGGCGGCTCCCGGGAAGGGCGGTTACTGCATCGACGTGTGCGCGGCCCCCGGCGGCAAGAGCCTTCATCTGGCGGAGCTTCTGGACGGCACGGGGATGGTGGAGGCAAGGGACCTGACCGACTACAAGGTGGGGCTCATCGAGGAAAATATCGGTCGCTCCGGCCTTTCCAATATCCGGGCGAGGCGCATGGACGCCACGGTCTTCGACGAGGCGTCGGAGGGGACGGCGGACGTGGTGCTGGCCGACCTGCCCTGCTCGGGGCTTGGCGTCCTCGGCAAAAAGAACGATCTGAAGTACCGCATGACGCCCGCACAGCAGCGGGAGCTGGCGGCGCTCCAGCGCCGGATCCTCGACACGGTCTGGCGGTACGTGAAGCCAGGCGGGACGCTGGTGTACAGCACCTGCACCGTACATAGAGAAGAAAACGAAGGCAATGTGGAATGGTTCCTGAAGGAGCGCCCGTTTGTGTTGAAAACACAGATCAAAACGCTGCCGGGCGTGGATAAGTGGGACGGATTTTTCATTGCCGTGATGGAGAGAACGTAAGATGACGGATATCAAATCCATGACGCTTGAGGAGCTTCAGGCGGAGATGGAGCGGCTGGGAGAGAAAAAATTTCGGGCGGGACAGCTCTACACATGGATGCACGGGAAACTGGCGGACCGCTTCGACAACATGACCGACCTGTCCAGAGGACTTCGGGAAAAGCTGCGGGAGCAGTACGAGCTCGTGCGTCTGGAACTCGTACGTGTGCAGACCTCCGCGCTGGACGGCACGAGCAAATTTTTGTTCCGGCTGCCGGACGGGAACGTGATCGAGAGCGTGCTGATGCGGTACAGCCACGGCGTCTCCGTGTGCATCTCGTCCCAGGTGGGCTGCCGGATGGGCTGCCGCTTCTGCGCCTCGACGCTGGACGGGCTGGAGCGGGGACTTAAACCCTCGGAGATGCTGGATCAGATCTACCAGATCCAGAAGTGGGCCGGAGAGCGGGTGCACAACGTGGTCGTCATGGGAACGGGCGAGCCGCTGGACAACTACGACGCGCTGATCCGTTTTCTGAAGCTTCTGACCGGCGAGGGCGGGCTTCACATCAGCCAGCGCAACGTGACTGTGTCCACCTGCGGCATCGTGCCGAACATGCGCCGGCTGGCCGACGAAAAGCTCCAGATCACGCTGGCCCTCTCCCTTCATGCGTCCAGCCAGGAGAAGAGAAGGACGCTCATGCCGGTGGCAAACAAGTACGGTCTGGAGGAGGTGCTGGACGCCTGCCGCTATTATTTCGAGCGGACCGGACGGCGCATCACCTTCGAGTACAGTCTCGTGGGCGGCGTCAACGACAGCGACGAGGACGCGCGGGAGCTGGCGGCGCTGGTGGGGGATCTGAACTGTCATGTGAATCTGATCCCGGTCAACCCCATCAAGGAGCGGGATTACGTGCAGTCGGACCGGACGGCCATCCTCAATTTCAAAAATAAGCTTGAAAAATCAAAAATAAATGTTACTATAAGAAGGGAAATGGGCCGGGATATCGACGGCGCCTGCGGACAGCTCCGCAAAAGCTATATGGATACGGAAAAAGAGAGGTAAGTGGAAGTGCAGACATCGGTCGCGATGACGGACGTGGGCCGTGCAAGAAAAATGAATCAGGATTATGTGTACGCGTCGGATACGCCGGTGGGAAATCTTCCCAACCTGTACATCGTGGCGGACGGCATGGGCGGCCACAAGGCCGGAGATCTGGCGTCCTCCTATGCGGTGAACATGATCGTGGAGGCCATCGGGCGGAGCGCGGAGCTGCGGCCTGCCCTGATCCTCCAGAAAGCGGTCCGGTACGCCAACTACCGGCTCTATGAAAAATCGCTGGAGCGCGAGGAGTACAACGGCATGGGGACGACGCTGGTGGTCCTGACCGTGTGCGGGGACGAGGCGCTGGCGGCCAACATCGGAGACAGCCGTCTCTACGAGATCGCGGAAGGACAGATCCGGCAGATCTCGGAGGACCATTCGCTGGTGGCCGAGCTGGTGAGAAACGGCGAGCTGAGTCCCGGGGAGGCCAGACGGCATCCGGATAAAAACATCATCACGAGGGCGCTGGGCATCCAGGACGAGACGCAGATCGACCTGTTCCCGTTCCATGTGGAGCCGGGCAGCAAATATCTGCTCTGTTCCGACGGACTGACCAACATGGTGGAGGATACGGAGATCTGCCGGATCGTCAGTCAGAACAGAAGCGTATATGAGATCGCCGGAGAGCTGATCCTCAAGGCCAACCAGAACGGGGGGCTGGACAACATCGCAGTGGTGCTGGTAGAAATAGATAGCAGTGAGGTAGGATTATGATTAAAGTGGGAACGATTGTAGGAGACCGCTATGAGATTCTCGAAAAAATAGGAACCGGCGGTATGGCGGAGGTCTTCAAGGGGAAGGACCACAAGCTCAACCGTTTTGTCGCAGTGAAGGTGCTCAAGGAGGAATTTCGCGAAAACGAAGGCTTCGTGAAGAAATTCAAGGAGGAGGCGCAGGCTGCGGCCGGTCTTGCCCACCCGAACATCGTCAACGTCTACGACGTGGGGGATGAAAACGGCATCTATTATATCGTCATGGAGCTGGTGGAGGGCATCACGCTCAAAAATTACATTGAGCGCAAGGGCCGTCTGACCGTCAAGGAGGCCACGAGCATCGCGATCCAGGTGTCCGCGGGGCTGGAGGTCGCCCACAACAATCATATCGTACACAGGGATATCAAGCCGCAGAACATCATCATCTCCAGAGAGGGCAAGGTGAAGGTGACGGACTTTGGCATCGCCAAGGCCACCACGTCCCAGACCACCACGTCTACGGCCATGGGTTCGGTGCACTATGCGTCGCCGGAGCAGGCAAGAGGCGGCTATGTGGATCACAGGAGCGACATCTACTCGCTTGGCATCGTGCTCTACGAGATGGTGACGGGCCGCGTGCCTTTCGACGGGGATACGGCCGTGACGGTGGCCGTGAAGCATCTTCAGGAGCCCATCGTCCCGCCCAGCCAGTACTGTCCGGACATCCCGCACAGTCTGGAGCAGATCATCAGAAAATGCACCGAGAAGAGCCCGGACCGCCGGTATCAGGACATCGGGGATCTGATGGCGGATCTGAAGCAGTCGCTGATGGATCCGGACGGAGATTTCGTCAAGATGGTGGATCTGGACGAGCAGGCGAAGACGGTGATCATGACGAAGGGAACCACGTCCAAAGTGAAGGCGGCCCGCAGGGCGGAGCCTCTGGAGCAGGACGAGGACGAAGAGGACCCGGAGGAAGAGGACGAAGACGAGGATGAGGAGGACGACGAGGAGCTCAGCCCCGCGGTGGAGAAGGTCATGACCATCGCCGGCGTGGTGCTGGCGGTCATCATTGTGCTGATCCTTCTGCTGCTGGCGTCCCGCGTGCTGGGGATCGGAAAAGGCTCCTCCTCCGACCAGGACAGCCAGACGACGGAGGAGCAGACGGACGAGGATGAGGAGGACGACAGCCAGAGCGGCAACACGGTAGTCGTGCCGAACCTTCTGGGCAAGACGCTGACCGAGGCCAAGACCGAGCTCGGACAGCTCGGCATCAGCCTGGAGCTCAAGGGCAGCGAGGATTCCGACCAGTATGCCGCCGGACAGATCATCGAGCAGAGCGTGGAGGCCGACGAGCGGGTGGCCGTGGGGACCACGGTGGAGGTGACGATCGCGGCGGCGGGCTCCGGAAGCCATGCGGGGACCACAGGAACGACGGGAACGACCGGCACGACGGGCGGTACGGGGACTTCTGGAACCACGACCGGGGAGACGACGACCGTTCCTTCCGTGACGGGCAGGGACGAAGCCACGGCAAAGAGTATGATCACGGCGGCGGGCCTGAAGGTGGGCACGGTCAGCGAATCGGCCAGCGACACGGTGGCGTCCGGTCTGGTGATCAGCCAGTCTCTGACGGCCAACAGCTCGGTGGCGAAGGACAGCACGGTGAATCTGGTGCTGAGCAGCGGCCCGAACAAGAAGAAGGTGACCGATGTGATCGGCCACGAGTCCAGCCGCGCCCAGTCGGAGCTGGCGGCCGACGGCTTTAAGGTGACGGTCAACGAGGTTTACAACGATGACGTGAGAGCCGGTCTGGTGATCAGCACGAGCCCCGACAGAGGGACGTACGCGACGCCGGGCAGCACGGTGACCATCACGGTCAGCAAGGGCCGCCAGCAGGTGACGATCCCGTCGGTCAGCGTGGGAATGACCTTTGAGGCGGCGAAAAAAGCGCTGCTGGACGCGGGCTTTGACGGAACGGTTAATCAGGCGACGGAATACAGCGACGCGGTGGCGTCAGGGTATGTGACCCGGTACAGCCCCAGCAGCAAGGTGGATCCGGACGGGACCGTGACGATCTACGTCAGTCAGGGATCGCAGTCGGCCGTACAGCCCGACTCCGGGAGCGGCTCCGGGGACGGAGCAGGGACGAATTAGCCCATGCAGGGAAGGATCGTAAAAGGGATCGCAGGATTTTACTATGTGCGGGCGGAGGACGGACAGACCTACGAGTGCAAGGCCAAGGGCGTGTTCCGGAGCCGCCGGATCAGGCCGCTGGTGGGCGACCGGGTGGAGATCGACGTGCTGGACGGCGGGAAGATGGAGGGGAATATTTCCGATATCCTCCCACGCACCAGCGAACTGATCCGGCCCGCGGTGGCCAACGTGGATCAGGCGCTCGTCGTGTTCGCCATGACCCGGCCCTCGCCCAATCTGCCGCTTCTGGACCGCTTTCTGGTCACGATGGAGCAGAAGGAAATTCCTGTGATCATCTGTTTTAATAAGAAGGACGCGGCCCCGGAGGAGGAGCGTCTCCGCCTGGAGCGGATCTACGGCGGCTGCGGGAGCCGGATCGTGTTTTTGAGCGCGAAGGACGGGGACGGCACAGAGGAGCTGAAAAAGCTTCTGAGAGGCCGCACGTCCACGGTGGCGGGCCCCTCGGGCGTGGGAAAATCCACGCTGATCAATCTCCTCGTACCGGACGCCGGGATGGAGACCGGCGGGATCAGCCGGAAGGCGGACCGCGGAAAGCACACGACGAGACACAGCGAGCTGTTCTGCATCGAGGAGGACAGCTACATTTTCGACACGCCGGGCTTCACCGCGCTGGAGCCGGAGCCCATGGAAAAGGAGGAGCTTCGGTTTTTCTATCCGGAGTTCGCGCCCTGCGAGGGGAAATGCCGCTATCAGGGCTGCGTCCACGACCGGGAGCCGGGCTGCGCCGTGAAGGCGGCGGTGGAGGCCGGGACCATCAGCCGGGAGCGCTACGACAGCTATCAAAATTTTCTGGAAGAACTCAGGGAACGGGAAAAAAGGAGGTATTCCTGACATGAACTACTATTTATCACCATCCATCCTGTCCGCCGATTTTGCGCATCTGGGGGAGGACATCGGGAAGGCGCAGGCCGCCGGGACCCAGTACCTCCACTACGACGTGATGGACGGACTGTTCGTGCCGAGCATTTCGTTTGGGATGCCGGTGCTGGAGTCAGTCCGCAGGATCACGGATCTGGTGCTGGACGTGCATCTGATGATCGTGGATCCGGACCGCTACATCGACGATTTTGTCAAATGCGGGGCCGACATCATCACCGTGCACCAGGAGGCGTGCAAGGACGTGCGCCGGACGCTGGAGATGATCAGGGAGCGGGGAGTAAAGGCCGGAGTGACCATCAAGCCGGGGACGCCGCTCACTGCGCTGGAGGACGTGCTCCCTCTGGCGGATATGATCCTTCTGATGACCGTGGAGCCGGGCTTCGGCGGTCAGGCGTATATTCCGGAGTCCACGCAGAAGATCCGGGATCTTCGCCAGATGCTGGACGAGCGGGGGCTTTCCACCGACGTCGAGGTGGACGGCGGCATCAAGAAGGACAATCTGGAAATGGTGCTGGACGCCGGGGCCAACGTGATCGTGGCGGGCAGCGCGATCTTTAAAGGCGATATTGAGCAGAATACGAAGGATTTTATAGAGATCCTCGGAAAAAGGCAGTAAAAGATGGATACGTTGATCATCAGCGGGGGCAATATCGAGGTCGATTTTGCCCTTGCTCTTTTGAAAAGAGGATTTGACCATGTGATCGGCGTGGACGGAGGGCTTCGCTTCTGCTACGAGCACCGGATCGCGCCGACCCGCATCGTCGGGGACTTCGACACGCTGGAGCCGGAGATCCTCGCATGGTACAAAGGACACACGGACGTTCCGGTCCGGGAGTACAACCCTGTGAAAGACGCCACCGACACGCAGATCGCCCTGGAGCTGGCCCTGTCCCTCGGGAGCACGGACGTCACGATCATCGGCGGGTTCGGCACGAGGCTCGACCACGTGCTGGGAAATATCCAGACCATGTATCTGGCGTTCGAGAGGGGCGTACCCTGCCGGATGCTGGACGGGCGCAACCGGGTGCGGCTCCTTCGCGGGAGGATGCGGCTTGGGCGCGAGGAGCAGTACGGGACGTACGTGTCGCTGATCCCTTACACGGAGACGCCTGCGGTCGTGACGCTGGAGGGGATGAAATATCCGCTGCACAGGCACCCGCTGACCGCCCTCGGGAGCGCCGGGCTCGGCGTGTCCAACGAGATCGTCTCGGACGAGGCCGTGATCACGGCGGAGGGCGGGATCGTGATCCTGATCGAATCGAAAGACTAAATGAAGGAGGTACTGGCCAATGGCATGGTACGACGAGGCAGTATTTTATCATATTTATCCGCTGGGGCTCTCCGGCGCGCCCAAGACAAACTCTTACGGGGAACCGGCGCACCGGCTGAACGAAATGATCCCGTGGATCGGACATATCCGGAGCATCGGGTGCAGCGCGCTGTACATCGGGCCGCTGTTCGAGTCCGTGGGTCACGGCTACGAGACGACGGATTATAAAAAGCTGGACAGCCGTCTGGGGACGAACGAGGATCTGGCCGCGTTCGTGGCGGAGTGCCACAGACAGGGGATCAAGGTCATCTTCGACGGCGTGTTCAACCATACGGGACGGGATTTTTTCGCGTTTCAGGACCTCAAAAGCAGGCGGGAGCAGTCGCCCTACCGGGACTGGTACTGCAATGTGAACTTTGGCGGGAACAACGAGTACAACGACGGCTTTTCCTATGAAAACTGGGGAGGCTACAACCTGCTCGTGAAGCTGAACCAGAGAAATCCCGCCGTGCGGGACTATATCTGCGACGTGATCCGCTTCTGGGTCAGTGAGTTTGACGTGGACGGCATCCGTCTGGACGCGGCGGACGTGCTGGATTTTGACTATATGAAGGCGCTCCGGCGCACGGCGGAGGAGGTAAAGCCGGAGTTCTGGCTCATGGGAGAGGTGATCCACGGGGATTACAGCCGGTGGGTCAACGAAGGGACGCTCCACTCGGTCACCAACTACCAGCTCCACAAGGCGCTCTACTCCGGACACAACGACCACAACTATTTTGAGATCGCCCACACGGTCCGCCGGCTCTGCGACATGGGCGGGCTGAAGCTGTACAATTTCGTGGACAACCACGATGTGGAGCGGATCTACACGAAGCTGGTCAATAAGGCGCATTTCGCGCCGGTGCACGTCCTTTTGTATACGCTTCCGGGGATCCCGTCGATCTACTACGGCTCTGAGTTCGGCATCGAAGGGAAGAAGGAGCGCTTCAGCGACGATTCGCTGCGCCCGGCGCTGAAGCTTTCGGACTACGCGGACGCGGTGCGGACGAACCAGCACACCCGTCTGATCGCCGCGCTGGGAACGATCCGGCGGCAGGTGAAGGCGCTGTCCTACGGCGATTACAGGGAGCTTCTGCTGACGAACCGGCAGTACGCGTTTTCAAGAACGCTGGACGGCGTGACGGCGGTGGTCGCGGTCAACAACGACGACGGCGAGGCTTCGTTCTCCGTTCCGGTACCGGGCGCGGCCCGGTACCGGGGCGCGCTGACCGGCAGGACGGCAGACGTCCGGGACGGACGCCTCTGCGTGACGCTGGCCGCCAACTCCGGAGAGATCTGGCTGCCCGAGGAAATGACGGTGCGTGTTGAAGACGAGAAGGAGAGTGTGGAAGCGGCGGCGTCTGACGCTGTGTCCGTGAACTCTGCGAAAAGCGTGAAAGCGGCGGTGCGCGGCACGGGAGAGACGGCGAAAGCAGAAGCGGCGTCGTGCGGCGCGGATGGAACGGTGAAGGCGGAAACGGCGGCGCAGTCCGCGACGCCGGTCGGAGAGCGGCAGGCTGACGCTGTGTCTGCGGACTCTGCGGAGAGCGTGAAAGCGGCGGCGCGCGGCGCGGATGCGACAGCGAAGGAAGGAGAGGCCGACGCGCCTGCACATGAGGCAGAAAAAAACGTGGCCGATGCGGCGAAGCGTCCGGAGCCCGACGGGACAGAAGTTCCGGCGGCTCCCGCCGAAAATGTGACTGCCGCACCCGTGGAGACCGCGGCGGAAGCCCCGGCGGCCGATATCGGACAGGCAGCTCCTGCTGTCCCGGACAAGCCGTACGAGGAGATGACGGTGCCGGAGCTTCAGCTGGCGGTGCTGGAGAAGCTTGGCAAAAACGGCCCGATCACAGACCAGATGCGCCGGGACGTGGCCGAGAACGTCTACCGCGATTCCCTGCTCAACTGGGTCAGGAGTTTCCGGTAAGGAAGGCGGCGCGCAAAAAACGATAAAAAAGAATCCTGCGGAGTAATTTCCTATAACAAAAAAGGGTGCCCGGCTTTGTCACGCAAAAGCCATGCACCCTTTTCTCACACTGTCATCCGGGATAATGCAGACGCTCGTCGGAAATGTCGTAGAGCACCTCGTCCAGATACCTGCGAGCCACCCATCTGGCCATGGGCAGGTTCATATCCAGATAGTTGCCGCAGTCCTTCGGGGCCGCGCCGGGGATATCCCCCTCGAAATCGCGGATAAACTCGTACATCTCAATCATCAGATTGACGATGTCCGAGGACTCGTACTCCCCGGCCAGCAACAGATAGAAGCCGGTGCGGCAGCCCATGGGGCCAAAATACACCACCTTCGGGCCAAAGACCGGGTGATTGCGAAGAAACGTAGCGCCCAGATGCTCGATGGCGTGCATCTCCGCCGTATTCATGACCGGCTCGTCGTTGGGGCTGGTCATGCGAAGGTCGAAGGTGGTGACAACGGAGCCGCCCACAGAGTCTTTGCGGGACACATAGACTCCTGGGATCAACCGGATATGATCGACCGTAAAGCTTGCAATTTTTTCCATAAAAAACCTCCTCTTATGTCAGAACGATCACGGATTTTCAAAAGGATCGTCGTTGATCTTCTCTTTTTCTTCCCCGGCGGGCGCATCCGCCCCGGCGGTCTCCTCCGTCCTGCGGGCGGAGTTCAGGGCCTCCTTCTTTTCCTCGATGTTGGCCTTGTGGACCGAGACGGCGGTGCACCATTCCCGGACAGCCTCGTCCACCGGCTCCCCGGCGGCGAATTTGCCGTAGTAGTAAGCGCCGATCTTCGCCTCCAGCTCCCGGATCGACTTCTCGTCGCTTAAGATCTGGGCCTTCAGCCGGGTATCCTCCACGACCTCCGCAGTTTTGTCGGCAGCCGCTCTGGCCAGCTCGTTTACCTTATCAAAAAATTCCATAGTGTCAAGCTCCTTTCTTTTTTAGAACGACTGGATAAAATCCAGTACCTCCTGTCTGGAGGGCATGACCCGAAGCGCGCCTTTCCGGGTGGTGATGATGGATGCCGCGGCATTGGCGAAGGTCAGCATCTCGGTCAGCTGCTCGTCGGAAAGCCCGGTCAGTCCGTGATCCAGCACGTAATTCAGGACGCAGGCGCAGAACGTATCTCCGGCCCCGGTCGTCTCGATCGTGTGCTCCTGAAGGAACGGCGCGACCTCCACATAGTGCGTCATGTCGTAAGCGCGGCTTCCCTTTCCGCCCATGGAGACGAGGATCAGCGGGACCGGAAATTCCCTGCGGATGCAGGCGACGCCCTCCGTGAAATCTTCCCTGCCGGTCAGCCATTGGATCTCGTTATCCGAGATCTTCAGAATATCGCACTGGGAAAGTCCCCAGCGGACCTGTTCCTTCGCCTCGTCCATGGACTCCCACAGAGGCGGGCGCAGGTTGGGGTCGAAGCTGACGAGCGCGCCCGCAGCCTTGGCCGCGGCGACCGCCTTCTTTGTGGCAGCCCGGACGCCCTCGTGAGTCATGGAGAGCGTTCCGAAGTGGAACAGCCGGGTGTCGGCCAGAAGCGGCTCCTTCAGCTCGTCCGCCCGGAGCATCATGTCCGCGCCGGGCTGGCGGTAGAAGGAGAAATCCCGGTCTCCGTCCGCAAACGTATGCACCAGCGCCAGCGTCGTGTGCACCTTGTCGTCCAGTATCAGATCCTCCGTGCCGATCCCGAGAGCGTCCAGAGAATGCTTCAGCATCCTGCCGAACTGATCGTCGCCCACCTTCCCGATGAACGAAGTCTTCTTTCCCAGATTGTTCAGCATGGAAAGCACATTGCACGGAGCGCCGCCCGGATTGGCCTCGAACAGTCCGTTCCCCTGTTCGCTGATCCCGTTCTGGGTAAAATCAATCAGCAGCTCGCCGAGAGCGACAACATCGTATTTTTTCATGAGAAATGCCTCCGTTTACTTGATACGAATATTGTACCTAAAATGTGATTATTATTCAATACACAATCCGTAATTTCATATGGAGCGGTGATGGAGTGTTGGGGAATCATTGGTTATGGAATCGCTGTCACAACTGCCGCTCAAATTCCTCAAAGCTCCCGCACCGGGCCGCCACTTTCAGCAGAGCCCGCAGTCTCTCAAGGTTCATTTCCTTCGCCAGCTTTTCGACGCCGTCCCTGATCTGCGTCGGGATCGCGCCGAGATCCTCCAACAGGTCGAAAATATCCTGCGCAGTCCCATTGATTCTGCCTTTCTCTTCTCCTTCTCGCTTTCCATCCATATACATCTCTTCAATCGCCAGACACATATCGATTCCTCCTTCTTTTTTCTCTATATTCTCTTTCCACTCCTGCATCCTTGCGCTGTCTATAAAATTCCACAGGGTGTCGTAGGTTTCCTCCTCCACCTTCCGGAAGGCTGCTACCTCATGGATCAGTCTTTCGAGTGTCTCCTTGTCTTTCCGGTATTTTAAGACGAGGAACATACAGGCGATGTCGCCGGGAAATTCCAGCAGGCGGCTGTCCTCCGTGTGGCAGACATCCAGCACATGGATTGGGTAATCCGGGATGTACTTTCTAAGCTCCACTGGCACTCCGGAAAAATCCAGAAGCTCGTGGAGACTTCCGGCGGCGTCCCACGGCTCTTCTCCGATGTAGAGCACCAACGTCAATACCGGCGTCAGACGATCCGATTTCTGCAGCGCCGACAGCTCCCCTCCTCCTTGATCTGGGGATTGTCCTCGACTTGAGCCCATGCCTTGGCTCTGATTTGGGGCCGAGACCACGCTTTGGTTTTGGCCTTGGTTTTGGCATGGACTTGAGCCCATATCTTGACTCTGGCTTAAGTTTTGGCCCCGGCTCTGCTTCCTGCAACCGCGCAGACCGGCGATCTGCGACGCATACTCCAGCGCGTCGTAGTCCATGATCCGCACCGGCATGGAGTAGTCCACGTAGGTCTGGATCTCGGTTCCCATGATCAGCAGCACACGGTATCCGTCTACTTTTTTGACGATATCCCGGTACCGGGATCGGTAACTTCCCTTCCGGCCGCGTCCGCTTTTTCCTGTGTAGCGGGCGTTCCACGGACTGATCTGCTCCGGCTGGATTCTGTTCTCTCCATGATATAGCCAGCCGTTCAGCAATCCGGCAAAATGTCTGCTCTCATCGTAATACTTCAGCATCGGCTCTTCCTTTTTTCCCATCGTGCCCCCTTCTGCGGGGGTGCGAAAGCCGTCT
>JAUNHB010000035.1 GCA_030524125.1 Eubacteriales bacterium | reverse complement strand
GGAGCTTCTGGGCGAGTTCGGGCTTACGGTGACGGAGCGGACGGACACCCGCTTCTTCTGCGGCTGCGGCCGGGAGAAAGTGGAGAAGGCGCTGACCGGCGTGGGGAGGAAGGAGCTCCAGGAGATGATACAGGACGGAAAGACGGTGGAGGTAAAATGCCATTTCTGCAATACGCCCTATGAATTTTCCGTGGAGGATCTGAAAAATATTGTAAAAAGGAGCAGATGAGGATGGAGTACGGATTCGTGAAAGCGGCGGCGCTGGCCCCGAAGATCCGGGTGGCGGACCCGAAATACAACGCGCAGGAGATCATCCGTCTCATGAAGGAGGCGTGGGAGAGAGGGGCGAGGATCCTCGTATTCCCGGAGCTTTGCATCACCGGCTACACCTGCGGCGACCTGTTCCGGCAGGAGCTGCTCCTGCGGGAGGCGAAGGCGGCGCTTCTGGAGATCGTGAAAGCCAGCGCCGGCATGGACGGCCTGTTCTTCGCCGGGCTTCCGCTGGAGGTGGGCGGAAAGCTCTACAATGTGGCGGCGGCCTACTCCGACGGGGAGCTTCTGGGGCTGGTGCCGAAGACCCACATCCCCAATTACAGCGAGTTTTACGAGGCCCGCCATTTCACCGGCGCGAAGGAAGGATACGCTTACGGCGAGTGGCCGCAGGAGAATCCTGTGCCCTTCGGCACGGACCAGCTCTTTGTTTGCGCGGATATGCCGGGGCTTCGGGTGGCCGTGGAGATCTGCGAGGACGCGTGGGTCCCGGATCCGCCCGCCATCCGTCACGCCATGCACGGGGCGACGGTCGTCGTGAACCTGTCCGCCAGCGACGAGATCACCGGGAAGGACGCGTACAGAAGAGAGATGATCAAAAGCCAGTCCGGCCGCCTCGTGTGCGGCTATGTGTACGCCAGCGCGGGGGAGGGGGAATCCTCCACGGATCTGGTGTTCGGCGGCCATCACCTGATCTGCGAGAACGGCTCCCTGCTGGGGGAATCCAGACGGTTTGCCAACGAGACGCTGTACGCGGATCTGGACGTGGAGCGGCTCGTCGGGGAGCGGCGGCATTTCACCACGTTCCGGACGGACGCGGCCTCCCGCTCGTACGTCCATGTGGAGTACGGCATGAAGCCCCACGACGCGCCTTTCGGGCGGTTCGTGGACCGGGCTCCCTTCGTCCCGGGACGGAAGGAGGAGCGCGAGAAGCGCTGTGAGGAAATCCTGGCCATCCAGTCCATGGGCCTCAAAAAGCGGATGGAGCACACGAACTGCAAGAGCGCCGTCATCGGCATCTCCGGAGGGTTGGATTCCACGCTGGCCCTTCTGGTGGCGGTGCGGGCCGCGGACAGTCTGGGACTTCCAAGAGACTGCGTCACGGCGGTGACTATGCCCTGCTTCGGCACGACGGACCGGACGTACCGGAACGCCTGCGAGCTGATCCGCAGACTGGGAGCGTCTCTCAGGGAGGTGGACATCCGGGAGGCCGTGAACGTCCATTTCCGGGACATCGGTCACGATGCGGGCGTCCATGACGTCACCTATGAAAATTCACAGGCCAGAGAGCGCACGCAGATCCTCATGGACATTGCCAACCAGACCGGCGGCATGGTCATCGGGACCGGGGACATGTCGGAGCTGGCGCTTGGGTGGGCCACCTACAACGGAGATCACATGTCCATGTACGGCGTCAATTCGTCGGTGCCGAAGACGCTGGTGCGTCATCTGGTCCGGTACTGCGCGGACACTTGCGGGGACGGACGGCTCTCAGAGGTGCTCCTCGACATCCTCGACACGCCGGTGAGCCCGGAGCTTCTGCCGCCCGAAAACGGGACCATCTCCCAGAAGACGGAGGATCTGGTGGGCCCCTACGAGCTGCACGATTTCTTCTTATATTATATGCTCCGGTTCGGCTTCGCCCCGGACAAGATCTTCTATCTGGCCCGGCAGGCCTTCGCGGGGGAATACGGGGACGAGGTGATCCTGAAATGGCTCACGACCTTCGTGCGCCGGTTCTTCTCCCAGCAGTTCAAGCGCTCCTGCCTGCCCGACGGGCCGAAGGTGGGGACGGTGGCCGTCTCGCCGAGGGGAGATCTCCGGATGCCCAGCGACGGCTGCGCGCGGATCTGGCTGGATCAGCTGGCCAGGCTGGCGGAGGAGATAAAAACAACGGAATAAAAATTTAAGAATTATTAAAATTGCACAAAATAAAAAGAAGAATTTTTAAGAAAGAGAGAAGAATATTCTATGTTTTTTTGTGCCTCCACCTGTTATATTGTCACTAGTAACGGAACGTTACAGAAATCAATCGGGAGGTACATGAACAATGAAAAGAAAAGCAGTGAGTCTGATTCTCGCACTGACCATGGTTGCCGCTACGGCAGTCGGATGCGGAAACAGCACGACCACGACGACGACCGACGACGCGGCGGAAGCTACGGACGAGGCCACGACGGAGGAGACCGGAGCAGAGGACGCGGCTGAGGCGACCGCAGACGCGGTGAGCAACGCGGATCTTGCAGATAAAAAGGTAGGCGTTTGCATCTATCAGTTCTCCGATAACTTTATGACCCTGTTCCGCACGGAGCTGCAGAACTATCTGGTAAGCCTTGGCTTCGCAGAGAGCAACATCACCATCGTTGACGGAGCGAACGATCAGGCGACCCAGTCCGGACAGATCGACAACTTCATCACCCAGGGCGTTGACGTGCTGATCATCAACCCGGTGAACTCTTCCTCCGCAGCGACCATCACCGACAAGGTGGTAGCGGCTGACATCCCGCTGGTCTACATCAACCGCGAGCCGGATGAGTCCGAGGAAGCTAGATGGGAAGAGAACGGCTGGAACGTAACTTACGTAGGCTGCGACGCAAGCCAGTCCGGAACCTTCCAGGGCGAGCTGATCATGGATCTCGGACTTGAGACCGTGGACAAGAACGGCAACGGCAAGGTTGACTACATCATGGTAGAGGGCGACCCGGAGAACATCGACGCACAGCTTCGTACCGAGTACTCCGTAAAGGCTCTGACCGACGCAGGATGGGAAGTAAACTGCCTGAGCGATCAGGTTGGAAACTGGGCGCAGGATCAGGCGCAGTCCATCGTAGCGAACGCTCTTGGACAGTACGGCGACGATGTTGAGGTCGTATTCTGCAACAACGACGCAATGGCTCTCGGCGCTCTGCAGGCTATCCAGGCGGCAGGCCGTACCGTAGGCGAGGACATCTATCTGGTAGGCGTGGACGCTCTGTCCGAGGCTCTCGAGAATGTACTTGCAGGAACCATGACCGGTACCGTGTTCAACGATCACTTCTCTCAGTCCCACAGCGCGGCTGACGCTGCTGTGAACTACCTGACCGGAGCGGGCAACGAGCACTACATCGGCTGCGATTACGTGAAGGTAACTCAGGATAACGCACAGGAAATCCTTGACATGGTGCAGTAAGTTTTTGGAAAATGGTGCGGGCGTTGGAAAACGACGCCCGCATTTTTCATAGTTGTAAGGAAAAAGGAGAAGCAAAATGGCTGAGTATAAACTGGAGTTGAAGGGCATCTGCAAGTCCTTTCCCGGTGTCAAGGCGCTCGACAACGTGCAGCTGTCCGTCCGCCCCGGCACAGTCCATGCGCTGATGGGAGAAAACGGTGCAGGAAAATCCACGCTGATGAAGTGCCTGTTCGGCATCTACAAGATGGACGCCGGAGAGATTTTCCTCGACGGGAAGAAGATCGAGGTCAAGGATCCGGATGACGCCATGAAGCAGGGGATCGCCATGGTGCATCAGGAGCTTCAGCCGGTCCTGGCCAGAAGCGTGGGGGAGAATCTTTATCTGGGAAGATTTCCGACGAAAAACTTTGGCCCGATCAAGATGATCGACCATAAGAAAATGTATGAGGATACGAAAATGTGGCTGGACGAGGTCGGCATGGATTTCGACCCGAAGGCGCAGCTTGGAACGCTGTCCATAGGACAGATGCAGTCGGTGGAGATCGCCAAGGCGGTGTCCCATCAGGCGAAGGTCGTGATCTTCGACGAGCCCACCTCCTCTCTGTCCGACAAAGAGGTGGAGGCGCTGTTCCGGATCATGAACGACTTAAGATCCAAGGGCGTGGCCATGATCTATATTTCGCATAAAATGGACGAGATCAAGAGGATCGCGGACGACATCACGGTCATGCGCGACGGCGGCTATGTGGGGACGTGGCCGGCGGCGGAGATGACGACGGATCAGATTATCGCGAAGATGGTCGGCCGCGAGCTGACGAACGTCTATCCGGCGAGAGACACGAAGATCGGGGACGTGGTGCTCGAGGTGAAAAACTTAAGCTCGATCCATTCCAAATCCTTCCAGAACGTAAGCTTCAAGCTCAGAAAGGGCGAGATCCTTGGGTTCGGAGGACTGGTCGGCGCCCAGAGAACGGAGCTGATGGAGGGTATCTTCGGCATCCGCAAGGTCGCATCGGGCGAGATCTATATGAACGGCAAAAAAGTGAAGATCAAACACCCCATCGACGCCATGAACGCCGGGATCGGGCTGATCACGGAGGACAGGCGCGGAAACGGTATTTTCGGATGTCTGTCCATCAAGGACAACGTGGGCGTGTCGGTCTACAAAAAATATCTTCAGGCAGGATTTGTGTTGAACCATAAGGCGATCAACAAGGTCGTGGACGACAGCATCCAGAAGCTTCGGATCAAGACCCCGACCATGAAGGAGCAGATCGCCAATCTGTCCGGAGGAAACCAGCAGAAGGTGATCGTGTCCAGATGGCTGGCAAACGATCCGGACGTACTGATCATGGACGAACCTACCCGCGGTATCGACGTGGGAGCAAAGCACGAGATCTATGAGATCATGGTGGAGCTGGCAAAGCAGGGAAAAGCCATTATCATGATCTCGTCGGAGATGGCGGAGCTTCTCGGCATGTCCGACAGGATCTGCGTCATGTGCAACGGACGCCTGACCGGTGAGATCACCGAACAGCAGGAGATGAGTCAGGCGAACGTCATGAGTTTCGCAACACAATTCTGATGTCGAAGGAGGATACATAGAATGGAAAAGACAAAGCAGAAGCAAATTACAGACTTTCTGATCAATAACGGCGTGATCATCGTCATGTTCCTGTTGGTGATCTACACGGGACTGACGACCGCCAATTTCTTTACGATGAACAACCTGACGAACACCCTCATGAACATGAGCTCCCGTCTCGTGATCGCCCTCGGCATCGCCGGCTGCGTCATCACCGCCGGCTGCGACCTGTCCGCAGGACGTATGATCGGACTGGGCGGCTGTATCTCCGGCGTGCTGCTGCAGCGCATCGACTACTCCGGAAAATTCTTCCCGGGCATGGAGCCTTTGAACGTCATTCTCGTAGCGTTCATCGTCATGGCGATCTGCGCCTGCTTCGGTACGGTGACCGGCTTCTTCATCGCGCACCTGAGCGTGCCGCCCTTCATCGCGACGCTGGCCATGATGGAGATCGTCTACGGTCTGAACCTGATCTTCACCAACGCGACGCCGCTGGGAGGCTACACCACCGAGTACACCAACGTGGGAAGCGGCAGATTCCTCGGCATCGGCTACCTGATCTGGATCGCGATCATCGTGGCGGCCGTCACCTGGTTCATCTTCAACATGACCCGTCACGGAAAATATATGTACGCCATCGGCGGCAACCCGCAGGCAGCGGAGGTGGCCGGCGTTCCGGTGAAGCTGACCCTGATCCTCATCTACATGAAGGCGGCGGCAATGTACGGTCTGGCAGGCTTCATGCTCGGAGCAAAATCCGGCGGAGCTTCCGTGCAGCTGGGTTACGGCTATGAGATGGAGGCGATCGCGGCGTGTACGATCGGAGGCGTATCCGTCACCGGCGGACGCGGAAAGGTTTCTTCCGCCATCATCGGCGTGGCTGTGTTCGAGCTTCTGAAGGTCGCTCTGCAGTACCTGGGAGTGGACGCCAACGCGCAGTATATCGCCATCGGTATCGTAATCTTCGTTGCAATCTCTCTGGACATCAGAAAGTATGTGGCAAAGAAATAAAAACTGTATTATAATAGATAGCGGCAGGGTCTCCGGGCTCCGCCGCTATTTGTGCGATACGCCCTGCAAGCGGCTGCCGTGCTCGCACGGGCAGCCATTTGCAGGGCAACGGACAGCGAACAGCTTTGCTGTGAGCTGGCCGCGGTATCGCGGCGGATAGGGAAAGAAAATCTTTCCCTATTCGATATTTATGGGGGATTTTATGGACAACGGCAAAAACAAATATTCTGTACTTCTGGTGGACGACGAGGAAGAGGTCATCCGCATCATCATGAAAAAGCTGGACTGGGAGAGCATGGGTCTTCGGATCGTGGGACAGGCGGGGAACGGCGTGGAGGCGCTGGAGATGGCGGAGGAGCTCCAGCCGGACATCGTCATGACCGACATCAAGATGCCCTACATGGACGGACTCGAGCTGTGCCGCCGCCTCAAGGAGATCTCCCGGACGATCCGGGTCATCATCTTTTCGGGCTTCGACGAGTTTGAGTACGCCAGAGAGGCCATCAAGATGGAGGCGGCGGAATATCTGCTGAAGCCGGTGAACGCATCGGAGCTCAGGGCGGTGTTCGAGCGAATCCGGGAGGGGCTGGACCGGGAGCTGGACGAGAAGCGCAATACGGACAAGCTGCGGGAATATTATCTGGAGAGCCTTCCGGTCCTGCAGGAGAGCTTCTGTGTGGCGCTGCTGGAGGGCCGGGTGACGGAAGGGCGGATCAGCCAGTACGCGGAGAATTATCAGGTGAACCTGCGGGGGCCCTACTATGTGGTGACCGTGCTTCACATCAGCGCCCAGTCCTCGGAGGAGTCGGGGAGGATCGATCCGTTCCTGCTGGCCATGTCGGTGAAAAAATACGCGGAGGAGCAGGCGGACAGCCGCTGGCGGAGCCGCTTTGTCATCTATCTGGGAGACATCATCATGATCGCGCAGCTCCCGGACCGGGATTCCCTGCCGGGCTACACGGACGAGATGGACCGGCTCTGCCGTATGGCCAGAAGAGTCTGCAACGCCCGGGTGACGGCGGGCGTCGGATATCTGTGCGACAGCCTCGAGCAGCTTCCGCTCTCTTATCAGGGGGCGAAGCAGGCCGTGTCCTACCGGGTGCTGTACGGCAACACGAGGGCTATCAGCATTTCCGAGGTGGAGCCGGGGGACAGCGCGGATCTTTTGCGGGAGGACGCTTACGCGGCCTGCATCCAGCGGATCGTCAAGAAGATCCGGGTGGGTGAGGAGGAGGGGCTCCGGTCCGCCATCGACGAGTTCACAGGCTGGATCTCGGCGTCCCAGCTCTCCATGCAGAAATACCGGCTGGTGCTCATGGAGCTGGTGGCGGAGCTGTTCCGCTTTGCGGGCGGCCATCAGATCAGCATGGAGCGGGCGTTTGAGAGCGGCGGGGACATATACGGGCAGGCGCTCCAGATGGAGTCCACGCGGGCGCTGGGCGAATGGCTCTGGGACGTGTGCCGGAAGCTCCAGAAAGAGGTGCTGAGCGAGCGTCAGGACAGCACGAAGCTGTTCGTGCGGGGAGCCACGGAGTACGTGCGGGAGCACTATGCGGATCAGGACCTGAGCGTGGAGGTGATCTGCAGGAAGCTGAACGTGAGCGCGGCCTACTTCTCCACGATCTTCAAGAAAGAGACCGGCAAGACCTTCGTGCGCTACCTGACGGACTACCGGATGGAGCAGGCCGTGAACCTGATGATGACCGGCAACGACAAGACGTACGTGATCGCCGGAAAGGTAGGCTATTCGGAGCCGAACTATTTCAGCTATGTGTTTAAAAAGCAGTTCGGCGTATCGCCCTCCCGCTATCGGACGGAGAGACTGGAGCAGACGTGAACAAGATTCTGGAAGTTTGGAAAAAATACAGCAGCCCTCTGTCCATACAGGTGGGCATCGCGATCTCTTTTACGCTGGCGGCCCTGTTCGCCATGAGCGTGTTCGGCGTCACCATGTACGACGTGTTCGTGAACCGGATGGAGACGATGATGTCGGAAAATTCCGTTCAGCTGCTGGATCAGACGGCGGCCAATCTGGAAAATTACCTGAAGAGCATGCGCCGGATCTCCGATACGATGTACTACTCGGTCATCAAGGATAAGGATCTGTCCACGGACTCCATGGCGCAGGAGATGAACCTTCTGTACGAGGCGAACAAGGACAGCCTGATCAGCATCGCCTGCTACACCAACGACGGAGAGCTGGTGGAGGCGGCGCCGGTGGCGGCGCAGAAGCCGGACGTGGACGTGACGGACCAGGCGTGGTTTGCGGAGGCGGTGGATCTGATGGAAAATTTTCACTTCTCCACGCCCCATGTGCAGAACCTGTTTGACGACACGAGCTACCGGTATTACTGGGTCGTCTCGCTGAGCCGGGCCGTGGAGCTGACCACCGACGGCACGTCCAAGCTGGGCGTGCTGCTGGTGGACATGAACTACTCCAGCATTGAGCAGCTTCTGGAGAAGGCCAACACCGGCAACGCGTCGGAGTACGTCTATCTGATGGACGGGGACGGGGAGATCATCTACCACCCGAAGCAGAAGCTGATCTACGCCGGGCTGTATGAGGAGAACAATGTGGAGGCGTCCTCCTGGGACGACGGGAGCCACCGGGAGGATTTCCGGGGCGAGAGCCGGCAGATCACGGTGAAGACGGTCAGCTACACGGGCTGGAAGATCGTCCGGGTCGTTCCGATCAGCTCCTTCAACATGGGCATGTACGAGACGCGGCTGTTCTTCGTGCTGCTGCTGGCTCTGTTCATGCTGATCATCGTGGTGATGAACCAGATGATCTCCTCCCGGATCGCCAAGCCTCTGGAGAAGCTCAACGATTCGGTGAAGGAGTGGGAGGCGGGCAACATGACGCCGGACATCTACATCGGAGGCTTCACGGAAGTGGAGCATCTGGGGCGGACCTTAAAGTCCACGGTGGAGCAGATCCGAAGGCTCATGGACGACGTGCTCAAGGAGCAGGAGGAGAAGCGCAAGAGCGAGCTGGACGCTCTCCAGTCCCAGATCAATCCCCACTTCCTCTACAACACGCTGGAGTCCATCACGTGGATGATCGAGGGAGAGCGGTACGACGACGCCGTGTTCATGGTCTCCCAGCTGGGCAGCCTGTTCCGCATCAGTCTGAGCAAAGGCCGGACCATCATCCCGGTGGAGGATGAGATCCGGCATGCGAAAAACTATATGAACATCCAGAAGATCCGCTATAAAAACCGGTTCCGGGCAGAGTTTGACGTGGACGAAGAGATCCTGCACTGCTGCACGGTGAAGCTGATCGTGCAGCCCCTTCTGGAAAACGCCATCTACTACGGCGTGGAGGGCATGGACGACGAGGGCGAGATCTGCGTGTCCGGCTACCGGGAGGGCGACGACGTCTGCATCGAGGTGCGGGACAACGGGCTTGGCATGTCCAAGGAGACGGTGGAGAGCCTTCTGCGGGAGGACAGGGCCCGCAAAAGGCCGGCCAGCCGGGGTTCGGGCGTGGGCCTGATCAACGTCCACAAGCGGATCCGCATCCGGTTCGGAGCGCGGTACGGGCTGGAGGTGGAGAGCGAGCCGGACGAGGGCACCGTCGTGCGCATCCGGCTGCCTTATCTGGAATACTCTCCGGAGATCCGGGAATATCTGGACGGCCGCAGGACGGGACAGATGGAGGGAGGAAGCGCGGATGAAACGAAATAATCGGACGCTGATGCCGGTCGTCGTGCTGCTCTTCGTGGTCGTGGCGTCCATGGTGTTCTCCATCCTGAACCAGGGACAGCAGCAGGAGGCGCTGCGCATCTCGGTCATCGTGGACGACAGCAGCGGGAACCGCTGGACGGCCTTCCGGGAGGGCGTCGAGGAGGCGGCGGGGGACTACGGCATCCGGCTGAGCTATGTGGCCACCGGGCAGTTCGGCGGGATCCGGCAGGAGTTGTCCGCGGTGGAAAAGGCGCTGGAGGCCGGAGCCGACGGCGTCGTCGTGCAGATGTACGCCAGCGAAGGGGTCTATGAGGAGCTGGAGAGCCTGCTTGGGCGGGAAAACTGCGTGCTGCTCGAGACGGACATTTCTCCGGAGGAATATTATCAGACGGTGGGGCCCGACAACCGGGAGCTGGGGCGCGCGCTGGCCGCCCGGATCCGGGAGGACTTCGGCGGGAATCTGGAAGGAAGGACCGTCGGGATCCTGTGCGGCAACACCGGGCAGCTGGCCGTCCGGCAGCGGCTGGAGGGCTTCGAGGAGGAGCTGGAGGGCAGCGGAGCCTCCGTGCTCTGGCGGCTGGCCGAGATGGGGACCTCGCCGGACGACGAAGCGTTCGCGGCCTGCTGGGAGCAGGGGGCCGACATCGTGGCGGCGCTGGAAAACCGGGAGACCGAGCGGGCGGTGGATTATCTGGAGACGGCGGGCGGAGGGGCGGACTGCTCCCTGTACGGCGTGGGAAGCTCCGAGAAGGTGGTCTACTATCTGGACAAGGGAGTGATCCGCGCGCTGGCCGCTCCGGACGAGTTCAGCATGGGCTATAAGAGCATGGAGGAGCTGGCGTGGAAGCTGGAATACCATGTGCAGGAGAGGAGCAGCGTCCGGACCGGATATGTGGTCGTGGACCGGGAGCACTTATACGACGAGGAGAATCAGAAGATCCTCTTCCCGATCGTCCAGTAGGGAGGAAACGAGAATGAAGACAGGAAAAGCATATGGGCTCGGAGCGGGGCTTCTCCTTCTGGCGGCTTCGTCCGCTGGCTGCGCGCAGACGAAGCAGACGGAGGTCATGAGCCTGAAGGTCGGCGTGACGGTCTACGACCAGTACGACATGTTCCTCTCCCAGATGATGGAGCATTTCAACGAGTACGCCGGGGAGGTGTCCGACCGGGAAGGGATCTCCATCACCATCGAGACCTACAATGCGGCGGGGAGCCAGACGACCCAGAACAGTCAGGTGGAGACGATGCTGGAGCAGGACTTTGACGTGATCTGCGTCAATCTGGTGGATCGGACGGAGCCGGTGACGATCATCGACATGGCGGAGAAGCAGGACGTCCCGGTGATCTTCTTCAACCGGGAGCTGGTCCCGGAGGATCTGGAGCGGTGGGACAGGCTCTACTACGTGGGCGCCAAGGCGTTTGAGTCGGGCATCATGCAGGGAGAGACGGCGGTCCGGATCTTTGAGGAGGACCCGTCCGCGGACAGGAACGAGGACGGCGTCTTCCAGTATGTGGTGCTGGAGGGGGAGGCGGACCATCAGGACGCCATCGTCCGCACGGAGTACTCGGTCAGCACCATCGCCGACAACGGGGTGCCGGTGGAAAAGCTCGGCTACGCCATCGCCAACTGGAGCCGGGCGCAGGCGCAGACGAAGATGGATCAGCTTCTGAGCCGGTACGGAGACGGGATCGAACTGGTCCTCTCCAACAACGACGCCATGGCGCTGGGCGCGGTGGACGCCCTGAAGGCGGCCGGGATCGACCGGGAGCAGTGGCCGGTGATCCTCGGCATCGACGGGACGGACGAGGGACTGGAGGCGCTGGAGGCCGGAGAGATCCAGGGGACGGTCTACAATGACAAGGAAGGGCAGGCGGAGGCCATGCTGGATCTGGCCTGCCAGCTGACGCTCGGCATCGTCCGGGAGGACGCAGAGCTGGAGCTGGAGGATGGAAAATACGTGCGGCTTCCGTACACGAAACTGGAGCAGCGCGCAGAAGATTGACAGGAGGCAGTAAGAACGATGGAAGATCATACAAGAGAGATGGGAAGGATGGCCATATACACGGCGGCGGGAGCGTATCTGCTGTATCTGGCCTGGAAGATGCTGGAGGGGATCTCCGCCAACGCGGGGACCTCGTATGTCGTGAGCGTGATCGCTCTGGTCGTCTTCGGGATCAGCGGCGCGGGGCTGGTGATCTTCGGAATCTATTCGCTGAACCGGCTTCGCAAGGCGGGCCCGGCGGATGGCCTCGCGGAAAAAAGCGAACAGGAAGAGGACGCGCCGGAGGGGCGGTCCGGGGAGAACGAAGAAAAAGGGGAATGAACGCAGGAGCGGTTCATATACTGGTAGAAAGCGGTAAAAATGAGGTTACGCTATGCCAGAAAATGAATTTGAGAACACTCCGCGCCTTCCCGCGCAGACCGGGAGGCTCCAGGTCCGGCTGGTCGAGGAGCGGACACGCCGTCCTGTGGCCGGCGCGTCGGTGCGGATCACCTACGGCGCAGATCCGGACGGACAGCTCCGGGAGTATACGACGGACGGATCGGGGATGACGGAGCCTGTCCGGCTTCCGGCTCCTGACGGGGCGTACAGCACGTCCATCTCCGAGGAGCAGCCCTATGCGGAGTACACGGTGCTCGTGCGCGCGGAGGGCTACGAGGACGCGGAGGTGGCGGGGACGCAGATCCTGCCGGAGGTCACGGCTGTCCAGGAGATCTCCCTCAGGGCGGCGGCCGCGCCGGGGCAGTTCGAGCGGATCGTCATCGGCCCGCACACGCTGTTTGGCAGCTATCCGCCCAAGATCGCCGAGGCGGAGATCAAGCCGGTGACAGAGACCGGGGAGATCGTGCTGAGCCGGGTGGTGATCCCGGAGTACATCATCGTCCACGACGGCGCGCCCACGGACTCCAGCGCGTCCAACTACTGGGTCCGCTACCGGGACTACATCAAAAATGTGGCGTCCAGCGAGATCTACGCCACATGGACCGACGCGGCCATCCGGGCCAACGTGCTGGCCATCATGTCGTTCGTGCTGAACCGGGTGTACACGGAGTGGTACCGGAACAAGGGGTATGACTTCACGATCACCTCGTCCACCGCCTTCGATCAGAAGTGGATCCGCGGCAGGAACATCTACCAGAACATTTCCAACATCGTGGACGAAATGTTCGGAAATTATCTGTCGCGGCCCAACGTCAAGCAGCCGATCCTGACCCAGTACTGCGACGGCCGGCAGGTGTCCTGCCCGAACTGGATGACCCAGTGGGGTTCCCAGAGTCTGGGGCAGCAGGGATACTCGGCCATCGAGATCCTCCGGTATTATTACGGGGAGAGCATCTACATCAACACGGCGGTGGAGATCTCCGGCGTGCCTTCCTCGTGGCCCGGCTACGACCTGACCGTGGGCTCCCGGGGCGCGAAGGTGCAGCAGATGCAGGAGCAGCTGAACGTGATCGCGGGCTCCTACCCGGCGCTTCCGCGGATCGCGGCGGACGGGATCTACGGCCCGGCCACGAAGGCGGCCGTGGAGAAATTCCAGTCGGTGTTCGGACTGCCGGCCACGGGGACCGTCAATTATCCCACATGGTACAGGATCTCGGAGATCTACGTGGGCGTATCCCGGATCGCGGAATTGATGTGACAATCCAGCCCGCCGGGAGCGACCGGCCAGAATCGTGCCTGCGCGAACGGCGCGGGCGGAACCGTTATAAACTGACGCGGCTTCGAGAATAAAGTCTTTGCATTTTCAATAAAATTGGATATAATTGTAACATGGGCCTTGACACAGGACAAAATAAGATGCATGATTTCAGATAGACTTAGGGAAGAACGAAAGGAGAACAGTATATGGCAGGAACAGATATCGGAATTGATTTGGGTACGGCCAGCATCCTTGTATATATCAAGGGAAAGGGCGTTGTGTTGAAAGAGCCGTCTGTCGTCGCGTTCGACAGGGATACAAATAAAATAAAAGCCATCGGAGAGGAGGCGCGGCTGATGCTGGGACGTACGCCCGGCAACATCGTGGCGGTGCGCCCGCTCAGGCAGGGCGTCATCTCGGACTTTACGGTGACGGAGAAGATGATGGACCATTTCATCAAGAAGGCGGTGGGAAAGAAGACGTTCCGCAAGCCGAAGATCGCGGTCTGCGTCCCCAGCGGCGTGACCGAGGTGGAGAAAAAAGCGGTGGAGGACGCCACCTATCAGGCGGGGGCCAGAGAGGTCTTCATCATTGAGGAGCCCATCGCGGCGGCCATCGGAGCGGGCATCGACATCTCCAGACCGTGCGGCAACATGATCGTGGACATCGGCGGCGGTACGACGGACATCGCGGTGATCTCCCTCGGAGGAACGGTCGTCAGCACGTCCATCAAGATCGCGGGAGACGATTTCGACGAGGCTATCGTCCGCTTCATGCGCAAAAAGCACAATCTTCTGATCGGCGAACGGACCGCCGAGGACATCAAGATCAAGGTGGGAAGCTGCTATCCGGGTACGGAGCAGACGAGCATCGACGTCCGCGGACGGAATCTGGTGACCGGACTGCCAAAGACGGTGACCGTGACGTCCGAGGAGACGGAGGAGGCGCTCAAGGAGGCCACCGCGCAGATCGTGGAAGCGGTGCACAGCGTGCTGGAGCGCACGCCCCCCGAGCTGACCGCGGATATCGCGGAGCGCGGCATCGTGCTCACCGGAGGCGGCGCTCTGCTGCGAGGTCTGGAGGAGCTTCTGGAGTCCAAGACGGGGATCAACACCATGACGGCGGAGGATCCCATGCAGTGCGTGGCCGTGGGAACCGGAAAATTCGTGGAGTTTCTGTCGGGACACCGGGAGGAGGAAAAGAAAGGCTTTTAGGCGGCGGGAGGCCGCGGCCTTTGCAGGGACATGGCGGATCCGCCATGTCCCTTTTGTAAAACCGGGCGGCCCCGCGCGGCGCGGGGGCACGGGAGACAGAGGTAAGAGATGGAAATACGAAAGGGCTATGTGGAGCACATTGTGTTCCGGAACGAAGAAAACGGATATACGGTGCTTCAGCTCGTCTCCGAGGAGGAGGAGCTGACCTGCGTGGGCGTCTTTCCGGTGCTGTCCGAGGGAGAGCTGATCCAGGTGAGCGGAAAGCTCCGCTCCCATCCGCTGTACGGCGACCAGCTGGCGGTGGAGCAGTACGAGACGCTCTCGCCTGAGGACGAGACGGCCATGGAGCGGTATCTGGGAAGCGGGGCGGTCAAAGGCGTCGGCGCGGCGCTGGCGGCCCGGATCGTCCGGAGGTTCCGGGGGGATACCTTCCGGATCATCGAGGAGGAGCCGGAGCGGCTGGCGGAGATCAAGGGGATCAGCGAGAAAAAGGCCATGGAGATCTCCGCGCAGATGGAGGAGAAAAAGGAGCTGCGACAGGTCATGATGTTCCTGACGCAGTACGGCATCTCCATGTCGCTGGCTGTGAAGATCTACCAGCAGTACGGGGCGTCCACCTACCAGATCCTGCAGGAAAATCCGTACCGGCTGGCGGATGACATCACGGGAGTGGGATTTAAGATCGCCGATGAGATCGCGGGAAAGATCGGGATCCACACGGACTCCGACTACCGGATCCGAAGCGGCCTTCTCTACGCGCTTTTACAGGCGTCCGGAGAGGGACATACGTGCCTGCCGAAGGAGGAGCTTCTCGGCCGCGCGTCCGCGCTGCTGGGGGTGGAGCCGGAGCTGATGGAGACGCAGCTGATGAACCTCTGCATGGACCGGAAGCTGGTCATGAAGAACCGCGGGGAGCAGATCTTCGTCTGGTACGGACAGTATTACTATATGGAGCTGAACACGGCGAAAATGCTCCACGACCTGAATCTGGAGTGCCAGATGGAGGAGGAGCTCATCGAGGCGAAGCTCACGGCGGTGGAGGAGCATGCGAAGATCACGCTGGACGGCCTTCAGAGGCGCGCGGTGGTGGAGGCCGTGAAAAACGGCGTGCTGATCCTCACCGGAGGACCGGGAACGGGGAAGACCACGACGATCAACGCCATCATCCGGTATTTCGAGACGGAGGACATGGAGCTTTTGCTGGCGGCCCCCACGGGCCGGGCGGCCAAGCGAATGACGGAGGCCACGGGCTGCGAGGCCGTGACGATCCACCGTCTGCTGGAGCTGTCCGGCGTCCCGTCAGAGGAGCGGTCGGCCGCCACCTTTGAGAGGAACGAGGAAAACCCGCTGGAGGCGGATGTGATCATCATCGACGAAATGTCCATGGTGGACATGTTTCTGATGCACGCGCTCCTGCGGGCGGTCAGCGTCGGGACGCGCCTGATCCTCGTGGGCGACATTAACCAGCTTCCCAGCGTCGGGCCGGGCTGCGTGCTGAAGGATCTGATCCGGTCGGAGAGCTTTCCGGTGGTGCAGCTTACGAAGATCTTCCGGCAGGCCAGCCAGAGCGACATCATCGTCAACGCGCACCGGATCAACCGCGGAGAGCGGGTGACGCTGGACAACAAGAGCCGGGACTTCTTTTTTCTGAAGAGGCAGGACCCCAACGTGATCCTGCGGGTGGTGCTGGCGCTCGTGCAGGACAAGCTTCCCCCGTACGTGAACGCGCGCCCCTACGACATCCAGGTGCTGACGCCCATGCGCAAGGGGGCGCTGGGCGTGGAGCGGCTCAACGAGGTGCTGCAGCAGTACCTGAACCCGCCCGCGCCGGACAAGGCGGAGAAGGAGACCGGGAAGGGCCTCTTCCGCGAGGGCGACAAGGTCATGCAGATTAAAAACAATTACCAGATCGAGTGGGAGGCGAAGAACCGCTACGGCATCGCCGTGGACAAGGGGATGGGGATCTTCAACGGGGACATGGGAGTGATCCGCCGCATCGACCAGACGGCCGAGACGATGGAGGTGCTGTTCGACGATTACCGCACCGTCGCTTACAGTTTCCAGCAGCTGGAGGAGCTGGAGCTTTCCTATGCGGTGACGATCCACAAGTCGCAGGGAAGCGAATATCCGGCCGTGGTGATCCCGCTTCTGACCGGGCCGCGGATGCTGATGAACCGGAACCTGCTCTACACGGCGGTCACAAGAGCCAGAGCCTGCGTGACGCTGGTGGGAAGTGACGAGACCTTTGAGGCCATGATCGAAAACGCCAGCGAACAGACGCGTTACAGCGGTCTTCTGGACCGCATCAGGGAGGTGGAAGCATGAAAAAACGAGACTGGATCGGACTTCTCTTTCCGAGGAGATGCCCGGTCTGCCACGAGGCGGTGGAGGAGAGAGGGCAGCTCTGCTGTCAGGTGTGCAGGCTTAAGCTCCCCTATGTGCGGGGCGTTTTCTGCCAGAAGTGCGGAAAGCCTCTGCTGTCCGGGGCGGAGGAATACTGCCGGGACTGCGCGAAAAAGCCGCATCGCTACCGGCGGGGAAGAGCCCCGTTTCTCTACGACCCGGTCATGCGAAGCTCCATCGCCCGTTTCAAGTACGGCGGCAGGAGAGAGTACGCGGCCTTTTACGCGGAAGAAATTCTCAGAAGCTGCGGCAGGGAGATAAGGCTCTGGAACGCGCAGGCGCTGGTGCCGATCCCACTCCACCCGTCCAGAAGACGGAAAAGAGGCTACAATCAGGCGGAGCTTCTGGCGCGGGAGCTGTCCCGGCGGACAGGGATCCCCGTGGACGAACGCCTTCTTCTGCGCACCAAAAAGACGAAGGCGCAAAAGGAACTGAACGATCAGGAACGACTGGAAAATCTGAAGCATGCCTTTTCCGTCAGAAAAGGCAGGACATCCCCCGAAAGGATCATCATCGTGGACGACATCTACACGACGGGCAGCACCATCGACGAGGCGGCGGGAACGCTGGCGGCGAACGGGGCCCGGTCCGTATATTTTTTGTGTATTTGTGTTGGAAGAGACCAGTAATTGTGTTATACTATATTTTGTATGGGATGGTGAAACCTTTATGATCAACGAAGAAAAAGTGATTTTGATGACGCACGCCGCCCTCTACGAGGACCGAAAGGGGAAGCGGCAGCTGAAGATCGCCGGGTATTTCCGGCACGACTATCTCAGCGTCAATCTGCTGGCCGGATGGTTCTGGGGGACGGTGAGCTTTGCCGCGGGGCTGACGCTCTGGGGCGTCTGCAATATGGAATATCTGATGAACAACCTTCATAAGATGGACCTGAAAGAATTTGGACTGACGATAGGACTTCTCTATCTTCTGTTCGTTTTGGTCTATCTGTGTCTGCTGTACGGAGTATATTCCTTCCGCTATCACGCGGCCAAGCGGAGCGTGGGTACCTACGCCCACACGCTGAAAAAAATCTCGGATATTTACGCGCAGGAGGAGAAGCTTCGGAGAAAAGGCGCGGATACTCTGACGGAGGATATGAATCATGACAGAATTACTTGAGATGAAGCAGCGCCTGAAGATCTTTTATTCCAGATATGATATTTATCTGAAGCCTGCCGTGAAATTTCTGCTGGCGCTGTTTGCGTTTCTGATGATCAACAGTCAGGTGGGATTTATGGAGCGGCTGGCCAGTCCGGCGGTCTCGCTTCTGCTGGCGCTTTTGTGCTCGTTCCTGCCGGTCAACATGATCGCGGTGTTTGCGGCGCTTCTGGTGTGCGCGCATTCCTTTGCGCTGTCGCTGGAGGTGTTCGGCATGACGGCCGGGCTTTTGCTGGTGATGTACATGGTGTATTTCCGGGTGTCGCCGGGCTACGGCTTCGTGCTGGTGCTGACGCCGATCGCGTTTCTGCTGAAGATCCCGTATGTGATGCCGCTGACGCTGGGGCTTTTGGGCGGCCCGGTCTGCGTGGCGCCGCTGGCCTTCGGCACGGTGTTCTACTACCTCATGTACTATATGAAGAACAACGAGATCATGCTGGCCAACTCCGAGACGGAGCAGGTGACGTCCAGGCTGACGTATCTGGTGGAAAACGTGCTGAACAACAAGAGCGTGATCCTGACGATCCTCGTCTTTGCGGTGACGCTGATGATCGTCTACGCGATCCACCGGATGAGCGTGGATTACGCGTGGTATCTGGCGATCGGAGCGGGAGCCGTGGCCAACGTGGTGCTCTTCCTCGTGGGGGCGCTGGCCATGCAGGTGAGGGTGCCGGTGATCCAGCTGGTGCTGGGGACGCTGGTTTCGATCCTGATCGCGCTGGTGGCGGATTTCTTTGTGTTCAGCGTGGATTATTCCCGGACGGAGTACGTGCAGTTCGAGGACGATGAATATTACTACTATGTGAAGGCGGTGCCGAAGATGTCCGTCGCAGTGTCCCAGAAGCGGGTGCAGAAGATCAATTCCCGCAGGAAGAGCGGCGGTCGCAGGAGACATTAGGCTTTGAGAAAGGTGTGAAACTATGCTTTCCGACTGGATTGACCGGTATATATCGATGGATGCGCTGAACGTGACATGGTCTGACGCGGCGGAGGTCATCATACTGTCGTTTATCATCTATCAGATCATGATGTGGGTCAAGTCCACCAGGGCGTGGAGTCTGCTGAAAGGCTTCGCCACGGTGCTGGCCCTTCTTGTGGTGGCCTACTTTTTCCACATGAATACGATCCTGTGGATCGCCAAAAACTTCTTCAGTCTCGGAGTCATGGCGATCATCGTGGTGTTCCAGCCGGAGATGCGCCGGGCGCTGGAGCAGCTGGGAGAAAACAATATCCTCACGTCCATCGTGCCGTTCGACAGCAGCAAGAAGCAGGGCGAGACGATCTCGGACCGGACGGTGACGGAGCTTGTGAAGGCGTGCTTCGAGATGGGAAAGGCGAGGACCGGGGCGCTGATCGTCATCGAGCAGGCGGTCAGCCTGCAGGAATATGAGCGGACCGGCATCGCGATCGACTCCGTGGTGTCCAGCCAGCTGATCCTGAACATTTTTGAGAAGAATACGCCGCTTCACGACGGGGCGGTGATCATGGCGGGCAACCGTCTCAGGTCGGCCACCTGCTATTTGCCGCTGTCCGACAACATGACGCTGAGCAAGGCGCTGGGCACGCGGCACCGGGCGGCCGTGGGCGTCAGCGAGGTCAGCGACTCCCTGACGATCGTGGTGTCCGAGGAGACGGGCTCCGTCTCCGTGGCGAAGGGAGGCAGGCTCCTCAGAAATCTCAATCAGGAGCAGCTGAAGACGCAGCTTCAGGCGCTGCAGCCTAAGGCGGAGGAAGGGCGCAAGATCAAGCTATGGAAAGGACGGGGCAAGAATGAAAACAAAGATCTTTCATAATCTGCTGTTCAAAATCCTGTCCGTCCTGCTGGCGATCCTCCTGTGGGTGATCGTGGTCAACATCGACGACGCGGTGTCCTCCAAGAGCATCAAGGGCGTGAAGGTCAATCTGATCAACACGGACGTGCTGACCTCCCAGGATCAGACGATCCGGGTGGAGGAAGGGACCGACACGGTGGATCTGGTGGTGTATGCCAGACAGTCGGTGCTCCAGTCGCTGAGGGCGTCGGATTTCTCCGCCACGGCCGACGTGCAGAAGGATCTTCTGTACGACAACATGGTCAAGATCGACGTGTCCTATGTGGGAAATTTGTCGTCCGGAAGCATCGAGAAGATCGAGCAGAGCCGCACCAACGTGCTGGTCAGCATCGAGAATCAGGTGACGGAGCAGTTCAAGGTGACGGTGGATCACACCGGATCGCCCAGCGACGGGCTGGTGCTCGGCTCGCTTGTGCCGGAGCAGTCCCTGGTGGAGATCACCGGGCCGGAGTCGGTGGTGGAGCGTATCAAAAAGGTAGTGGCCACGGTGGATATCACAGGGATCACGGGAACGGCCGTGCGCACCTGCAGTCTGGAGCTTCAGAACAGCGACGGGGATCCCATCGACGGGACCTATCTGGAATATGTGGGAAAGAACGACGACTTTGAGGTGACGGCCACCACGCTGAACACAAAGCTGGTGGGCATCAGCTTCGACGTGAGCACGGCGGCTCCGGAGGGGTACGGTCTGACGGCTATCACTTACAAGCCGGAGACGGTGACGATCGCGGGAGAGAGAGCGAGGATCTCCGGCATCTCCAATCTGGAGATCCCGGCGGAGGCGCTCAATCCGGACGGAGAGACCGGAAGCGTGCAGCAGACGGTGGACATCAGCCAGTATCTGCCGGAAGGGGTGATCATCCCGGAGGAAGAGGATAAGGATATCGTCGTCACGATGGAATTTCAGGCGCTGAGCACGGCGACGTATGTGTTTACGCCGTCGCAGATCGTCTATGACAACACGCCGGACGGACTGGAGGTGGATGTCTCCGACAGCGGTTCGCTGGAGCTTGCGGTCAGCGGACTTCCGGAGGCGCTGGCGGGACTTTCCATGGAGGCAGTCTCGGTCCACGCGGATCTGTCGCAATGCAGCCGGGCGGGGACCTACACGGTCCCGGTGACGGCGACGCTGCCGGACGGACTGAGCTGTCCGTCGGATCTGACGGTAAGCGTGCGGCTTACGAGAGCGCAGTAGAAAGAGAAATACAGGCGAGGGGACAGGGGAACCGCGGTCATGCGCGGCGCCCCTGCCTTTTGCCTTATGCGGGGAAAGAAACATGAAAAAGCTGGACAAAAAGACAACCTATCTGGCCGGGTGGATCGTCCTCTGCCTGCTGGCGGCGCTCCTCAGGATCGCCGTGCCGGTGGAGCAGCAGCGGTCCCTGGGACTGGAGGGAGCCAATCAGGCGAACCTAAAGTCCGCATCCGGGGAGCTGACCGAAGGCCGGGAGCTGGAGTTTGAGCTGGAGCTGCCGTCCGATACGGCGGAGCGGATCGGCTTTTTTTTCCGTGCCAACGACCATGAGTATAAAGAGGGAACGCTGACGCTTCTGGCCTTTGACGGGGAGACGCAGATCGGGAGGACCGATATGGAGCTTGCCGGACTTACGGAGGATCAGTTTGTATTTGTGGACTTTTCGCCCTGCCCCGGGACGCTGACCGTGCGGATCCGCTGCGACGCCGTCGGGCAGGGGCCGTCCGTCTGGCTCAATGAGACGACCGTCACGGCCGGACAGGCGTACCTCGACGGGGAGGCGCTGGACAAAAGCCTTGTCTATAATCTGACCTACACGGTGCAGGCGCATCCGTACGCCATGCCGCTTTTGTGGAGCGCGATCTTTATGCTGGGCGGCGTCGGCGTCTTTAGCGTCGGGGGCTTTTCGCGCCGCTCCCGTCTGAGGGAGGCGGCCCTGCCCCGGAGGAAGGGGAACAGGCTTCGGCTTCTGGCGGGGCTTGGATGCGCGGTGCTGGCCGTGGCGCTGATCTTTTTCTATCTGTACGACACAAAGATCCGGATCGCGCAGAACACGACGGAGCGCGAGACCGTGCTGGCCTCGGACGGCGGCACGATGCCGGTGACGGAGGAGACGGCCTCGATCAGTCAGATCGTGCGCCCCGGGCAGGACAGCCTGACCGGGCTCGGCGTCCGGTTCTATGTGGAGGGCGGGGCGGAGCTGACGGAGGGCTCCATGCATGCGGCGGTGACGGATCTGACGCTGGGAGAGACCGTGTGTGAGACGGAGGTGGGAGCCGAAAGCTTTCTCTCCGGAGAGTACGTCGGGCTTTTGTTCCACGAGTCCCAGCAGGGCGCGGCGGAGCATGTCTATCGGATCGACCTGACCTTTTCGCCGGAGCTTTGGGACAGCGGGCTTGCGCTGATGACCAGCGAGGAGGGCGTCTGCGTCACAGCCTACCTGTACTTCAACATTTTTCTCAAAAAATTTTTCTTCTTCCTGTTTTTGGGGGCGGAGGCCTTTGCCTGCCTGTTCTGGTATCTGACCTTCGTCAGGAGAGCGAAGCTTACGACGGTGTTTCTCGTCACAGTGCTGTCGCTGGGGCTCTTCTACAACGTGCTGCTCACGCCGCAGATGGCGCCCGACGAGGCCAAGCACATCGACATGGCTTACCGGTACAGCAACGAGCTGCTGGGATATGAGTCGCTGGGCGACACGGCGTGCCTGATGCGTGCGGACGACGCGGCCATGGAGTTTACATCGTCGCCGTCCATCCGGAATTACCGGAATATCTACTACGGCCTGTTCTCGATGGTGCAGGATGACCGGATGGTGGAAGCGGAGGTCAACAGCAACATCGAGGGGAGCTTCCTCTTCTATGCGCCGGCGGCTCTGGGCATGAGCCTTGCGCGGCTTCTGGGGCTGGGGACCGTCCCGATGCTGCTGCTGGCCAGATACCTGAATCTCACGGTGTTCGCGCTCCTTGCCTGGGCGGGGATGCGGCGGCTTCCGTTCGGACAGATGACGCTGTTCGTGCTGGCGGTCCTGCCTGTCAATATGCAGCAGTGCACGTCCTTCTCCCACGACGCGCTGACGCACGGCATCCTGTTTTTCTATGCGTGCCTCTGTCTGGAGGCCATTTACGGAAAAGAGCGCATGACCGGGCAGAGGATGGCGCTTCTGGAGCTCTCGGCGCTGTTTCTTCTGTACTGCAAGAGCGGAAGCTATGCGCCTCTGTGTCTGCTGCCGCTTCTGATCCCGGCGGAGAGCTCCGGGAGCAGGAGACGGAAATGGGCGGCGGCGGGCGTGCTGACGGGGATCCCGCTTCTGGCGTTTCTGGGAAAGCAGGCGTCCACGGTGGCGGGCATCGTGAGCACGACGGCGGCTACCAGCGTGGTCAGCACAGGGGACGGCTCGGCCTACCTGACCGGATATACCGTCGGATATTTCCTGAACGATCCGCTGGAGTTCGTCTATATGATGGCGAATACCTTTTTTGACAAGATCGGTTTCTATCTGGAATCTCTGGTGGGGTACCAGCTGGGCTGGGTGGAGATCGAGACGTCCATGCTGGTGGTGATGCTTTTCTGGTTCCTGCTGTTTCTGACCGCGCTGGACACGCAGGAGAGGCGGGTGATCATAGGAGGAGCCAACCGGTTCTGGATGGCGTTTCTCTGCCTTGGCTCCATCGGGATGATCCTTCTTGGGATGCTGTTCCAGTGGACGCCCATGGGACATGTGTCGGTGGAGGGCGTGCAGGGGCGGTATTTCCTGCCGCTGATGCCGGTGCTTCTGGCGGCCGCGAGGCCGAAAGGCATCCTGCTGGCCCGCAGGATCGACCGCGGGATCGCGGCGGCGGCCGTGTCGGGGCAGCTTCTGACGGTCATGTATGTGATCCGGCAGGTGACGACCGTGTAAACGGTCTGGAAAGGACAAGCGTTATGGATAAAAAACGACTGGCGGTCAATATGGCCGCCCAGATACTGGCGTTTGCGGTTAATATGGGCATCAGCTTTTGTCTGGCGCCGATCATCGAGAGCCAGGTGGAAAACACATACGGCTTTGTGGCGCTGGCAAATCAGTTCGTGCTCTATGCGCAGATCGTCGTGTCGGCCCTCAACACCATGGCCAGCCGCTTTGTGACCATTCACATCCACCAGGGAGAGGAGAAGAAGGCGGGAGAATATTTCTCGTCCGTGTTCTTCGGAAATGTGATGATGGCGGGGATCTTTCTGATCCCGGCGCTGATCATCGTTCTCTTCATGGGGCAGATGCCGTTTCTGAACGTGCCGGCGGACGTGCTCCGGGACGTGCAGCTACTGTGGGCCTTTGTGTTCGCGAACTTCTTCCTGAGCATCATCACGTCCGTGTACGGCGTGTCCACCTACGCCACGAACCGGCTGGATCTGACCTCGATCCGGACCATGTACGGGGATATCCTGCGTATCGCGTTCCTGTTCGTCACGTTCGCCTTCTGGCGGCCGGCCATCTGGCTGGTGGGGGCGGCCTCCCTTCTGGCCACCGCCTACACGGCCTTCTGGAACCGCAGGTTTACCCATCAGCTCCTGCCGGGCGTCCGGGTGAGAAGATCCGACTTCCAGTGGAAAAAGGTGCGGGAGCTGATCTCGCTGGGGGCGTGGAACTCGCTGACCAGACTGGGGCAGCAGCTTTTGGACGGCGTGGATCTGCTTCTGTCGGGAGCGCTCATTCTCGACGGCAGCGCGTCCATGACGCTTCTGTCCCTCGCGAAAATGGTTCCAAGCGCCATCTCCAGCCTGATGGGGACGGTGGTCGGCGTGTTCAATCCGCAGATCACGATCGCTTACGCGGAGGGAAACAGGGAAAATCTGGTGAAGATCATCAAGAGCTGCAACCGGATCCTGATCTTTATCATGAGCATCCCCATCGCGTTCCTGACGGCCTACGGGGAAGATTTTTACGCGCTGTGGCAGCCGACCAAGGACCCGGCGGCGCTGCAGCGGCTGTCCCTGCTGGCGGTGGGCGTGCTCTATGTGAGCATGAGCATTCAGGTGCTCTATCATGTGTTTATCATCACGAAGAAGGTGAAGTGGAATTCCATCGTGATCCTGGCGTCGGGCGTGTGCTCCTCCGTCATGTCGCTGGTGCTTTTGACCCACACGGAGCTGGGGGTGGCCAGCTTCCCGCTGTCCAGCATGATCGTCGGGCTTGTCCGCAATCTGGTTTTCACGCCGGTCTATGCGGCCCGGTGCCTCGAGGTGCGCTGGAGCCGGTTTTACGGGGATATTGCGCTGGGGCTTCTGTCCATCGGCACGATCACGGCGCTGGGGCTTTTGTCCCGCGCGGTTTATCCGGTGGATTCGTGGCCTGCGCTGATCGTCACAGGCGCGGTGTGCGGGCCGCTGGCGTTGGTACTCAACTTCTTTATCATCTTGAGAAAGCAGGAGCGGGCCATGGTGACGGACATGGTGCGCTCCAGGCTGAAGCGGGAGGCGTAGCATGTACAGTGTGATCGTGCCGGTCTATGAGGCAAAGGGGACGCTGAAGCGGTGCGCGGACTCGTGGCTGGCTCAGACGGAGAAAGATCTGGAACTGATCCTCGTGGACGACGGCTCCACGGACGGAAGCGGGGCGCTGTGCGACGCCATCGCCGCCGGGGATCCGCGCGTGCAGGCGATCCATCAGGCAAACGCAGGCGTGTCGGCGGCGAGGAACGCCGGGATCCGCCGGGCGCGCGGGGAGTGGATTCTGTTCACGGACAGCGACGACTATGTGGCGGAGGACTATCTGGAGAGGATGGCCCGCTTTCAGAAGGAGACGGACAGCGATCTGGTGCTCTGCGGGTTCCACCACCTGTACGAAGGGGCGGACATCCTGAAGATCCCGGAGCCGGGCGGCGCGTGGGAGCTGGGAGCGTTCCGGGACGTCTTTCTGGCGCTCTATCAGAGGAGCTACCTGAACATGCCGTGGAACAAGCTGTACCTCCGGGAGAAGGCGGGGCTGTTCGACACGTCCTTGAGTCTGGGGGAGGATCTTTTGTTCAATCTCGACTATCTGGGGAGATGCCGCCGGGTGGCGGTGCTGGCGGAGCCTCTGTGCTTTTATCTCCAGGAGGAGAGCAGAAGGACGCTGTCGTCTGAAAAGCGCCGGGACCGGATGGAGCTGGCCGCCCGCGTCTGCGGGGAGACGGAGGCGTTTTTCGAGCGGACGTGGGGGACTCCCTGCACGGGTGGCGAGATCTTTACCCGCTATATGAACGAGGCTCTGGACGAATGCGAAAAGCTTCCGGCGGACCGGGAGCTGTCTCTTTCGGAAAAGCTGGCGGCGATCCGGTCCTACGCCCGGGATCCGAGGATCCGGGAGCGGGGAGGGGAGGCGGTCCTGACCCAGCCCGATTACCGGATCATCGGATATTTTCTGAGAAAGGATATGCCCCGGACTGTATATGCGCTGTGCGCGGTTCGGAGGATCATGGTGGAGGCGCTTCACCGGATGCGGAGGAAAAGGAAATGACGGAACCATTGATCAGCGTGATCGTACCGGTCTACCGGGTGGAGGAATATCTCCCCCGCTGTGTGGAAAGCCTTCTCGGGCAGACCTATCAAAATCTGGAGATCCTTCTGGTGGACGACGGCTCTCCGGACGGCTGCCCGGCGCTCTGCGACCGGTATGCCGGGATGGACGGACGCGTCCGGGCGATCCA
>JAUNHB010000034.1 GCA_030524125.1 Eubacteriales bacterium | reverse complement strand
GTCCTTCATGGAGATGACGACCTTGCTCTCGTCCATATGGCTCGTTCTTCCCACTTCCCTTTCCCTCCTCTTTTGTTTTTCTGTTAAATGATCGTAATATTCCGGAACCCTTTTTCCCGCAGGATCCCCGCCAGCGCCTCCAGATGGCTCTGGTCCGGAACCCGGTAGTGAGAGTAGATCTCCCGCACGCCCATGGGCCGGTAGGCGATGATCTTGACCCGGATGTCGTGGACGGACAGATAGGGCGCCAGAAAGTCCCCGATCCCGCGGACGCTGCTCTCCGTGTCGTACAGCTCCGGCACGATCACGGCTCTCACCTCGTACAGCTTCGACGTCTTCGCCAGATAGGCCGCGTTTTCCAGCACCGTCCGGTTCGGAGCCCCCGTCACCTTCTCGTGCTCCCCGCTGTCAAAGGCTTTGATGTCCAGCATCACGCCGTCAGACACCTCCATCAGCTCCGGGTAGTTCCAGAAGGGGATCGTCCCGTTGCTGTCGATGAGCGTGCCCAGCCCGTCCTTCTTCGCCAGCCGGAACAGCTCCGTCAGAAACGCCGGCTGGAGCATGCATTCGCCTCCGGAGACGCTGATCCCCCGGATAAACGGGATCTGCTTTTTCACCTGCTCATATACTTCCTCCGGCGTCATCTCCCGGGTCCTCGGAGAACTGCTGCCCGGACAGACATGGATGCAGGTGTCGCACTGGGCGCATTTTTCCGGCGCGTACGCCACTTTGCCGTCCGCCCCGAAGGAGAGCGCGCCCTCCGGACATCGCTCCACGCAGACGCCGCACTGGACGCACAGATTCCGCGTCTCCGGGTTGTGGCAGTATTTGCAGTCGATGTTGCAGCCCTGCAGAAATACCGCCGTCCGGTTGCCCGGACCATCCACGCTGCTAAACGGGATGATCCGGTTTACAACGGCCTTCATCTAGCGCACCTTTCTCTCCAGAATATGGCCGTTCTTGGAGGCTCCAAGACCCAGACCCGTCGTATTCTGAAGCACGGCGACGCCGCTGTCCAGCTTCTCCATCTCGGAGCGCTTCACCAGATAACCGGTGACGCGGATCACGTCGCTGTCGCTGGAATAGAAGGACATGTAGCGAAGATCCATCTGAAACGCTCCCTTGATGATGTCCAGCACATACTCCGGATTTCTGTGGACCGTCAGGTCGATGGGGAAGAGATCGCCCGTGCCGGAGACGAAATATTTGTGGAATCTTCTCAGCACGTTGAGCTGGTCGATCAGCTCCGCGGGCTCCTCTCCGATGGGGATCCTCGTTCCCGGCGTCACATGCTCGTCGTCCGCCAGTCCCACCTGCGCGTGGAGCAGGAAATGTCCTCCCGTGCCCTCGCAGTATTTGTTCTCGTGGCGGGCGTTGAAGTCGTTGATGATCTCCATGATCTCGACGCCCAGATCGTTGGCGTTCTCGTCGTGTCCGTAGCGTCCGGTCATCCCCTCCTTCTCCAGAAGAAGGTTGACGCACTCGGCCATGCCCACCAGTCCGTACATGCCGGAGAAGCGGTCTCTGTGGATGAAGCCCTCCTTCGCCAGGAAGTTGTGCTCGAAGAAGCCGCTCTCCTCCACCTCGAAGCGGATCCTCTCATCCATGTAGCGCGCCATGATGTCCAGCACGTACGGAAGCTCTCTTTCCTTGAAATCCTGGATGTTCTTCGCGCGTTTGGCGATATTTCCAAGGATCAGACGGCACAGAGTATAAGCGCCGCCGCCCAGCAGAAGGCCGTTGTAGCAGCTGGCAATGACGTAGTTCTCCCCCAGCTCGCTTCTGAACATCCGATGGTTCGCGAAGCTTGGCTTGGCGCTGTGCAGCGCGCAGTCGATGGCCTTCAGCGCAAAATCGTCGGGCGTGACGTCCGGGTCGTACTTAAAGCTCATGTTCGGAACCGCGTTCTCCAGCTCCGACTCCACCTCCAGAAGGAGGCGTCCCGCCTTCGTGGCCGCAGGGCCGATGTTGGCGTGGGAGAAGGAATCCAGCACCGTGCGGTCGATATGGGTCATGAACAGCTTCAGAAGCTTCTTCGCCTGCGCCTCGTCCACCGTGTCGATAAACGGCTCCAGAAGCTCGTCCAGCTGGCCCACATAGACCGGATAGTTGGTCACGCTCGGCACATGCTTGTAGAAGATCAGCAGGCTGTTCAGCGCCTCATAGAGATCCGTGGGCGGCTCAAGCTGCAGAAAGCTGCTGCCCTCCTTCAGGAATTTGGCGTAGTCCGGAATGATGTAGCGGGGTCTCATGGGCGCATGTCCCTCGGACAGGTCGCAGATGCATTTCCGGTCGATGGGCGCGTTCAGCAGCTCGTCAAGCCCCTCCGGAAGATCGAGGACCTCCATCAGGGAGTCGGCCTGCCCCGCCAGATTGGTAAGCTTCTGTTCGTGAGTCAGCGTCGGACTCTCGATGATATTTAAAATATTCTCTCTCGTCTCATTGACTCTCTCCATAGAAATATCTCGCATGGGTTCATTTCCTCCTCATTTTATGTAAAAATATGAAATCATGGGACGCCCCGGCTCTATCTGCCGGAGTCCTCCCGGATCAGCTTTCGGATCGCCTCCACGGCCACCCGGATCGCCATGTCCGTATCATGAGCCACAGGATTGGAAAGCCCTTCCTTCTCCCTCTCCTGATTGGCCATCACGAGGAATACCGATCCGCACCGCACATGCAGAGCGCTGGCCACGATGAACAGCGCCGCGGACTCCATCTCCGACGCCACGCAGCCAAGCCGCTTCCACGCCTCCCATTTGTTGAGAAGCTCGTAGCTCACCGGCATGGTCTCCGGCGAATGCTGGCCGTAGAAGGCGTCCTTGCACTGGACCACTCCCACATGGCAGGTCTGGTCAAGCTCTCTGGCCGAAGCCCGCAGGGCGTTTACAATGTCCGGATCCGCCACGGCCGGAAACTCGATGGGCGCGTACTCGCGGCTCGTCCCCTCCATGCGGATAGCTCCGCTGGCCACCACCACGTCGGAGCTCTTCACGTCCAGCTGCATGCCTCCGCAGGTCCCCACCCGGATAAAGGTGTCCGCCCCGCATTTGACCAGCTCCTCCATGGCGATGGACGCCGACGGCCCGCCGATGCCGGTGGATGTGACGCTGACCTTCACTCCGTCCAGGTAACCTGTGTAGGTCACATACTCGCGGCTGTCCGCCACCAGTCTGGCGTCGTCGAAATATTTGGCGATCTTCGCGCAGCGCTTGGGATCGCCGGGCAGGATCACGTAGCGCCCCACGTCTCCTTCTCCCACCTGAATGTGATACTGCTTGTCCGGATTTTCTGAATACTGCATGTCTTATTCCCCCATTTCATTGATCTGATCGTTGATCATCTCCGCGATCCTGCCGTGCTGCTCCTTCGTCATGACGATGTTCCAGCCGTCCCGCGTGATGCATCCTCTGTCCTCCAGCTCCTTTAAGGCTCTCGTGACCGTCCGCTCCGACAGCCCCGTCACCTCCGCGAAATCCTTGCGGCTCATGTAGACGCTGTATGTGCCGCCCTTTCCGTACGCCCTGTACAGATTGGTCAGCATCATGTAGACTCTCTCGTTCCCCGGAAGGAGCACGTAGAGCCGTTCCTTTCGGGACTGCTCCAGCAGGTAGCCGATGATCTTTCTGGTCTCCATCTGGAGCGCCTCCGCGTCGTTTTTGATCCAGCCTTCAAAGCGCTCCCTCGATGTTCTCAGGAAAACGCTGTCCTCGGCGGCGGCCAGCGTCGTCTTGTACCGGTCCATATGCCCGAGGATCTCCATGACGCCAAACACCTCCACCGGATGGAAGTAGGTGAAGCCGTAGACCGTCTCCCTCACCCGGTAGTCCACAGCGGCCACCCGCCCCTTCAGCAGGATGAATACCCGGTCCGCCGCCTCGCCCTCGTTGATGAAGGTCGTCCCCTCCGGTATGCGCACTGCCTGAAAGCCTGTCATCAGACTCTCCGGCGCATGGGCAAAATAACGGTTCAGATATTCCCTCTGTTCTGTATCCAGTCGTCTTATCATGGAAGCTGCTTCGCTCATTTTCGTTATTTTATCCATTTTCCTTGTTTTGATATTTCTTTTATACCATATTTCGCCCAATTTAAAAAGGACATTTGTCACTTTTATATTCTCTTTTTTCAAAAAAATCACATAGGAAACGCCATGGATTTCCCTGCGAAATGCACAGACTGCGCGCAGTGTCCTGCAGGACGCGCCGGAACAGGGAAAAACCCGGAGAGAAAGCTTCCCGCTCGCTTCCTCTCCGGGTTTTCTTCTCTCCATTTTTTACTTGGATCTCACAAAGATCTTTCCGTTGGCCGCCGGCGTGTGGGCCTTCCCCACGAACAGCACCAGCGCCAGGATCGTCACCACATACGGGATCATCGAGATCAGGTTCGGCGACACCGCGTTGCTCTGGCTCGCCAGCGTCTTGATCCCGCTGCAAAGCCCGAACAGCAGGCACGCCTTCGTCGCTCCCTCCGGCGAAAACTTCCCGAAGATCACCGCCGCGATCGCGATGAAGCCCTGTCCCACGATCACGCTGGGACGGAACTGGTTGATCGTCGCCAGCGTCACGAACGCTCCTCCAAGTCCCGCTAAAAAGCCCGACAGGATCACGCAGGTGTAGCGCACTTTATAGACATCGATCCCCAGCGACTCGCACGCCTCCGGATGCTCTCCCACCGCGCGCAGGTGCGCCCCGAACCGGGTCTTGTAGAACACGAACCAGCACACAAACGCCAGCACGAACACCAGATACGCCACCACATACACGTTCAGCACGTTGCTCAGGAACGATCCCGTGGGGAACACTCCCTCAAACAGGCGCGGCAGCTTGCTGGACGGGTCCATGGCCGGCGTGTCCGTCGAGTTGTCGAACATGGCCTTGCACAGGAACACCGCAAAGCCCGGCCCCAAGAAGTTGATGGCCGTCCCGGCGATGGTCTGGTCCGCGTGGAACGAGATGCACGCCACCGCGTGGATCAGCCCGAAGAACGCCCCCGCGATCCCCGCGCAGAAGAACGCCAGCCACCCGTTCCCGGTCAGCAGGCCCATGACCGCCCCGGTGAACGCCCCGATCGTCATCATCCCCTCAATCCCGATGTTCACCACGCCGCTTCGCTCCGAAAAGCACGAGCCCAGCGCGGCCAGAAGAAGGGGCGGCGTCGCGACCAGCGTCGCGTTGATCAGCAGGCCGAGATCCTTTACCAATACATCCATCTTATTTTACCTCCTTCTTCTTTCCAAGCTTCCCGAACAGCACCCGGAACACCTGCGAGATCGCGATGACCAGCACCACGCAGCCCATGATGATGTCCACCACCTCGGACGGCGCCTTCACGATGCTCAGCTTCGATCCGCCGTACTTCATGGCCCCGTAGAACAGGCCGGAGAAGATGCAGCCGATGGGGTTCGACGAGCCGATCAGCGCCACCGTGATCCCCTCGAAGCCGTAGCCCTCCTGGCCCGCGAACTGGCTCAGACGTCCCGACATGCCAAGCACCTGCACCGCTCCTCCCAGGCCCGACAGGGCTCCCGAGATCCCCAGCGCCGTCAGCACCGAGCGGTCCGCGTTGATCCCTCCGTAGAGCGCTCCCTGGCTGTTGAAGCCCACCGCTTTTAATTTGTAGCCCAGTGTCGTCTTCTCGATGATCACCCAGATGATCACCGCCGCCGCAATGGCCAGCACGATGCCCCAGTTGGCCGCCGTGCAGTCCAGCGCCGCGCGAAGCCCCTCCGGGAGCAGGATCCTGGCCGACTCCGCCACGTCCTTCGTCGCCTCGCTGCTCTCCCTGTGGATCGCCTCCAGGTTCACCACGTAGTTGGACAGGTAAAAGGCGATCCAGTTGAACATGATGAAGGACAATACCTCATGGATCCCCTTCTTCACCTTCAGAAGCCCCACCACCAGCGACCAGACCATACCCGCCGCCGCGGCCGCCGCAAGGCACACCACCGCGTGGAGTCCCGCAGGCAGGTCTAAGAGGATGCCAAGCACGCAGGCCGTCAGGCCGCCCACCACGAACTGTCCCTCCGCTCCGATATTGAACACGCCCGTCCGGAACGAGAAGGCCACGCTCAGACCCGTGAAGATCAGCGGGCTTGCGTAGATCAGCGTCCACACCAGATATTTCGGCCTCCCGAACACGCTGCTGGCCAGCTTCCCGTAGGCCACCGCCGGGCTGATCCCCGCGATCAGGAGGAACAGCCCTCCGATGATAAAGCCTACGAGGATGGCGATCGCCGTATAGAGCACGCTGCTCTCTAAGATACTTTTCTTTTTATTCATGTCTTCTTCCCCCCGCCATCATGAAGCCGAGTTCCTTCTCATCCGCATCCTTCCCCTGCACGCTTCCTGTGATCTGCCCGTCGAAGATGACCTCGATCCGGTCCGACAGGCTCATGATCTCGTCCAGCTCGAAGGAGACCAGCAGCACCGCGCGGTTCTTGTTCCTCTGCTCCACCAGATATCTGTGCACGAACTCGATGGCTCCCACGTCCAGTCCTCTCGTGGGGTTCACCGCGATCAGAAGGTCCTTGTCGTTGGTCACCTCTCTGGCGATGATCACCTTCTGCTGGTTCCCTCCCGACAGGGTCCCCGAAGGCGCTCCCTCGCTCCCTCTCGGGCGCACGTCAAACTTCTCCACCAACTCCGTGGCGTGCTCCCGGATGGCCTTCCGGTTCAGGATGCCCTTCCTGGAATAGGGCTCCTCCTCGAAGTGCTGCAGGATCAGGTTGTCCTCGTTGGAGAAGTCCAGGATCAGGCCGTGCTTCTGACGGTCCGCCGGGATACTGGAGATCCCGCTCTCGAACGTCTCCCGCGGCGTCCTGTTGAACACGTCCTTCCCCAGCATGGTCACCTTCCCCGACTCTGCTTTCCGAAGGCCCGTCAGCACCTCCACAAGCTCCGTCTGGCCGTTCCCGTCCACGCCCGCAAGGCCCACGATCTCCCCTCTTCTTACGTTCAGGTGGAAGCCCTTCAGGATCTCCACTCCCCGGTAGTCCCGCGCGTGCAGATCTTCGATGTCCAGCACCGTCTCTCCCGGCTCCAGCTCCTTTTTCTCCACCCGGAAGCTCACGTCACGGCCCACCATCATGGCCGCCAGATCGTTCTCATTTACCTCGTCCACCTTCACGGTCCGGATGTATTTCCCCTGCCGGATGATCGTGCAGCTGTCCGACGACGCCGTGATCTCCTTCAGCTTGTGGGTGATCAGGATCACGCTCTTTCCATCCGCCGTCAGGTTCTCGATGATCTCCATCAGGCCCTCGATCTCCTGCGGCGTCAGCGAAGCCGTCGGCTCGTCCAGGATCAGCGTCTCCGCTCCCCGGTAGAGCACCTTCAGGATCTCCACCCTCTGCTGCATCCCCACCGAGATGTCCTCCACCTTCGCGTCCGGGTCCACCTTCATCCCGTACCGCTCCGACAGCTCCAGCACCTGCTTTTTCGCCGTCTCCAGGTCGATCGTCACCCCTTTGACCGGCTCGATCCCCAGGATGATGTTCTCCGTCACCGTGAACGGCTGGATCAGCATGAAATGCTGGTGCACCATTCCGATCCCGATGTCGATGGCGTCCTTCGGGCTTGAAAAATGGACCTCCTTCCCGTTGATGAAGATCTGTCCGCTGGTGGGCTTATAGAGGCCGCACAGCACGTTCATCATCGTGCTCTTTCCCGCCCCGTTCTCCCCCAGGATCGCGTGCACTTCCCCCTTGTGCACTGTCAGGTTGATGTGGTCGTTGGCCGTAAAGTCGCCGAATTTCTTCACGATGTCCTTCATGGAGATGACGACCTTGCTCTCGTCCATATGGCTCGTTCTTCCCACTCCTTCTGCCTCCTTTGTCTGTGTTCTGATCAGGCTCCCCTTTTCCGCGCAAAAAACCGTCCTATGTATACGCGGGGCTCTGCTGTCCGCAGGCCCCGCGCCGATCCACAGGATTTAGTTCAGATCTCAGCCGGACTTAGTCGAGCTGATATACGTCTCCGTATTTCTCCTCAAAAGAAGCCTGATCGTTCGGAACAACGATCTCTCCGCTGATGATCTGCTCCTTGACCTCTTCCACTGCGGCGATCACGTCGTCCGTCAGAAGATCGGTCGTCGGAGCGATGTCCACACCGCCCTTTGCCAAATCGTAGGTCTGGATGCCGCTCTCCAGCGTTCCGTTCACAACAGACTGCACCGCGTCATACACCGCGTTGTCCACTCTCTTCATCGCGGAGGTAAGGACCGTGCCGGGCGCGTCGCTGGCCTGGTCTCTGTCCACTCCGATGGCGTACACGCCGTTCTCCTGGCAGGCGTCGATCACGCCCAGTCCGGTACCGCCGGCTGCGTGGAACACGATGTCCGCGCCGTTGGTGATGGCGGTGTTCGCAAGAGATTTTCCGGTCGCCGGCTCAGAGAAGGAGTTGGCGTTGTACTGCAGCACCTCGATCTCCGGATTCGCGTCGATGGCGCCGGCGCAGTAGCCGTATCCGAACTGGTTCATGTTCTCATTGCTCATTCCCTGTACAAAGCCGATCTTGTTGGTCTGGGTCATCAGTCCGGCCACATAGCCTACCAGATAAGATCCCTGCTCCTGCTTGAACATCAGGCAGGTCACGTTGGGAAGGTCGATGGTCGCGTCGTCGATGATCGCGAACTTCATATCCGGGTTTGCTTCAGCCGCGCTTCTGGTAGCGTCCGCCAGCATGTAGCCGACGCTGATGATCAGGTCGTACTCCTCGTCCACAAACGTCTCGATATTGGGCGCATAGTCTGCATCCGTGCTGGACTCCAGATAGTTCACCGTCACTCCGAAATCCGCCTCGGCTCTCTGGAGGCCCTCCCATGAGGACTGGTTGAAGGAACCGTCGTTGACGCCTCCTACGTCGGTGATCAGTCCGATCCGGATGTCGGAAGCGTCCGCTGTGGTCTCCGTTCCCGTCTCCGTCCCCGTCGTTTCACCCGTGTCAGCGGAATCGCTGCCGCCGCATGCGGTCATGGAAAGCACCATGACTCCTGCCAACAGTACAGCCAGCATTTTCTTTTTCATATGTCTCTCTCCTTTTCTCTTTGGACTTTCTGTCCTGTATTTTATATTACCATCTTTTTTCTTTCTTGAAAAGGTGGAATTTATACTATAAGCTTTTCCCGATCTCACCGATGGCCTCGGTCACGAGACGCTGGAACATGGGAGCCGCCTTGTCCGCCGCCTCCTGCACCTCCTTATGGTTCAGCGGCTGGTCGGTCATGCCGCAGGCCAGATTGGAGATGAACGAGATGCCGCAGATCTTCATGCCCATATGGTTGGCGGCCACCGCCTCGCAGGCCGTGCTCATGCCCACCGCGTCCGCGCCGAGCGTCCTGCACATGCGCACCTCCGCCGGAGACTCGTAGGCCGGTCCGGTGAGCTGCAGATAGACGCCCTGCTTCATCGGGATCTCCAGACGCCGCGCCGTCTCCTCGAGAATCTTCCGCAGATCCCTGTCGTACACGTCGCTCATGTCCGGGAACCGGGTCCCCAGCTCCTCCGCGTTGGGCCCGATGAGCGGCGACGGCACGAAGCAGCTGATGTGATCCGTGATCATCATCAGGTCGCCCGCCTGAAAGTCATAGTTGGCCCCGCCTGCCGCGTTGGTCAGAAACAGCACCTTCGCTCCCATCATTTTCATCAGCCGCGCCGGAAGCACCACGTCCTGCATGGAATAGCCTTCATAGTAGTGCACGCGCCCCTGCATGGCCACTACCGGCACGCCCTTCACATAGCCGAATACGAACCTTCCCTTGTGGCCCGGGATCGTGGACACCGGGAAGCCGGTGATCTCGCTGTAATCCAGCGTGGCCGCCACCTCCATCTGATCCGCGTAATCCCCCAGTCCGGAGCCCAGCACCAGCGCCACGTCCGGCGAAAAATCCACCTTTGCCTTCACGTCCTCATAGCATCTTTGCAGTTTTTCATAGACTTGATTTCCCATAAGCCTTATCCTCCTTTTTCTCTTCTGCGCACCCGCGCCCCTTTCGCGCATCCGGCGCTTCGGGGCGTAAGATGCGCGCTACCGCAGACTTTTAAGAAGCTCGTTCTTTACGTTGTCGTCCGCGAAGGATACTTCCGCCGCGTTTCTCATCAGCGCCCGGAGCTCCTCTGCGGACAGTCCGAAGCGGCGGTTCAGAAATTCCATCTCCTGCGTCAGCGTCGTCCCGCTGACCGTCCGGTTGTCGGTGTTGACGGTCACCAGAAGCCCCGCCTCCATAAATTCCCGGATCGGGTAGTCCCCGGCCGAGCCGACGGCCTTCGTCTGAAGATTGCTGGTCGGGCACATCTCCACGCCGATGCGGCGGTCCGCCAGCAGCTTCTGCGCCTCCCGGTGTCCCGCCATGGCGATGCCGTGTCCCACGCGGGCCGCCCCAAGCTCCACGGCGTCCAGCACATTCTGCACGCTCCCGCACTCGCCTGCGTGGATCGTAAAGGGATAGTCAAGCCGCGCGGCCTCCGCAAAGAGTCCGCCAAAACGGCTCATGGGCCATGCGGCCTCGTCGCCCGCCAGATCCGCCGCGCAGACGCCCTCTCCCAGATACTCCCGGCATTCCCGGAGCATCCTGAGGTTCTCCTCGTCCGAATGGTGGCGCATGGCGCACACGATCACGTTGTAGCTCGTCCCGCACTGCTTCTTCGCCTCAGCCAGTCCGTCGAGCACGGACTCCACGACCTGCCCGCAGCGCAGTCCTTTGCCGGTCGAGCAGAGGGGCGCAAACCGCACTTCCATGTAGCGCACATTTTCTTTTGCCGCCTCCAGCAGGAAATCCTTGCTGGCCCCGGACAGCCCCTCCGCCGTCTGGAGACACTCAAGAGGCAGCGAAAATTTTTCCAGATACTTCGCCAGACTCCCGCACTCTGCCTCCGCCTGCAGCTCCTCCGGCTGCACGGCGCGGCCCAGGATGCGCTCCACACAGCCCCTTGTGAGCGAGCCGTCCAGATGGCAGTGAAGCTCCGCCTTCGGCATTTTCAAAAGCTCCTCGTTCATCCTTCTGTTCCTCCTTTCTTTTTTTCTGACCGCTGGATCCCTTGCGGCCATCCCCCCATCGCCGCGACGCCTTTCCCTGCGCGGCGACTCTCCCCAAACGCCTGCTTTCCGGCTCTATAAGCCGAGAAATGCCTGCGCGAACTGAAAATAGATCATTAACGACATGGCGTCCACCACCGTAGTGATCAGAGGACTCGCCATGACCGCCGGATCAAACCGCAGCTTTTTGGCCGCCAGCGGCAGGATCCCGCCCACCATCTTCGACACCAGCACGGTCACTACCATCGTACAGCAGACGGCCGCGGCCACCTGCATGCCCACCCGGTCAAAGAGCATGAGCTTTCCGAAGTTGACCGCCGCCAGCGTCACGCCGCACAGCACGGCCACTCTGGCCTCCTTCCAGATCACCTTCAGCCCGTCTGAGAAATCCAGCTCATGCAGGGACAGGGCGCGGATGACCGACGTGGAGCTCTGGCTCCCGGAATTTCCTCCGGTGTCCATGAGCATGGGGATGTACGCCGTCAGCGTCACGCAGGCCGCCAGCGCGTCCTCGTATCTGCTGATGATCGTCCCCGTCACCGTGGCCGAGATCATCAGCGCCAGAAGCCACGGGATCCGGTTTTTCCAGAGCTCCAGAACGGACGTCTTGATGTACGGCCGGTCCGACGGCATCATGGCCGCCATGATCTCCATGTCCTCGGTCGTCTCCTTTTTCAGCACGTCCAGCACGTCGTCCACCGTGATGATGCCCACCAGATGACGCTCCGCGTCCACCACCGGCAGCACCATCAGATTGTACTTGTCAAACACTCTGGCGACCTCCTCCTGGTCCTCCTTCGCGTCCACAAAGATCACGTTTTCCTCCATGATGTCCCGGATCCGCTCGCCGCCTCCCGACACGATCAGCGTCCGGATGGACACGGTGCCGGTCAGGCGGCTCGTCCCGTCCGTGATGTAGCAGTCGTTGATAGTCTCCTTTTCAAGCCCGGTGCTCCGGATGCTTCTCACCGCCTCGTCCACGGTCATGTCGGGATTCAGCCGCACAAACTCCGGCGTCATGATGCTCCCGGCTGTGTCCTCTGGATATTTCAAAAGCTCGTTGATCATCTGGCGCATCTCGGGGTCCGCCTGCCGCAGGATCCTCTTGACCACATTGGCCGGCATATCGTCCACCAGATCCGCGGCGTCGTCCGCGCACAGCTCGTTGACGACCTCCCGAAGCTCCCGGTCGGAAAACACCTCGATCAGCGTCTGCTGCTGGTCGCTGTCCATCTCCGAAAAGGTCTCCGCCGCCTGGTCCTGGGAAAGGAGCCGGAACAGGATCGGGAGCGTCTGTTCGGGAACCGCGCCAAATAGCTCCGCGATATCCGCCGGATTCATCGTCCTTAAGATGTCCTTGATCGAATTGTATTTTTTCTCCTCCGCCAATGCGGTCAGCGTGCCGCTCAGCACATTGCTCTCTCTCATCCGTTCTTCCTCCTTCTCCTGATTTTTCCGGCGGGAAGCCCGTCCTGCGGACGCAGAAAAGCCCGCGCCAAAGGGTGAACTTCGACACGGGCAGATTTCCCATTCCTGTGTAACCGTTCAAGCTTTAGCATCGCCGGGCGATGTAACTGCGTTAGATGATACCTTCCGTTCGATATCGCCTGTTCAAACCAGCGCATGATGTCTCCATCATTTTGCGGCAGCAGTCCGTATCCCTGCGGTAGCCTTACCTACCGGATCTTTTCATTTTTCCATGCACTCAGTGTACCCCCTTGAGCGCCTTCTGTCAACCATGATCTGAAACAAATATCGGACGCCGCCGCTTAAGCCAGCACGGCTCCAAGAAACGCCTCCAGGGAAAACGTCTGTTCCTCCCGGAGCATATGCTCCAGCATGTCCAGACTGCACGCCTGATGCTCGATCTCTCTGGAGAGACGGGCGCAGAGACGGACCTGCTCCCCGAAGGAAAAGACCTTTCCGTTTCCGAGCCAGCAGGCCATCCCCAGTTCTCTTGTCATCAGAAACACACAGGCCGCAAGCTTCACCTTTCCAAAGGCGTCCCGGTCATAGACGGCGCCGCAGAAGTAGGTGAAGATCAGATAGACGAGAAGCTGCTCGTACTCGTGCTCCCTCTCCTTCATGTACTCGGAAAATTCCGCGCAGAGCGCGCCGTACTCCTCCTTTGGAGCTTCCAGGCAGAGCCTTGCGCTGCACTCCTTCAAAAATCCGTGCCAGCCCGGATCCAGCGCCTCCATCCGGTACATCCTTCCGAACATTTCCTTCAGAAGCTCCGCGCGCCCGGCGGCGTTTCCCTCATAGCGCCGGAGCTTTTCGACCGCCCGCTCGAGGAACCTTTCGTTTCCGCATTTTTTCAGGATCCGGTCCGCGCTGTAATACCGGTCCCTGTCGATGCGGGGCTGAAGATCGTGGGACAGGGCCAGAAGAAACGAGAGGCGAAGCCCGACGGAGATCTCCCTGCTTTGCAGGATCCCGAAGAAGCACCTGCGGATGCGCCGCAGTCTCGAAAACAAAAACAGGTCGAAAATCTCATACTCCTCCTCCGGCGTCCGGCGAAACGAACGGTGGAAGCGGAGCGGCTCCTTCTTTCCGAGGATCATCCGCGCGGCCTCCGGGCACGACAAAGAGAGCGAGATCTCACGGAGATTTTCATACTCCTCGTAATGTCTCGGATAGCGGGTGCACGCCTTGCACAGCATCCCCTTCCCCGCCTCCGTGTAAATGTCGCACAGATTGTCTTCGTTCAGAAACGCGCATCTGCCGCCGTACTGCTCGAACACGCCCCGTCTCCAGTCGATGGAGTTGCGCAGGCGGTTCCCGAAAAATCCCGGATAGTCCCGGTATTTTCTGAGCGACACCGGGTCGATCCCGATCTCCCACGCCTGGCAGCAGGTGTCCGTACAGTCCTTCCCCACGCATCGAAATTCATAAAAATACTCCGGATATACATATTCCATAATCTTTCCCCCTGTTATCCTCTCCCGGATTTCCCTCTAGCTGGTCAGCACCTCGTACCCGTCCTCCAGCACGGCCACCGTCACCTCCCACTGGGCCGACGGCATCCCGTCCTCCGTGTAGACGGTCCAGCCGTTTTTCTCATCCACATAAAATTCCGGCGATCCCATGTTGATCATCGGCTCGATGGTGAACACCATGCCGGGCACCATGATCTCTCCGGTCCCCCGGCGGGCCACATAGCTGACAAACGGATCCTCGTGGAACTGCAGGCCGACCCCGTGGCCTCCGATCTCCTCCACCACCGAGTAGCCCTGCCCCTGGGCGTACATATGGACGGCGTGCCCCATATTCCCGATGGGCTGGTAGGGCTTCACCTCCATCAGCCCCACCTGGATGCACTCTCTGGCCGTCCGGACCAGACGTCTCTTGTCCGCGCTCACCTCCCCGATGCAGAACATCCGCGACGCATCGGAGAAATACCCTTTGTAGATGGTGGACACATCCACGTTGATGATGTCGCCCTCCTTCAGGATCTCCTGCTCGTCCGGGATGCCGTGGCAGATCACGCTGTTTCTGGACGTGCACACGCTCTTCGGGAAGCCTTCGTAGCCAAGCGGCGCCGGAACCGCCCCCAGCTCCGTCGTCACCTGATACACCCACCGGTCGATCTCCTCCGTGGAAATCCCGGCCCGGATGCGCTCCCCGACATAGTCCAGCACCGCCGTGTTGATCCGCCCGCTCTCCCGGATGCCGTCGATCTGGGCGCGGCTCTTCACCGGCACATTTCCCACCTTCATGATCCTCTTTCTTTTCCGCATGATGACCCGTCTCCTTGTCTGTCCCTGTCCGCAGGGGCGGCCCGCCCTCCGGCGTCCTGCCCCTCTGCGGCTTTTCTGTCCTTATTATACCGAAATGCGCCTCATACTTCAAGGCAGGCTTTTCGTCTCACAGCGCTCTGACTCTTCTGGAAAAGGCCGGGCCGATGGTCTTTTCGTACAGATCGTGGTAATCCTCATAGGTCAGCGGCTTTCCGTCGCTGAGCACCTCCATGGGCACCTGGAACACCACGGCGCGGATGCCAGTCTCCTGCATCCCGTTTTTCAGATAGAACTGCTTTCTTCTCCTTCGCTCCACGCTGTTTGGGGCGTCTTCGTCCGGAAGCTCGATCTCCAGAAAAAATCTCCGGTCATCGTACCGCTCTCTGAGAAGCCTGAGCGCCTGCGATCCAAAGCCCTTTCCCCGGGCGCTCTTCTCCACCGCAAAGTAATCCAGCAGCACCCTGTCCCCGCAGAGCACCGTGATGGCCAGCCCCGCCAGCTCATGTCCGTCCAGGATCGCCAGCATCTCCATCTGCCCCTGTCTCGCCTTCCAGCGCATCAGGCCGAAGGGCTTTCTCTCCGACCTTGGAAACGCCTCCAGATACAGCCGTTTGATCCGTCCCAGTTCCCTGTTGTTCGCTTTTCTAATCTCCATCTGACGCCTCTCCTATGATCCCTTTTCCGTCTGTCCACGTGATCTTCACCCTGTCGGAGGACATATGTTCCATATGGGCCGACCAGCGGCCGATCTCGTCCTCCTGCGTCAGCCGCCTCGTGTAGTGATCCTCCTGCACCGCCGGGATCAGCCCCACCTCCACGCAGGAGCTCTCGTCGTCCCCGTAAAACCGAAGCTCCGCAAGCACCGTGTCCAGCGTCTTCTCGTTGAACCAGTAATTTCCAAGGCTGTACAGCACCGGCACGCCGTCCACATAGTCCATGCCCTGAAGGCAGTGGGGATGCGCCCCCAGCACCACGTCCGCCCCGGCCTGCACAAGCTCCTTCGCGCCCGTCGTCTGGGCGTCCTCCAGCGTCTCGCTGCACTCCGTGCCCCAGTGGATGTAGGCCACCACAAAATCCGCGTTCGCGTCGGCCTCCCGCACCTGCTCCAGGAGCCGCTGCGTGTCATAGCAGCGGAACACGCCGGGCGTATCCTCCCCCGCCTCCGGCGTCAGGATATATTTCTCCGCCCGGGTGGCCGACACCACCGCCACCGTCCGTCCGTCGATGTCCGCGTAATAGGGGGACTGCGCTTCCTGGCTGTCCGCTCCGGCCCCCACATAGGCGATCCCGTTCTCCCGGAGGATCGAGAGCATGTCCACAAAAGCCTCCTCCCCGTAGTCGTACGCATGGTTGTTGGCCAGATTTGCCAGATCCACGCCCAGCTCCTGCAGGATCGAGACGTGGGACGGATCCGCCCGGAAGGTGTAAAGCTTCCCGTCCATCGGGCTTCCTTTGTCCGACAGGCAGAACTCCACGTTGACGCAGGTCAGATCCGCCGCCTGCATCCGCCCGATCAGCTCCGGATCGATGCAGCCCCGGATCCCGTCCTCCTGCTGCCGGTAATATTCCATCGTATTCCAGTCGTCGGCCAGATTGATGTCCCCGGCAAAGGCCAGCGTGAAGTCGTAGGGGTGAAGATCCTCCTCCCCGGCCTCCTCCTGTCCTCCGCCGTCTAAAGTCTCCGGGCTGTCCACAGCCTCCGCGCTGTCCGCGGCTCCTGCTCCGTCCGTGATCCCCGCGCCCGCGGCGGCGTTCTCCTGCGGGGCGGAGACTCCGCTTCCCTCCGCCCCGCAGCCCGCGAACATCATCGCCGCACAAAGCGCCGGAAGAAGGATCCGGAAGCGTTGTCCCTGCCGTCCGCCTGCGGCGCAGATCCGCCTCCGGCCGGGCCGCTGTCCTTCTGTCCTTCCTCTCATCTTAGTCCCTCCAGGATCGGGATGACCTTCGACAGGTCGGACGCCACTCCCGTCAGAAACGCTTCGGTCTCCGGAAGCGGCCCCGCCAGATCCGGCACCATGACGACCGGACAGCCCGCCCGGTGCGCCGCCAGCGCCCCGTTGTCCGAATCCTCCAGCGCAAGACAGTCCTCCGGCCGCTCCCCGATCTGCCCGCAGGCGTAGAGATAGACGTCGGGCATAGGCTTTCCGTGGGGCACAGTGGTGGCGCACACGACCCGGTCGAACCGGTGATAGACGCCGATCCGGGTCAGATAGTCCTCTGTCTTCTCCGGGCCGGTGGCCGTAGCCACGGCCTTCTTATACCCGTTGGCCTCCAGATAGTCCAAAAGCTCGTCCAGCCCCGCCTTCTTGTGGATCCCGAAGCGGGCGATCCGCTCCTCCATCAGCTCCCTTCTCCGCGCCCAGAGACTGTCGCAGTCCGCCTCCGGCCCGAACTTTTCGCGGAAATACGGGACCGCAAACTCTCTTGCGAGGCTCCGGATCCCCAGAAGCGCGTCCCTCTCCGCGGGGAATCCCGCCTCCCGGATCGCCTGCCCCCAGCACGCGTGGAGATGCTGCTCCGTATCGATCAAAAGTCCGTCCATATCAAACACTACCGCACGTATCATCTCTTCAACCTCCCTCAAATACTGTGCCAAGGCCCGCGCGGCCTTTCGGCCCCACCGCCGCCCATATCATCTCCGAAAGCTCAGGGATCCCCTCCCCCGTCCTGGCGGACAGGTAGATCCGGTTGCCCTGGATCCGGGGAAGCGCCCCTTCCCCTTCCTTTCGATCCGCTTTGTTGTACACGTAGATGACCGGAATGTCCCCGGCCCCCAGTTCCTTTAGCGTCTCCTCGGTCACCTCCCGCTGCGCCCGGCACGCCTCGTCGGACCAGTCCAGCACATGGAGCAGCAGATCCGCCTCCCTCGCCTCCTCCAGCGTGGAGCGGAACGCCTTCACAAGCCCGGTGGGAAGCTGGTGGATAAAGCCCACCGTGTCGGACAGCAGGATCTCCCTGCCCGCCCCCATGCTGACGCGGCGCACGGTCGTGTCCAGCGTGGCGAACAGCATATCCTTTTCCAGCACCTTTTTGGAAGGGTCTCTCGTATATTTGTCCAGCATCCGGTTCATCAGCGTGGATTTTCCCGCGTTGGTGTAGCCCACCAGCGCCACCCGCGGGACGCCTCCGGTCTGTCTCCTGCTCCGCTGGACCTCCCGCTCCTTTTCCACGCGGTCCAGCTCCCTGCGAAGCTCCGCCATCCGTCTCTCGATCCGGCGGCGGTCCAGCTCCAGCTTCTTCTCGCCCGCTCCCTTGTTGGCCAGTCCGCTTCCGCCGCCCTGACGGCTGAGCGCCCTGTGCATGCCGGTGAGCCTCGGCAGCACATACTGGAGCCTTGCCGACTCCACCTGAAGCTTCGCCTCCCTCGTCCGTGCACGGGACGCGAAGATCTCCAGGATCAGCGTCGTCCGGTCGAGGATCGGGCAGTCCAGGATATTCTGAAGATTCCGCATCTGGGACGGCGTCAGCGAGCGGTCGAAGACGACCACGTCCACCGGATGCTCCTCCATGTAGTCCTGCACCTCCCCAAGCTTCCCGCGGCCCATATAGAGCGCCGCATGGGGCCGGTCCATCTGCTGGGTGATCCGGCCGGCCTCCTCCATGCCGCACGCCCCGGCCAGCGCCGACAGCTCGTCCATGGAACGCGCAAAGTCCTCCCCGTCGTTCAGCCGGACGCCCAGCAGGAGCGCCCTCTCCCGTCCTGCATCTTCCGTCGGTTCCGCGGCCCTCCGCTCCTTCCACGCTCTTGCTTTCATACGCTCCGCTTCCTCTCCCGTTCGATATAGTCCTTCAGAAATTCGTACATCTGCCCCTCCGTAGGCGGACATCCCGCAAGGCTTTCTTCAAACCCCCGCGTGCAGCTTCCGATCCCCAGACGCCCGGTCTGGCCGCGAAAGCCCTGCCCGATGCAGATCTTTTCGTGAAAGTCCGCAAGCAGTCCGTCCCGCTCCAGAAGATCGAGGGCGGGCAGCAGATAGCCGTAGCAGGCGCTGCAGGACTCCACCTCCTGCGCCAGCTCCGACAGACGGAGGAGCCGCTCCTTGTCCGGCCGGTCCGCCCTCCCCGTCGGCTCGTTGAGCTCCCGCACGCGGGCTTTGGACAGATCCGCGCTTCCTGCGCCCAGAGCCTCCGCCATGCCGATGTAGGGAACCTCCCCGACCTCATAGCCTAAAAGGCTGCACACATAGGCGTCGCAGAGCACCGGGTCCGCCGCCGCAAAGATCCGGTCCATATGGGACGGGTTCCCTCCGTCCTCAAAGCTCAGATCCCCGCAGATACTGTCCGCCAGGATAAAGTCCTGCCGGACGCCCAGCGCCAGATGCGCGATGGGCCGGTGGAGCCCAAGGGCGTGAAATCTCCGCTTCTCCGGATTCGGCAAAAGCCCCTTCATGTTTTTGAGGGCGCATGTGATCCGGGTCTGACAATGTCCCTTCACGACCGGCACGTTGATCATAAAATCCGCTTCCCCGGCGCACCGGCACAGATGAAGCTCCATGCCGCCGCAGTCCTTCGTCTCGGACGGCTCCTGCTGGGCGTCCACAAGCCTCGCCCCGTAGGCGGCGGCCAGCCGGTCGTAGCCGCACGCGGCGAACGCCTCCTCCGTCCGGTCCCCGACCCAGGAGCCTTCCATAATGGTCAGCCTCTCAAAGCCGTGCTCTCTCAGATACGAGAGCAGTCCTTCCACCACCTCCGGGTGCGTCGTGCCTCCCTCGCAGGCCGGCACGGGAGCCACCAGATTCGGCTTGATGCCGATCCTCTTTTCCCGGTCGCCGATCATCCCGGCAAGCTGCGCCTCCTCCAGAAGCCGCCGCGTCATCTCTTTGTAATCCTGTCCGTAGATCGCGAGGATCTCGTCGCGTTCCATCCGCCGCCCTCCCTCATAGACTGTGAAAGGGGCCGCAAATCTGATGCGGCCCCTCCTGATCGCGCTTTTTCAAGGCTGCGCGCCTTTTTACATTATTCGGCCCGGGCAAGCAGCGCATCCGCCAGCGCCCCAAGCTCCTCCTCGTTCTGTGCGCTCATGGTGGACTTGATCGTCATCACAGGCTCCACGACCCGGAGATTTTTCATGCCGTCCGCATAGGCCCGCATCAACTTGCCCGCCATGGGCGCCCAGGAGCCGTTCTCCACGATGCCGACGGTGCGGTTCTGGAAGTTTTTGATCTTCAGATGATACAGGAAGTCCTCCATACACGGGAACAGCGATGCGTCGTAGGTCGCGCACGCCAGCACCAGCCGGTCGTAGCGGTACGCGCTGGCCACCGCCTCCGCCATATCGTCTCTCGCCAGATCAAAGAACACTACGTTCTCCTCGCCCTTCTCCTTCAGGATTTCCACAAAACGCTTCATCGCGCGCTTCGTGTTGCCGTGGATGGAGGCGCACGCCACCACGACGCCCTTCTCCTCGGGCTCGTAGGAAGACCATGTCAGATATTTGCCGATGTAATAGCCCAGATCCTCCTTCAGGATCGGCCCGTGCAGCGGGCAGATCGTCCGGATGTCCAGCGTGGACGCCTTCTTCAGGAGAGCCTGTACCTGCGGGCCGTATTTTCCGACGATGTTGATGAAGTACCGTCTCGCCTCGTCGGCCCACTCCTCCTCTGCGTCCAGCGCGCCGAATTTGCCGAAGCCGTCGGCGGAGAACAGAATCTTTTCGGAAGATTCGTAGGTCACCATGACCTCCGGCCAGTGCACCATGGGCGCCATGACAAAGTGCAGCGTATGCGCTCCGAGAGACAGCGTGTCTCCCTCCTTGACCGTGATCGTCCGGTCCGTCAGATCAAACGCAAAAAACTGCGGCAGCATCGCGAACACCTTGCTGTTGCTGACCAGCTTCATCTGCGGATATTTTTCCGCCACCGCCGCGATGCTTCCCGCGTGGTCCGGCTCCATATGATCGATCACCAGATAGTCCGGCTCTCTTCCGTCCAGCGCCTTTTCCACCTTGTCAAGCCACTCCACGGTCGCTCTGGGATCCACCGTATCCATGATGGCCGTCTTCTCGTCCAGGATCACATACGAATTGTAGGAAACGCCGTTGGGAACCACATACTGACTCTCGAACAGATCGATATCCTTATCGTCGCAGCCTACATACACGATCGAATCGCTCACAAATGTGTCTTTCATTCTGTATCCTCCATACTCTTTCCCAAATTTTATCCTCAGCGGGCAAGACCGAAAATGGGAATGCCTCCCGGCATTCCCTGTTTTTTCGTTATTCTTCTACCGGCTCAAAATCCTCTTTGCCGACTCCGCAGATCGGACAAACCCAATCGTCGGGAAGATCTTCAAACGCCGTTCCGGGAGCGATCCCGCTGTCCGGATCTCCCACTTCAGGATCATATACATAGCCGCACGGCCCGCAGACATACTTTTTCATGTCACTTACCTCCAAACTGTAATTTTGTTGTTGCTGTTAGATTACCCTGTTCGAACGTATTATACCGTAACATTTATCGCCTGTCAAAGATTTCCGGTAAAGTTTATTGAAAAGAAATAGCGGATAAAAGCGGGGCTACTCCCCCGCCTCCAGCCGCGCCTTCAATACCTTTTGCCGAAGCTGCGCGTTGTGGATCTGAGTCTGAAGTTCAAGAATCTCCTCTTCGTCTCCGCCCGCTTCTTCCGTCTCCTCGAGAGCGGCGGTCAGCTCCTGCTCTTCGTCCCGCTGCCGGTCGTATTCCCGGTTCATGGAATCGGTTCTTGCGCTCTTTCTCCCGGCGCTCTCTCCCCTGTCCTCCGCGGAAGCCTCCGCCAGAAGAAGCGTGCCTCTGTGCGCCGGGATCACCGCCGCGATACCGCCCGTCAAAAGCAGAGCGGCCAGAAGACAAGCGATCCTGATCTTTCCAAAGGTCAACAAAACAGCCACCCTCTTTCCTTTCTTTTGAAGACAGTATATCCGATCTTTTTTAAATCCAGACGCGCAAAATCATTAAGATTTCATTAAGATTTCCCGGAGCGTCGCCGTGACGCTCCCGGTGGTATGCGCGGCGTGACGCTTCACGTCCTCCGACGAATGCTCCATGACATAGCTGTTGGGCGTAAGCTCCAGCATGGAGATGTCGTTCTGGTTGTCCCCGAACACGAGCATCTCCTCCGGCTTGAGCCCCTTTTCCCTGAGCACCGCCTGAAGCGCCGGGCCCTTCCCGGAATGCTTCAGGATCATGTCCAGCCAGTCGTTGCCTCCCCGGACAAAATCCGCATAGTCCCCGTAGCGCTCCTCGAGAAACGCGCGGATCCGAGCGGCGTTTTTTGGAAAATCATAGACGTAGACCGCCAGCTTCACGATCCGGTCGTCGATGTCGTCGAGGCTCTCAAACAGCCTCGTCTCGTTGCGGAGCACGTTCAACATCTGGTTCTCGAACCACTGGCTCCGCGGCTTTATGTAACAGGCCTTCACGCCGGACAGGCAGATATCCGTCTCCGCAAAACTCATCATGTCCTCCGCGATAGCCCGGGCCTTCTCCCACGGGATCTCCAGAATATACTGCATCCGCTCCCGCTCCATGGCCAGCGCCCCGTTCTCGCAGACGAAGCCGATCCGGTCCGCGAACCGGTCGAACAGGCGGCGGATATTTGCGTACTGTCTCCCGCTGGCCGCATAGAACAGATATCCTCTGTCCAGAAGCTCCTCCAGCACGTCGAAAAAGCCATCCTCCACCTGCTGCGTGCCCTCCGGGATCAACGTCCCGTCCAGGTCGCTGACGATCAGGCGGATCTTTTGTTCCTTCATCACATTTCTCCCTCTTCCATCATATTTCGGATCTCCTGCATCCGAAGATCCACGCCGCTGATCGTGTCCGCGCATTTTTTCAGCTCCGCGACGATCAGCTCCGGATTTTTCACGTTTTTCTTATATTTCAGCTTATGGTCGAGACTCGCCCAGAAGTCCATGGCGATGGTGCGGAACTGCACCTCCACCTTCATGTTTTTCTTTTCGCTGGACAAAAAGATCGGGATCTCGATGATCAGATGGAGACTCCGGTACCCGTTGTCCTTCGGATTTTTTATGTAGTCCTTCACCTCCAGCACGTGAAGGTCGTCCTGCGCCGCCAGCATGTTGGCCAGATAATAAATGTCCTCCACGAACGAGCAGATAACGCGGACTCCCGCCACGTCGTTCAGCTTTTCTTCTATGTTGTTCACCGTCAGCCTGTAGCCCTTGCGCCGCATTTTCTCCAGAATGCTGTCCGGCTGCTTGATGCGGCTCTCGATCGACTCAAACGGATTGCGCTCGTGGCGCATGGAAAACTCGTCGTTCAGGACGTGGAGCTTCGTCTCCATCTCCCGGATGGCGCACCGGTACTGCATCATCAGCGTCAGGAAGGGCTGCACCCGCCCCATCATGATCTCCTGCTCCTCCGGCGTCATGTCCTCCAGTATGTTCGTAATCGGTTTGTCTTTTTTCTGTAACTGCATTTCCTCTCACCCTGTCTGTTTTTGTGTAACCCTTTATCCGTACCATCCGGCGTACAGCCGCTCCCGGCGGTCCTTCTTCACCGGAAACCCTTCGCGGATCGTATGCACATCATTTTTCACAGAAAAGAGCAGAAGCTGCTCCCCCTTATTCTCCCCGAAAGGATACAGGACTTCCCCCTCGCACGGTTTCCCGCCCGCCGCGAAGAGACCGCTGTCCCCCGCGTACTCCTGACCGTCCATGACGCCGACGCAGTTGATCCCGGCCACGTACGACTGGGTCTCGATGGCCCTCGCCCGGAGCAGGCACATCCAGTCCTCCCGGCGGGCCGCAGGCCAGTTGGCCGGCACCACGATCAGATCCGCGCTGCGGGAAAGACGCTGGAACGGCTCCGGAAATCTCAGATCGTAGCAGATCTGGACGCCAATGGAAAAATTCCCGTACCGGCAGGCCGGAAGGCGGCCGCCTCCCCGGAAGCGCCGGTCCTCCCCGCTGTAGCTGAACGGGTGGAGCTTGGCGTAGTCCAGAAGCTCCCCGTCGGGCGTCACGATGGTATAATGGTTCTCGCACGTCTCTCCTGCGTCCTTGACCCAGCCCGTCCCCACGGCGATCCCGTAGCGGCGTGCCAGACGGCTCATGCGCTCCACCGTCTCCCGGCCCGACTCCTTCGTCCGCTCCGTGCGCATGGAAAATCCGGTCATGCTCATCTCCGGCAGCAGGAAAAGCTCTGTCCCCTGGCTCTCAAGCGCCTTCAGACAGATCTCGGCCTTCTCAAAATTTGCTTCTTTATCTTCCCATACGATGGAAAGCTGACCAAGCGCAATGTTCATCCTGTCATCCTCCGTGCTCTATTTTACACGATTTCCTCCCTTTTGTCGATAGTCCGAAGCGGCATACATGCCCGCCGTCTCTTCTTAAAATCGCGGGCGCGGAGGATCCGGAAAGGATCACTTCACGATATAGGGCTCCAACGCCTCCAGCACCGAGTGGTCGTCCGAGTGGATGGACAGCTCCACCGGCCCCGACAGGTCGCAGCTGAACACGCCGATGATGGATCTGGCGTCCACCACCCGGCTGCCCTTCCCCAGATCGAAATCGCCCTCCAGCCTGTCGATCACGCTCACAAAGCTCCTGACTGCGTCCATGTTCCGAAAAACCACGTCTACTTTTTGCATATGCTTCCTCCTGCTCTTTTCTTTTATCCTATTCTTCCCACTCCGGAGCCGTTCCATACAGCCCGGACGCCTGACGCGCAGGACAGGGAGTTTTCCCGCGGGGATTTTTGTGGTATAGTAGAGAGGCCGCCAGGGCGGACGACGCCGGCGTGCAAGGAGGTAGAAGACATTGAAAGAACGACTGACACGAAAAGACGTGGAGAAAATACAGGCGGAGATCGACCACCGCAAGCTGGTGCTCAGACCCCAGATCCTCGACGCGGTCCGGGAGGCCAGAGCCCAGGGCGACCTGAGCGAGAATTTTGAGTATTACGCCGCCAGACGCGAAAACGGCGCCAACAACAGCCGCATCCGTTATCTGGAGCGTATGCTGAAGAACGCCGTCATTGTGGAGGACCACTCCTCCTCCGACGAGGTGGGCCTTAACAAGACCGTCACCGTCTATATTCCCGAGGACGACGAGTGCGAGACCTACAAGATCGTCACCAGCATCCGGGGCAATTCCATGAAAAATCTCATCAGTATCGAGTCGCCGCTTGGAAGGGCGCTTCTGCGCCGCCGGGTGGGCGACAAGGTCCGCGTCCCCGTCAGCGACACGTACAGCTACGAGGTGGAAATCCGGAAGATCACGGACGCCGGCGCCGAGGACGACGACAGCATCCGGGCCTTCTAGGGCGCTCCATGGGAAGTGGTAGTCGCAAATTTTGCGACTACCACTTGGTTTTCTAATTCCTCGCGTTTCGCGTTCGCAATATGTTTTCCGATGGTTTTAATATCTCTGTCAAAAAGTTCTGCCATTTGGGCGCGGTTAAGCCATACTGTTTCCGCCTCCGGAGTTACCGGAACCTCAAGTTTCACTCCGTCATCTTCAAATAATACAATTTCCTTCTCCATGATCCGCCTCCCCGATATCCCCATTGATACAGATCGCCTGCCTCTGAATCTCTCTTGGCGGACGGGACGTTCAGCCCGCGCCATTCGCAAAGCCGCGCTGACGCGCTCCCCGCCGCTTCGCGGCTACCTTTGCTCATGAGCTGGCGCTCCCTCAGACGGCCGAGACCGGCCCGAATTCGTGCAAGCACGATTTTGCTCCGCCGCTCCCTGCTGGCTGAACTGTTATATCAACATATATTTCGCGACAAACAGGACGGCCAGCACGTACATGACGACGCTGATCTTCTTCTCCTTCGCCTTTCCGGTCAGAAGGTTCAGCGCCACATAGGAGATCACTCCCATGGAGATTCCTTCGGAGATGCTGTAAAAGAACGGCATAGCCGCGATACAGATGAACGCGGGGATCCCCTCCCCGAAGTCGGAGAAGTCGATGCCGCCCACCTGGTTGACCATGTAAAAGCCCACCACGATCAGCGCCGGAGCCGTCGCGAAGGACGGGATCGCCAGAAAGATCGGCGAGAACAGAAGCGACAGCAGGAACAGTACGGCCGTCGTCATGGACGTAAGGCCCGTGCGGCCGCCCTCGGTGACGCCGGAAGCGCTCTCCACAAACGTGGTGGTCGTGGACGTTCCGAGCACCGCGCCCGCCGTCGTGGCCACCGCGTCCGCCATCAGCGCTCCCTTGATGCGGGGCAGACGTCCGTTCTGATCCAGCATATCCGCCTTGGAGGCGACGCCGATGAGCGTTCCCAGCGTGTCAAAAATATCCACGAACAGAAACGCAAAGATGATCACCAGAAACTCCGCCGGCGGAATGGACGTAAAGTCCAGCTTCCCGAAGACCGGGGCAATGCTCGGCACCGACAGTCCCGCGGAGAAATCCGGCAGCAGCGTGCCGTATCCAAGCTCTGCGTTCGGCACATAGAGCCCGGCCATCTGGCATACGATCCCGATGATCCACGTGATCAGGATGCCCCACAGAATGTTTCCCTTCACCTGCCGGATGACGAGGACGGCCATGATGAACACGCCGAGGATGGCCAGCAGCACGGAGATCCCCGCGTCGGTCATGGCCGCTCCCTCCACCGCGTCCAGCGAGAACAGCTCTACCAGCGTGGAGCCTCCCACTACGATCTTCGCGTTCTGGAGACCGATGAACGCGATAAAAAATCCGATGCCCACGGAAACCGCTTTTTTCAGGTTCAGGGGGATCGAATTGAAGATCGCCTCCCGGACGTTGAACAGCGAAAGGACGATGAAGATCACGCCCTCCGCGAACACGGCCGCCAGCGCCGCCTGCCACGGATAGCCCCTGCCCAGCACGACCGTGTAGGCAAAGTAGGCGTTCAGTCCCATGCCCGGGGCCAGCGCGAACGGATAGTTCGCAAACAGGGCCATGCAGGCCGTTCCGATAAAGGACGCCAGCACCGTGGCCGTAAACACCGCGCCCTGATCCATCCCGGCGGCGCTCAGAATACTCGGATTGACCGCCAGAATGTAAGCCATCGT
>JAUNHB010000033.1 GCA_030524125.1 Eubacteriales bacterium | reverse complement strand
ACGGTACGCACGGTGGTGTGAGAGGACGGCGGTTAATCACCGCCTCCTACTCGATCCAGTCTGTTACAGCTTCAGGTTGGCCAGCAGGGAACCGAGATTGGTGGAGATGTTCTCGGACTTCGGCATGGTATAATGCTCGTGATCCTCCTGATCCTCGGCCTTCTCCAGCAGGGCCTTCATGCTCAGAGAGAGCTTTCCGTCCTTGATGGCGATGACCTTCACCTTCACAGGCTGTCCCTCCTTCAGCACCTTGTCCGGGGACACGACGCGCTTGTCGGAGATCTGGGATACATGAACCAGACCGGACAGGCCGTTCTCCAGGCGGACAAATGCGCCGTACTCTTTCAGCGTCTCGACGGTTCCGTCCATGACGTCTCCCACGTTGGTCTGTGCGAACGCTTCCTTCTGCTTCTGTCTTGCCTCGGAACGTGCTTCGTCGCGCAGAATCTCTCTGGCGGACAGCACGAGGCGCTTCTTGTCCGGATCAACGGTGATGGCGCGAACGCGGATCTTCTTGTTCAGCCACTCGTTCAGATCCTCCACGTGCTCGAGAGCGAGACGGGAGGCGGGGATGAAGCCGCGGACGCCTTCCACATAGGCGATCACGCCGCCGTTCACAACGCCGCCGATCTTTACATTCAGGACGGTCTTCTCATCCAGATACTGCTTGAGGGTGGCCCATACAGGATCCATCTCCTCCGCATCCTGCGCGCCTTCCGCCTCAGCCGCCTGATAGGAAGCCTCCAGCTCCTCCGATAAATCGTCCATTGTCATTTTTTCTTCCATGGTTGAGTCTCCTTAACGATAAATTATAAATCCCTATTTCTCTATTATAGAGACAATCCGCACTAAAAGCAAATACTATTTTGTGTTTTGTAGCAACAGTTCAGCCAGCCGGGCGTGACAGGCCAAAATCGTGCTTGCACGAATGATGGCCTGTTGCTCCCGGCTGAGGGAGCGCCGGATCATGAGCAAAGATAGCCGCGCAGCGGCGAAGAGCGCGTCAGCGCGGCTTTGCGAATGGCGCGGGCTGAACGATTATGCCGGGTATCCCGCGCATCCGCTATTTCCTGCTCATGGCTACGACGACTCCGCTCAGGGCCAGCAGAGCCAGCGCGTTGGGGATGACCATCAGGCCGTTGAAGAAATCGGCCATAGACCAGACCAGATTCACCTTCAGCGTGGAGCCCACGATGATGAACAGGACGACCAGCGCGGAATAGATCCGGACGCCCTTCTTTCCGAACAGATACTTCACGTTGATGGAGCCGAAGAAGTGCCAGCCCAAAATGGTGGAAAACGCGAAGAACAGCAGACAGACGGCGATGAAAATGTCTCCGAAGCCGCCCAGCACCGTGGAGAACGCGTACTGCGTCAGCGCGGTTCCCTCCTTGCCGCTGGCCATGGCTCCCGTGGTCAGCACAGAGAAGACCGTCAGGTTCAGGATCACAAACGTGTCGATGAAAACGCTGATCATGGCGGCCAGCCCCTGTTCGTTGGGATCCTTCACAGCCGCGCGGGCGTGAGCGTGAGGGGTGGAGCCCATACCGGCCTCATTAGAGAACAGTCCGCGGGCCACGCCGTAGCGGATCGCCTGACGGACGGTGATGCCCGCCGCTCCGCCGGCGATGGCCTGCGGCTGGAACGCGCCCACAAAGATCTGACGGAACGCCTCCGGGACCATGGTCACGTTGGAGAGGATGACGATCAGACTTCCGACGATGTAGATGCCCGCCATGACCGGTACCAGCTTTTCCACGACGGCGGCCAGACGGGTCGTTCCTCCGAGGAAGATAAAGGCAGCGGCCACAGCCAGAACGATGCCGACAGCTACGGACGGGATCTGGATATTTCTGGCGGCAAACACCTCGGAGAACGCCGCTCCGATGGAGTTGGACTGCACCATATTTCCCATAAAGCCCAGCGCCAGGATGATAAAGACGGCAAAGACGACGCCGAGCGCCTTGCCGAAGGTCCCGCGGAACGCGGCGTGGATGTAGTAGACCGGGCCGCCGGTGACTTCCCCGTCCTCCACGCTCTTATATTTCTGTGCAAGGGTCGCCTCGGCGTAGATCGTGGCCATTCCGAAAAATGCGCTGAGCCACATCCAGAAGATCGCGCCGGGACCGCCTCCGATGAGCGCCGTAGCGGCTCCGGTCAGATTGCCGGTACCCACCTGGGCGGCGATGGCGGTGGCCACGGACTGAAAGGAACTCATCTGTCCGTTGGTTCCCTTTTTGCCCTTGAGGCTCATGCTGCCGAATACGAGGCGCAGTCCTTCCCGGAATTTCCGGACCTGAATGAATTTCAGGCGAATGGTGTAATAGATGCCGGTTCCGCACAGGAGTACGATCAGCACCACATTCCAGAGTACGCCGTTGGCCGAGTCGACCAGAGTTTGTAAAGCTTCCATTTCTTCTTTCCTCCTTGTAGTTACCGCAGAGCGGTGATGATGGCGAGGAAAAGCCGCGCGCGGTTTCCTGCACCAAAAGAAAGAGCTGATGTATATCATCAGCCCTCCAAAGAGTAGAACATTTGCATATGTATGCCCTGTCCTTTTGCCTGAGAGATCGGCGGCGGCAAACGCCCCGCTTAACACCTTCGGCGCCCGGCGATCCGGGACTCTCCAGAGTATCCGCCGGGATGTCCGCCCGACAGACGCCATTAACTATAGCACAGCCTCCGGAGAAAAACAAATAAGTATTTCTTATAAAGATTTATCGCCCGCTCTGCCAGGTTTCGGACGGGCTGGCGTTCCAGGTGATGGTCGTCCCGTCGGTGACGGCGGTGATGGTTCCCTGCTCGTCAGTCCGGAAGACGGAGACGCCGGCCGCGCGGAGCTTGTTCAGCGTCTCCGCATGGGGATGGCCGTAGCTGTTGTCCTCTCCGCAGCTGATGATCGCAAAGGAAGGATCCACCGCCTCCAGAAACGCATCGCCGGTGGAGGAGCTGCTGCCGTGGTGCCCCACCTTCAGCACATCGGAGGAGAGCGTAAGCCCGGATGCCAGCATGTCCTCCTCCGCGGCCTCCTCCGCATCGCCGGTGAACAAAAACGAGGTGTCGCCGTAGACGAGACGGATGACGATGGAGTTGTCGTTGGTATCTCGGTAGGAGCCGGACGGCGACAGAACGGTGAAGGACGCGCCTCCGAAGGCGTAGACGTCTCCGGGGGAGGGATGATCCACCGCGAGGTTCTTGTCCTCTATGACCTGCATCACATCCTCGTAAGTGCGGGTGTCGGCGCTGACGTCGGGCATGAGCACCCTTTCGCAGTCAAATTTATATAAGACCACGTCCGCTCCGCCGATGTGATCCGCGTCCGGGTGGGTCAGCACGGCGTAGTCAAGAGTGCCGATGCCCAGATATTCCAGATAGGACTGCACGGCGGTGCCCTTGCTGTTGTCCCCGGCGTCGATCAGCATGGCGTGATCGCCCTGCGTCAGCACCATGCAGTCGCCCTGGCCGATATCCACGAAGTGTACGGTCAGATCCTCCCCGGAGGAGCCGTCTTTGCCGGAGACGGAGGCCCCGTCCGATTCCGAAAGGTTGGACACGCTCGCCGTCTGCTGCTCGGTCCCGGACAGGGGAGAGCCGTCCGGCGCGCCGAAGGTATATCCGGCGGCGCCAAGGAGTACCACGGCGGCCGCCGCAATGGAGCGGATCATGGCTTTTTGTGATCTTCTGGTTCGTCTTCTGCTCATAAATCATGTTCCTCGCTTTCCGGTCCGGACGGGTCTGCGCGTCAGAACAGCCCCTATTGTACCACACGGGGGCGGGAAAGAAAAGCGGGCGGCTTTGCAAAATGTCCTGCTTATGATACACTGGGAACAGAGGCCGGGGCGCGGACGGCGGACGCCCGCCCAGTGACGTATATAGCCGGGGCGCGGACGGAAAAGGACCGGGAACGGCGGAAAATTTCAGGAGGGAACCAATGGGAAAATATGTGATGGCGCTGGACGCGGGGACGACCAGCAACCGGTGTATTTTGTTTGACGAAAAGGGGGCCGTGCGGAGCATGGCGCAGAAGGAATTTACCCAGTATTTTCCAAAGCCCGGATGGGTGGAGCACGACGCGGGGGAGATCTGGTCGTCCCAGCTGGGCGTGGCCGTGGAGGCCATGCAGAAGATTGGAGCGCGGGCGGCCGACATTGCGGCCATCGGGATCACCAACCAGCGGGAGACGGCGGTCGTCTGGGATAAAAAGACCGGAGAGCCGGTGTGCAGAGCCATCGTCTGGCAGTGCCGCAGGACGTCCGACTACTGCGACGAGCTGAAAAAGAAAGGGTACGGGGAGATGATCCGGGAAAAGACCGGACTGACCATCGACGCCTACTTTTCCGGCACAAAGATCCGGTGGATCCTCGACCACGTGCCGGGAGCGCGGAAGCGGGCGGAGAGAGGAGAGCTGCTCTTCGGGACGGTGGAGACGTGGCTCATCTGGAAGCTGACGGGAGGCGCGGTCCATGTGACCGACTACTCCAACGCGTCCCGGACGATGTTGTTCAACATCCGGACGCTTGCATGGGATCCGGACATCCTCGCGCTCCTTCAGATCCCGGAGGCCATGCTGCCAAAGCCCGTGCCGTCCAGCGGCGTGTACGGCATGACGGATCCAAGCTTTCTCGGCGGGGAGATCCCCATCGCCGGGGCCGCGGGAGATCAGCAGGCGGCGCTGTTCGGCCAGACCTGCTTTGAGGCGGGCGAGGCCAAGAACACCTACGGGACAGGCTGCTTTATGCTGATGAACACGGGGGAGGAGCCGGTCTTTTCCAGAAACGGGCTCGTGACGACGATCGCGTGGGGGCTGGATGGGAAGGTCAGTTACGCGCTGGAGGGGTCGATCTTCGTGGCGGGGGCGGCGATCCAGTGGCTCCGGGATGAGCTTCGGATCATCGATTCCTCGGCGGACACGGAGTACATGGCCGGAAAGGTGAAGGACACGGCGGGCTGCTATGTGGTCCCGGCCTTCACGGGGCTTGGCGCTCCCTACTGGGATCAGTACGCCCGCGGGACGATCGTGGGGCTGACCCGAGGCGTCAACAAATGCCACATCATCCGGGCCACGCTGGAGTCCATCGCGTGGCAGGCGGCGGACGTGCTGGAGGCCATGGAGGCGGACTCCGGCATCCGGCTGACAGCTCTCAAGGTGGACGGCGGGGCCAGCGCCAACAATTTCCTCATGCAGACACAGGCGGATTTTATCGACGCGCCGGTCAACCGGCCCGGCTGCGTGGAGACGACGGCCATGGGAGCGGCCTATCTGGCCGGACTTGCGGTTCATTACTGGAAAAATAAAGAAGAGGTGAAGAAAAACTGGGCGGTGGATCAGACCTTCTACCCCCGTCTCCCGAAGGAAGAGCGGGAGACGAAGCGTAAAGGCTGGAAGAAGGCCGTGACCTACGCCTTCGGCTGGGCCAAGGAGGAGGCGTCCGGGGAATCCTGAGCGAACACCAGATGGGCGAACATGTCCCCGCGTTCCTCGAAGTTTTTGAAGATCCCATAGCTCGCCGCGGCGGGGGACAGGATGCAGGCGCTTCCCGCAGGCGTCACGCGCCGGGCCAGAGAGACGGCCTGGGCCAGCGTGTCCACCAGGGCGAGCCGCTCCGGGGCGCGGAACTCGGGATAATCCCGCCCGATCTCCTCGTAAATGCGTTTTCCGGTGGCTGCCATCAGGATGATGTGCGGAACCGGATCCTCTGACAGGAACCGGATCAGCTCCCCGTAGTCGATGCCCCGGTCCATGCCGCCGATGAGGATGGAGCCGGGCGAGGGGACGCTTTTGAGCGCCTGGATGGCCGTGTCGCAGATGGTGGAGATGGAGTCGTCATAATAGCGGACGCCGTCCCGCTCCCCGATCAGGCGGAGCCTGTGAGGCAGGGGCTCGTAGCTTCGCAGCGCCGCGTCGAACTCCCCGTCCGTGAGGCCGAGCGTGCGGCAGACGGTGTAGTCGAAGGCGATGTCCAGGTGGTTGTGATGTCCCAGCAGCCGGATGTCGGACGCGGGAATCCGGTAGTCGCCCTGTTCGAAACGGATCCGGGTCCCGGCGAGGGCTGCGTCCGCAGTCGAATAGCGGTCGGACACGGTGACGATGCGGGACCGGCACGTGCCCCTGGCAGGCAGCACGTCGAGACCGCAGAAGAGCAGATCCTCCTCCGTCTGGTGCAGATAGATCTGCTGCTTGGCGTGGACGTAGCGCTCCATCGTGCCGTAGTGGTCCAGATGCTCCTCGTGGATATTGAGGAGAACGGCAATATGGGGCGATACATGGACGTACTCCAGCTGGTGGCAGGAGAGCTCGCACACGATCCGTGTCTTGGGCCCAATCTGATCGAGGACGTCGAAGACAGGGATCCCGATATTTCCGGCCAGCACCGTATCCCGCCCGCTCTCCTTCAGGAGATGGTACAGAAGCGTGGCGGTCGTGCTCTTTCCCTTGGTCCCGGTGACGCCGACGATCTGCCGCCGGTATTCCTCGAAAAACACCTCGGTCTGGGAGGTGATCCTGCAGCCGTAAGCCCCGGCGTCCTCTGGAAGGACGATCCCGGGGCTTTTCCATACGAGATCGTAATCCTCCAGAGAATCCATATAATGCCTGCCCAGAAGCAGGCGCACGGAGGCGTCGGGCAGGGACGGCGCGGCCTCGGACCGGTCGGCCACCGTGACGCTCGCATAGCCGCCGGAGTCGAGGATGCGGCGCAGCGTGGAGCGGCCCTCCCGGCCAAAGCCGAGGATCAGCACATGTTTTCCTTCGATCATGGTTTTCAGTCGGTTCAGCAAGGCAGATTTCCTCCATAGCACTCGTCGGCCAGCAGCTTCAGGAAGCTTTCGGGAAGCAGATGCTCCCGGTCGTAATACCGCTCATAGTCGCGGCGGCGGGGGAAGGACTCCGCGAAAAGCGGAAGCTCCTTGTACCGGGAGAAGAGGAGAGGCAGCGGCTCGCCGTCCCGCTCCATGCGCTCGATGGTCAGGCAGACGGCCGCGTTCACCTCGCTGACGCTTCCGACGCACTCGAAGGGCTTCTCATTCTGGAGCCCGATCAGTTTTTCAAAGCAGTCGGCCATGGTCTCGTCGTTCAGCATGTCGGCTCCGAAGATCTCCGCGAGCCGTTTGTGGCTCAGGAAAGGCGACAGGATCAGAAAGACGAACAGGCATTTGGGGCAGTGGCCGCACCAGACATCCTGCTTGCTCCCGGCGTTGCAGCTGCGGAAAATATCATGGTAGGCGGGCATGCCCGCAAAATAAGACGCGATCTGAAACTCGGACAGAGGGCGCAGCATACTGAAGTAATAGACGCCGCTGCCGATGAAGCGCTTCTCATACTCGTGGAAATCCCGTTCAAATTCAAAGCTCTTGGAATACTGGTGGTTGACGCTGCTTCCGACCACCGTGCTTTCGTTGGCGCTGGACTCGTTGGAGAGCGCCACGTATTTCAGTCCGTACAGATACGCCGTGATGACGGACGAGAAGGCGACGAGGGCGGAGAAGGGCGTGTGCCCGTTCAGGAAACCCTGCCGGTTCAGATCCAGCATCCGGGAGTCCAGCGTGCGCCGGACGTGGACGGAACGATCGGAGGGAAGTCCGGCGGCATCCACGGTGGCGAGCGTGGCGCCCCGGGGATTGATGATGTAGGAATAGAGAGGCTGGCCGCTCTTTTTGAGAAGCTCGATGGTGCAGGCGGAATCCTTGCCGCCTCCCACGGGGATCAGGCAGCCCGAAAGCGCCGACGCAGGGCGGTCCTCCCCGGCGGGAAGCGTCCCTTCTGCGGTCAGCGTCATGAAGGTATCAGGATCGGCGTCAATTCCGTTGGTGTAGAAAAATTCGCCTAGTCCCTGATAATAGAGCTTCTTCCACCAGCGAAGCTGCTCTTCGTCCAGAGCGCCCGCCTGCACGAGCACTTCGGGCGGGCAGGCGATCTTCCAGTAGCTTACAAGCTCCACCATGCCAAGGGAGAAGAGCAGCTTCCGGAGCGTGCGGTCTTCTGTCAGACCGGCGGGGGCGGACGCAGGCAGCGGGAAGCGCCAGGAGGGCGCGAAGGAGGAGAGTCCGGGAACGTCGAAATGATAGGTCACCGAAAGCCCGTCCTCCGTCTGCGCCGCCTCGTAATCCGTATAGTAAAAGACCGGATAGTCCTTCCGGCAGGATTCATAAGTTTTTTGCATAAAAAAGACCCCTTCGTGTCAATGTTTCCGGAGTCTATTTTACCACAGGAATATTTAATTGGAAAGGCTGGCGTGCAGCGCCGTCACGATTTCTTCCTCGATCTCGGGCGGATAGCCGTCCACGGTGCACTCGTGCACCTTGTTGACGCCGTCGATGCTGCCGATGGCCACGGTCTGCTCCAGATATTTGTGCATCTTTTCATAAGAAGGGAGCACATGGACGCCGGTCAGCTTCTCGATGTAGGCGGTCATGCCGAAAGCGCCCCAGTTGGAGACGGTGGCGATGACCAGATGATCCACCTTGTTGACGCAGGGGACGAGGGAGAGCTTCTCGGAGATCACGTCCTTTAAGTTGCCCATGCCGATCTCGTTTCCGCCGTCGCCCACGCCCCATGTGGGAATGCCTCTTTTGTGCGCTAAGCTGAAGAGCTGATCGATGGTGGCCGTATTTTCACGGATGCTCACGCCTCTCATGTTGGCGTAATCGTTCTGGAGGTTCACGCCGCAGCGCTCGATGGAGATGAGTCCCACCGGGGTCTTCCGAAGAAGGAGATCCTCGTAGACGGTGCGGTCGGCGTCGAAGGGGACATACTCCACGTCCAGTCCGGCCAGCTCAAAATATCCCTCGCACAGAGGATCCGTCACGATGATGGGCTGGTAGCCGAGCTTTTTCAGCGCCTTTGCCAGCACCTCGGTGCCCAGAGGCCCGTCGGTCTCCGCATATCCGGCCACGTAGAAGCCGGTAGTCAGAAAGATGACGCCGCGGGGAAGGGAGATCAGCGCCTGCACGGCCTCCTCGCAGAAGCTGTCCGGCATGTAGTCTCTCAAAATATCCATGCCCCGCTGGGAATGGCGTAAGATAATGTCCTCGATCATATGTACAACCTCTTTCCTTGCCTTTTTCTTTTTGCGGACATTATAGTACGGAGGAGATAAATATGACAAGAAGCGGGGACGGAATACTGAAATGATTTAGAATTTGGCGTCTGAATTAAAAAATTTTTAAATGAAAACGGGCGTCAAAAAAATTTTTTTGCCTGCGGGACGGGCTTTTGATCCGGCGGGCGGGGTAAGCCCGCCGGACGCCGGCCTTACGGATTGTTCTGCGAACTGGAATCCGAACAGCAGGAGGAAGCCTGGCTGCAGTCGTTTTTCAGAAACTCCTCGTTTCTGGGCGGGCCCAGCTCCAGAGGCTTGATCGTCATCTCCAGCAGGTCGCCGTTGACAAAATTCAGGCAAAGGCTGTCGTCCTCCGGCAGTAGGCTGCCCTTGGGGACGCGCACCTTCCCCTGATGGGGGACGAGATACTGGGAGAAGTAGACGCAGCTCACGATGACGGTCAGGCCCACGGTGATCTGCCCGGCCGGGACGTTCAGATCCAGGACCTTCGGGTAGGCGATGGCGTTCAGACCCTGCGTCAGATTCTGGTTGGCCGCGAGAAATCCCATATAAGAGATGCGCGGGGCCGAAGCGTCGGCGGCATCGTAGGAGATTCCGTAGGGGGTAAACAGCTCAAAGGTGACGGAGCTTGGGTTGGTGTCCTCGTCGTAGGACGGGTCTGTGACAGGCGGCAGATAGGTGAAGCTCTGGGTGAAGCCGCCGAGCAGCTGACCGGAGGCGCTGTAAAGCCGGATCAGAAGGCTGACGGTCAGATTCTGCAGGGTGATCTCCGTGCAGTTGGGGCGGCCCGGGATGGACACGGCCTCGGAATCGGCGAAGCTTACGTCCAGCACCTGCACGAACGCCTTCTCCGCGTTTGAGAGAGCCGCAAAGCCGGGATCCGTCACCGTCAGCGTCTGGCAGACGTTGACGCCCATCTCATCGTAGATGAGCGGCGCGTACATGGGCAGCAGACTGGGATCGCCGCACAGAGGGGAAGTGCAGACGTCCGCGCACGGAGCCTCCTGCGCGCAGGACTGTCCTTTGGAACAATATTTTGGCATGTGATTAGCTCCTTTCTCATAATAAGGTCTCTCTATAGAGTATGTGCATCTCTCATTTTTGACCATGGCCTCTCATATAATGAAAAAAACGTAACGATTCAGCCATGCGTTAAATATGACGGATCGTTGCAAAAGAGCAGGGGCGTTCATGAGCCATATTTTTGAACTGGAGCGTCAGCAGAAGCTGGCGGTCTACACGGAGGGCAACTCCATCCTCGGAGTGCGGCTTCCGCTGCGCAGAGGCGGAGAGTATGTGGTGCGGGAAGGCTATCTGTCGGATCTGACGGGGACGGTCTATCAGGGACAGGTACGCCTGGCCTGGCATTCGCTGGAGCATCATGTGATCCTGTCGGGAACGGAGGAGAGGAGCGACCGGATCATCCTGAGCGACGCGGTCAACGCCAGAGAATACGGAGGGCTTCGACTGATCGTAAGGGGAGGGGAGCTGTATCTGCTCTATTCGGCCAGAACGGCCGACGGGAAGCGGTGGAGCGCTTTTGCAAGGCGGCTGGAGGAGCTTCCGGGAGAGCCGGCGCAGCTTCCGGGAGAATATGAGATGAGGCCGTCGCTGGAGGCGAGACCGCGGGGGAAAGGATGGATCGTGGATCTGGGAACGGGCGGAGAGCTCAGGAGTTACGAGTGGAGGGAGCAGGACCGCTTCGTCCCGCTGGAGCAGTCGCTGACGGAGGAGCTTCAGGAGAGACTCAGGGAAAAGGAGCGGCAGCTTGCGTATGTGAGCGGACAGTACGAGGAGCTTCGGGAGATCGCCATGAAGCTTCAGGAGGACGGAAGAAGGATGAGAGGCTATATTCAGGAGCAGCAGTCCCTACGGAACAGCCGCCGCAGGACGAAAACAGCCCGTCCGGCCTCTGCTCCCGAGGAGTGAGGGCCCGGACGGGCTGTGAACGGCATTGTCAGTAGAGCTTTTTGGCGTGCACGACAAAGCGGCTTTCTCCGTTCTTCGTGCAGGTGGAGAGCGTGATCACGGAATCGTCGGTGCTCACGTCCACGCCGGTGTCATAGAGGGAGGCGGATTTGAGCGACTCGAGGAACGACGCGTAGGTGTCGTTGGCCTGATAGCCGATCGTGTAGGTAATGTCCGTCTCGGCCGCTTCGTGGCAGGAGAAGATCTGATAGCAGTGGGAGCCGTCGGCCAGATCCACGTAGACGTAGGGATGCGCCTCGAAATAGCTCTGCGTATCATACTCCTTCAGACCTGCAAACATGGAGCCGTTCTTCATGTTGTGGCCGTAAATGATCGTGTGCAGATCCGTGAAGTCCGCGGAATTCAGGTTCTCGATGAAGATGCTTCCGGACCGGTTCGTCTCTTTCAAAAACGTGTGGGTCAGATAAAACGTATTGTCCGTCGTGTGGACAAGCGGATAGCTGATCGCCGTATCCGGGATCTCGATCCAGCCCACGGCGTCGCTGTTGAGCGCTTTCAGGGAATCCAGATCGATCCGGGTCATCGGGACGGAAGCTTCCCCGCCGTCCTCCTCTTCGCCGCTCATCCCGTCGAGGACGGCGTCGGGAGACTCGGGCTCCTCCAGCACATACTGGCGCAGCTCCTTATACTCCTTTTCCCCGGACTGATAGCCTAAAAGAATGGAGGCGAGCTTCCAGACGCTGAAGATGAGCAGGCAGATGCACAGCCCCAGAAAGATCCCAAGAAGCAGGGAGCGGATCCGGCGCGTCCGCCTCTGCCGGGCGGTCGGCCTTCTGCGCGGCCGCTCTTCCCGCGTCAGCCCGTTTTTTTTCTCATATTTTGTTTTTGTTCTTTTTTCTCTTGCAGTCATAATATCACCCAGCTCATTTTACCAGATTCCGGTCACAAAAGATAGCCCCATTCTCATTTTCTTCTATACAAAAGGTTCCGGGGTTGCTATACTATTGCCATCCTGACGCTCCGCCTCCAGGCGGAGCCGCCGGGAATAAAAGCCGGAAATGAGGGAGACTATGATAAAGATGGATCCGCATGTGTACAGCGGACGGCCTGCGGACGAAACCGGACGGCTGCAAAAGGAGCTTCGGGTATATGATCTTCTGGATGAGCTGGGGATCGCCTATGAGAGAGTGGATCACGAGGCGGCCATGACCGTGGAGGACTGCCAGGGCGTGGACCGGCTTCTGGGCATTGAGATCTGCAAAAATCTGTTTCTGACCAATCAGCAGAAGACGAAATTCTATCTGCTGCTGATGCCGGGGCAGAAGCGGTTTGTCACAAAGGAATTTTGCAGACAGATCGGGTCCGCGCGGCTCTCGTTCGGAAAGCCGGAGCTTCTGGAGGAGCTTCTGGATCTGACGCCGGGCTCGGTCAGCATCATGGGACTGATGAACGACCGGGACGGGAAGGTGCAGCTGGTCATCGACCGGGAGGTATATGAAACTCCGGATTTTGGATGCCATCCATGCATTAACACGACGAGCCTTAAGATGTCCTCCGCGGAAGTGTGGGAGAAATTTCTCCCGGCCGTGGGCCATGAACCGATACTGGTGGACTTAAAAGAAGAACAGGAGGAGACGAAATGAAAAGAAAGTATATGGCGGTCATGCTGGCCGCGCTGGCCGCGTCGGCGGTCATGCTGACAGGCTGTGCGGGAAGCGGCGCGCAGAGCGGGGAGACCGCGCAGGAGACAGACGGAGAGGACGACGGACAGAGCGGGGAGCCGGAGCAGACGGCGCAGAGCGGGGAGGAGCAGACTCCGGAGACGGATCAGGACGCGCCGCTTCGGATCTGGGGAACGATCACCGATGTGGGAACGGACTCGATCGTGGTGGACAATCAGTCGGAAAATTCTTCGGCGGGCGAGATGATCCTGAACATCGATCCGGACAGCACGTATGTGCTGGACGGCGCGGAGGGGCTTCCGGTGGCGCTCGAGGATGTGGAGACGGGAAGCTTCGAGGCTTATCTGGGAGACGCCATGACCATGTCCCTGCCGCCCCAGACGACGCCGTACATGGTGATCGTCAACATCCCGGAGGACGCGCAGGCTCCGCTGTATGTGACGGCGGAGAAGGACGCAGAGGAGCAGGAGGACGGCAGCGTGCTTCTGACGGCTTCGGACGGTTCGTCCTATACGATCTCTCCGGACGCGCAGGTGCTGCCGTATCTGACGAAAAATATCGTGACGCTCCAGGATCTGACAGAAGGGACGTCCTGCCTGCTCTGGCTGGATGAGCAGCAGACCGGACAGAAGGTAGTCGTGTTCGCGAAATAGCGCGGGATCGGGGAAGGGGACAGGATGGAGAGAAAACGGCTTCTGGCAGTGGCGGCGCTTCTGGCGCTGTTGCTGGGCTTCTGGATTCTGGCGGGGCGTCTCTCCCGGGAGCAGGAGGAACGGCAGATGACGATCACGGCCATGTCCGTGGGAAAGGCGGACGCGCTGATCGTGGAGACGGCGGACTGTGCGGTCCTCATCGACGCCGGGGAGGAGGACGACGGGGAAAAGATCGTCTCGGAGCTCAGAGACCGGGGCGTGGAGCGTCTGGACCTCATGGTGGTGACTCATTTTGACAAGGATCATGTGGGAGGCGCGGCGCAGGTGCTGGAGGAGATCGGCGCGGAGACGGTGCTGATGCCGGACTATGAAGGAGACCGACCGGAGTACGGGGCGTTTCTGCGGGCGCTGGAGGGCCATGAGGACGCGCGCCGCGTAAGCGGTGAAGATGAGCTGACGCTTGGCGGGATGGAGTTTACGGTCTATGGAGCGGGGGACTCTCTCCCGGCTGCGGATCCCGGAGAGGAGGACGACAATGACAGATCGCTGGTGATCAGCCTGCGGTACGGGGAGTCAGGCTTTCTCTTTACCGGGGACGTGGAGGAGGCGAGGATCGCGCAGATGCTGGACTCCGGCACGGACTGGGCCCACGACTGGATCAAGATGCCTCACCACGGGCGGTATAAAGAGAACCTTCCGGAACTTCTGGAGGCGGTGAAGCCCTCCTGGGCGGTCATCTGCTGCTCGGAAAAGCATCCGGCGCAGGAGGAGACGCTGGCTCTTCTGGAGGCGGAGGGGATCCCCGTGTGGGATACGTCGGAAGGCGCGGTGACGACGGTCTGCGACGGCAGCTCGATAGAGGTCTTTCCGGCGGGGCAGCGGTAGCTTCGTGCGAGCATGATTTTGTCCCGTCACTTCCGGCTGGCTGAACTGTTTTCAGGAAATAGCGGTTGCAAAAATCGCCGGGCCGCCGTATAATGGATCTGTAAACAACATATATGGACATGGGGAGCTGGCTGAAGCCGGCTGAGAGGGAACTGACTGGTTCCGACCCACAACCTGATTTGGATAATGCCAACGTAGGGAAGCTTTCGAGTGAAAGAACGGTCTGAAGGAGATGCCCTGCATCTCCTTTTTTGATGCCCAAAAGAGGTTCCCATACGAAAAAAGGCGCCGGCGGAAGCCGCGGCCTTACGTTTTATCCGGTCGGAAGAGAAAGGAGCAGACATATGGGAACAGGAAAATGGGGAACGGCGCAGAAGCCGGCCATGGCGGGAGTGCTGACGGCGCTGGCCGTGGCGGGCAGTCTTTTGAGCATCCCGGTGGCGGGGAGCAAGTGCGCGCCGGTGCAGCACATGGTCAACGTGCTGGCCGCCGTGACGCTGGGGCCGTGGTGGGGCGTGGGGATCGCGTTCTGCGCAAGCCTCTTGAGAAATCTTCTGGGAATCGGGAGCCTTCTGGCGTTTCCGGGAAGCATGGTGGGAGCGCTCTGCTGCGGCATGGTCTGTCGCGGGACAAAAAATCTGAAGCTGACCTGCCTGGCGGAGGCGCTGGGAACCGGCGTGCTGGGCGGTCTGGCGGCGTATCCGGTGGCGGAGCTTCTGATGGGAGCGAAGCCCGCGGGCTTGTTTGTCTACGTGATTCCGTTTCTGATCTCCACGGCGGCGGGCAGTATCCTGGCCTTCGTCCTCGTGACGGCGCTGGAGAGCGGCGGGGTGCTGGAGCGCTTCCGGATGCAGGGAGGGCGCTGAGATGGCGGGGCAGGGACGTCCTGCGCCGATCCACTGCATCACCAACCCGGTGACGATGGAGAGCGTGGCCAACGTGCTTCTGGCGGCGGGCGGAAGCGCCATCATGGCGCAGGATCCCGCGGAGGCGGAGGAGATCGCCGCTCTGAGCCGGGGTGTGCTTTTGAACACCGGCGTCCCGGATGCCGGAAAATTCCGGGCGTGTATGCTGGCCGGAAGGCGTGCGTGCGGGCTTGGACTTCCGGTAGTGCTGGACCCGGTGGGAGCGGGAGCCAGCCGGTTCCGCCGGGAGGGACTGAAAAATCTTCTGAGAGAGGTGCGCATGTCGGTGATCCGGTGCAATCAGGAGGAGGCGCAGACGCTTTTGGCCTTTCCGGATCCGGAGTCCGGGAGTGACGCCGGAGAGGAAATGCGAGCCGGTCTGTGGAAAAGCGGGGAGCTTCGCTCCGGCGGCGTGGAAAGCGCCGTGTCCGTGGAGGCCGGACGTCAGGCGGATATGGCAAAAGAGCTGGCCGGGAAATACGGGTGCGCGGTTCTGGTGACCGGGGACGTGGACGCCGTCTCGGACGGCGGGCGGACGGAGCTGATCGGAGGCGGAGATGGGAGGCTTTCCCGGATCACCGGCGGCGGATGTATGCTGTCGGCGCTGTGCGCGCTCCTGTGCGCGGAGCAGAAGGACTGCTATGAGGCGGTCCGGAGCGCGGCCGCGCTCTGGAGGGAGTCGGCCCGGGCCGCCGGGATCCGCGCGGACAGGGAGCAGGGCGGGATCGGAGTTTTCCGTATGTATCTGTTCGACGAGGTGGAGAGGAGGAGATCTCTATGAGGATGGATCCGGAAAAGCTTCGGCTGTATGCGGTGACGGACCGAAGCTGGCTGAAGCCGGGAGAAAGCCTTGGCGGCGTGGTGGAGGAGCTTTTGCAGGGGGGAGTCACCTGCGTCCAGCTTCGGGAGAAGCGGATGGGAGACCGGGAGCTATTGTCCTGCGCAGAGGAGCTTCTGGAGGTATGCCGCCGGTACGGCGTGCCGCTGATCATCAACGACCGGCCCGATATCGCAAAAAGAGTCGGTGCGGACGGCGTCCACGTGGGGCTTGCGGACATGGAGATCCGGCGGGCGCGGGAGCTTCTGGGAGACGGATATTACATCGGAAGCAGCGCCCACAGCGTGCAGGAGGCGCTGGCGGCGGAGGCGGCGGGAGCGGACTATCTGGGCTGCGGCGCGGTGTTTGGAAGCGCCACCAAGACCGATGCGTCGAAGCTTTCGCTGGAGGAACTTCGTCGGATCGCGCAGGCGGTGCGGATCCCGGCGGTGGCCATCGGCGGCGTCGGGCCGGACAACATCGGACGGCTCCGGGAAACCGGGGTCAGCGGAGCGGCGGTGATCAGCGCGCTGTTCGCGGCCGGGGATAAAAAGAAAGCGGCGGAAACGCTTTGGAATCTATGGGGAGGAACGACATGAAGAAAGTATTGACCATCGCGGGGAGCGATTCGTCCGGCGGCGCGGGCATACAGGCGGACATCAAGACGATGACGGTCCACGGCGTCTACGCCATGAGCGTGGTGACGGCGCTGACGGCCCAGAACACCACGGGCGTCTCGGGTGTACAGACAGTCACTCCAGAGTTTCTAAAAGAACAGTTGGATTGCATTTTTTCGGATATATATCCGGACGCCGTGAAGATCGGGATGCTGGGGAATGCGGAGCTGATCCGGGCGGCGGCGGAGAGTCTCCGCCGCTATCCGACGGAGCATGTGGTGCTCGACCCGGTCATGGTGTCCACCAGCGGGTCCCGCCTGTTGGATCAGGAGGCGGTGCAGGCGCTGGTGGACGAGCTGGCGGGGATGGCGGAGCTGATGACGCCCAACCTTCCGGAGACCGAGGCGCTGACCGGACTGCGGGTGCGCACGCCGGAGGAGATGGAGCGGGCGGCGCTCCTGCTGTACGAGCGGACCGGCTGTCAGATCCTCTGCAAGGGAGGGCATCTGACCAGAACGGCGGACGACCTGCTGTGCATGGACGGAAGGCTGATCTGGATCGGCGGGAAGCGCATCTCCAACCCGAACAGCCACGGGACAGGCTGCACGCTTTCCAGCGCCATCGCCTGCAATCTGGCGCTGGGGCACGGCCTGGAATCGTCCGTCCGTCGGGCAAAGGCATATCTCAACGGGGCGCTGGAGGCGGGGCTCGATCTCGGGAAGGGCTCCGGCCCGCTGGATCATATGTACGCCCTGCGGGCGCAGTCATACGAATAACCGACAGGAGGAAGAAAAGATGAGAGAATACACAACGCAGATGGATGCCGCGAGAAAGGGCATTCTGACAAAAGAAATGGAGATCGTCGCGAAAAAGGAGAGGATGCCGAAGGAACAGCTCATGAAGCTGGTGGCGGAGGGAAAGGCGGTCATCTGCGCAAACAAACGGCACGCCTGTCTCGATCCGGAGGGCGTCGGAAGCATGCTGCGGACCAAGATCAACGTGAATCTGGGCGTGTCGAGGGACGTGAAAAATTATGACGCGGAGCTTGAGAAGGTCATGAGCGCGGTTCGCATGGGGGCCGAGGCCATCATGGATCTGTCCAGTCACGGGGACACGCAGCCCTTCCGGAGAAAGCTGACGGGAGAGTGTCCGGCCATGATCGGCACCGTGCCGGTCTACGACAGCGTCATCCATTACCAGCGGGATCTGGACACGCTGACCGCAAAGGATTTTATCGACGTGATCCGGCTGCACGCGGAGGACGGCGTGGATTTCGTCACGCTCCACTGCGGCATCACCCGCAGGACCATCGACCAGATCCGGAAGCATAAGCGGAAAATGAACATCGTGAGCCGGGGCGGAAGCCTGGTGTTCGCGTGGATGAGCATGACCGGGGAGGAAAATCCGTTTTACGAGTATTTTGACGAGATCCTGGACATCTGTGAGGAGTACGACGTGACGATCTCGTTGGGAGATGCCTGCCGTCCCGGATGTCTGGCGGACGCCACGGATGTGTGCCAGATCGAGGAGCTGGTGCGCCTGGGCGAGCTGACGAAGCGGGCGTGGGAGCACAACGTGCAGGTCATGGTGGAGGGGCCGGGACATGTGCCGCTGGATCAGATCGCAGCCAACATGGAGGTGCAGAAGAGCATCTGCATGGGAGCGCCCTTCTATGTGCTGGGGCCGCTGGTCACGGACATCGCGCCGGGCTACGACCACATCACGTCGGCCATCGGCGGGGCCGTGGCGGCCATGAACGGCGCGGCTTTCCTGTGCTATGTGACGCCGGCCGAGCATCTGGCGCTGCCCAATCTGGAGGATGTGAAGGCGGGGATCATCGCGTCGAAGATCGCGGCGCACGCGGCGGACATCGCAAAGGGGATCCCGGGGGCCAGGGAGCAGGACGACCGCATGGCGGATGCCAGACGGGCGCTGGACTGGGAGGCGCAGTTTGCCTGCGCGCTGGATCCGGAGACGGCCAGAGCCATCCGGGACGCCCGGCTGCCCGAGGACGACCACAGCGACACGTGCAGCATGTGCGGAAAATTCTGCGCCGTGCGGAGCATGAACAAGGCTCTGGCAGGGGAGCACATCGATATCCTGTAAACGTACTTCATGGTTGTATCCGTCGGCGCTTTCCGCTATAATAACAGGAAAGCGCCGACGGTCGTTTCGTGGGCGGCTTGACGAAAAGAAGGAAAGTTGCCATTCACAGCCTCCGCCCGCATGCGCACTCGTCGCCTCTGCGAGGCTCCAGTTCCGCTCCTTCGGAGCTAAGACTGCTTATACGGGCGGAGTTCCTGCTTCGCAGGTTCGATATGGATCTGCAGACAGCCTCTTACATGCAAGCATGACGAGTCTGTATGCAGACCCACATCGGCTGTGAATCACAACAGGGAGAACGAATATGAGAAATATCGTGCTTGCCTCCGGCTCTCCGAGAAGAAAGGAGCTCCTGACGCAGATCGGGATCTCCTTCGACGTCGTGAAGGCCGAGGGGGAGGAGATCATCGGGACAGAGCCGCCTGAAGAGACGGTAAAAAAGCTGTCCATGCAGAAAGCCAGAGAGGTGTCCGACAGGACCGGAGCGGCGGTCGTCATCGGAGCCGACACGGTGGTGGCCGCGGACGGGCAGATCCTCGGAAAACCGAAGGATCAGAAGGACGCCATGCGGATGCTGCGTCTGCTTGCGGGAGGGGCCCATCAGGTGCTGACCGGAGTGACCGTGATCCTGCGCGCTCCGGAGGGAGAGAGGACGATCTGCTTTGCGGAGACGACGACCGTCCATGTATTTCCCATGACCGAGGCGCAGATGCGGGACTATGTACAGAGCGGCGAGCCCATGGACAAGGCGGGAGCCTACGGGATCCAGGGCCGTTTTGCGGCCTATGTGTCGGGGATCGAGGGCGACTACAACAATGTGGTGGGGCTCCCGGTGGGACGGCTCTTTCAGGAAGTGCTGGCGGCCGGGGTAGACCTGCGCGGATTTGCGAATGGCGCGGGCTGAACGCCACACCCACGGGCATATAGACCTGCGCGGCAACAGTTCAGGCCAGCCTCAAACACTTGCTGTCTGAGGCGTGAGAATGTGATTCAGGTGTGAGCGGGCTCCTTTTGCGAAGCAAAACTTCAAATGAGCCCGTGAATGTTCCTGTTTACAGGGCGCCTGTAAACAGGAACAGAAGGAGAGGACAAGATGAGATTTGTAGTGCAGAGAGTGACGCATGCGTCCGTCACGGTGGACGGACAGGTGATCGGGAAGATCGGGAAAGGATTTCTCGTGCTGATCGGCGTATCCGATGAGGACACGAAGGAGACGGCGGACAGGATGGTGAAGAAGCTTCTGGGGCTTCGGATCTTTGAGGACGAGAACGGCAAGACGAACCTGGATCTTCACACGGTGGGCGGAAGCCTGCTGCTCGTCTCGCAGTTTACGCTGTACGCGGACTGCAGCCACGGCAATCGGCCCAGCTTTATCCGCGCCGGAAAGCCGGACATGGCCAGCGGGATGTACGAGTATATCATCGCCAGATGTAAGGAGCAGGTGGAGACCGTGGAGCGCGGCGAATTTGGAGCGGAGATGAAGGTGGAGCTTTTGAACGACGGGCCCTTCACGATCCTGCTGGATTCGGAGACGTTGTAGCCATGAATCTGATCGGTCAGATTCCGAAGGACTTTTATAAGCTCTTCGGAAGTAAATACATGGAATATTACATGAGTTTTCTGGCGGCCATCTACGAGGAGAGTGGCCGGGCCGGGTCGGCGCTGGGACTTACGGAGCAGGAGTGCAGGGCCGTTATCAACGAGAAGCTGGCCGGGGCCACCATCGACTGGAGCGGGGAGCGCTTCGACGAGGAGGGAAGCCTCCTGACCAGAGCCAACATGGCGTCGGTCTGCCTCCGCTATTTTGAAGAGTGGGGCTGGCTGAAGCAGGATTACGACGAGGCGCTCAACAGCTACGTGGTGTCGTTTCCGGAGTACAGCCGCCTCTTCGTGGAGCTGTTTCAGAGGCTGTACCGGGAGGAGGACAGCCGGGAGCGGGAGAGCGTGCTGGCGGTGTACAGCTACCTGTTCACGTACAGCTCCGATCCGGAGAAAAACAACGAGATCCTGGAGAGCGCTCTGGATACGACGGTCCGGCTGTCCCGGATGCTGGGAGGCATGCGGGAGGGCATGAGAGGCTATTTCGACGAGCTGTCCAGACAGCGGGATTTCCGCGGGATCCAGGACGTGCTGGTGAAGGAGATCAACAACAGCGACAGCCGCAAATACGCGATCCTGACCACGACGGACAGCTTTTACCGCTACAAGGAGGCGGTCAAGGAGCTGATCGACCGGAACCTGTCGGAAAATGAGGCCAGACGGCAGGAGCTGGAGCGGGAGCTTTCGGAGGCGGAGGCCGGGGGTGCGCAGACCCTCGCGGCGCTCCGCCTCCGGCGCGCCGTCGATCGGTGCGGGGAGGCCATGGACCTGATCTGCCGGATCGAGCGGGAGTTCGACGGGGTGGAGAAGCGCTACAACGGCCTGATCGGCCAGAAGACGATCTTCGCCAGCCGGGCGGCGGCCCGCATCCGGTATCTTCTCCGGGAGGGAGAGAATACGGAGGACGGGACGGTGGCCCTGATCAACCTGCTGGGAAGAAGCGCCGAAAAGGAGAAGATCGCGGAGGAACTGGCGGAGCGGATCCGGATCACGACGCCGCATAAGGTGATCACGGAGCGGAGCCTGTACAGTCGCCGGGACCGGGAGCAGGAGGCGTTTTCGCCCTCCGCGGTGGAGCAGGAGGAGCCGCAGGAGAGTCTGGAGGAATTTGTCCTGAAGCCGCTCTATACGCACAGAGAAATTCAGGAATTTCGGAAGAAATATACAAAGGACGGTACGTTCGAGGCTTCGGCGGACACGGTGCGGTCCATGGAGGATCTGGAAAAGCTGTTCTTCGTCTGGCAGGAGGCCACGGAGTTGTCCGGGAGCACGGCGAGGATCGAGGTGGGAGAGGATCTGACCGCGAAGAGCGATCCCAGGATCCGCTTCTCCCGGCTGACCATAGAGGAGGGAGAAAACGGATGAGACAATATCTGGAGGAGCTGTCCGTCACCGAGGCGGACAACGTAAAGCGCGTGATCCGGGACCTGTTCCGGCAGACCTGCATTTTACAGGTAAAATACGACCCGGTCACGCTGACGCGGCGGGACAATCCCCGTTACGAGACGTGCCTGCGGCACAAGGCGTTCATCGAGGACTATCTGGCGGTGCTGGGCTGCGAGCTGACTCACGATCCGCAGGAGCGCATCTTCCGGCTGACCGGCGAAGGCGCGGCGACAGAGAAGCTGAACATGACCACTACGCTGCTCATCCTGCTCTTAAAGCTCATCTACCGGGACAAGATCATGGGGGAAGGGCTTCACGCCACGGTCACCACGCTGACCCAGATCCGGGAGTACGGGAAAAACACGAACCTGATCACGAGGAAGCTGACCGACGCGGAGTGGAAGGACGCGCTCTACCTTATGCGGACTCATCAGATGATCGACGTGCCGGGAGCCGTGCGGGACGTGGAGGACGACACGCCCATCTATCTATACAGTACGATCAACCTGTACTGCGCGTCGCTGGACATCGACGCCATCGTGGAAAAATACAGAGAAGAGGTGCAGCGTCTGGAGCTGGCACAGAAGGAGGAGGACGTTGAAGCAGGCGAAGAAGATCATCACGCGTATGCTGATCAATAACTGGGGAGGCATCAGCCACCGGATGATGGAATTTCACGAGTATGTGAACCTGTTCAGCGGGAAGAGCGGCTCGGGAAAATCCACGGTCATGGACGCCGTCCAGGTCGTCCTCTACGGGAGTATGTCCGGCGCTTTCTTAAATAAGGCGGCGGACGACGCGAAAAACAGACGGAGCGTCATGAGCTACCTGCGGGGAGCGCAGAAGGACGGCACGTCCAACCGGGCGGATCAGGATTTCCGTTCCACGCTGGCGCTGGAGATCGCCGACACGGGACTTCACACGAAGGCCTGCTTCGGCGTCGTGTTCGAGATCGGAAGGACGGACACGGACATCAGCGGAAAGTACACCTTTTTCAGCCATGCGGGGCCGATGCCTGAGGACGGGTATCTGGAGGACGGCGTGCCCTACTCCCGCAGCCGGATCCGCAGTCTCTGCGAGGAGAGAAAGGCATTCCCGGACAACCGGGGCCGCATGGACATCAACAGGATCTATCTCTCCAACGAGTCCTACGTCGCCTCGCTGTACGACGGGATCTTAGGCGGCGTGGATCCGGGAAGGCTGATGACGATGGAGAAGAGCGCCATCGCCCTGCGCATGACCAACGGCACAGGGCAGTTTATCCGGGACTATATGTTTCCGAAGAGTCAGGAGAGCGCCATCGGCAAGATCAGCGACCAGCTGGGGGCATACCGGGAGATCAGGGAGCGGATCGAGGATCTGGAGCAGCGGATCGGGCTTCTGGACCGGATCGGCGAGAGCCACGGGGCGCTTCTTCGTACCCGCGCGGACATCGTGCGGACGGAGACCGTGCTGAAATATATCGAGATCGAGAGCGCGAAGGCCCATCTGGAGGCCAGAACGCAGGATCTGCAGGGCATCCGGGAGGAGCTTGGGCGTCTGGAGCAGGAGAAGGATCGGGCGGAAGCCGGTCGGCAGAGCTGTCAGGAGGAGCTGACCGAGGTGAAGGCCGCTCTTCAGGCCAGCGATTACGGGCAGAAGGAGCGGGAGATGGAGGCGCTGCAGGAGACGATCCGCCTCCTTGCAGGAAACAGCCGCCAGTGGCGCGGGATCGTGGACGGCCTGAGAGCGTGGGAGCAGGACGAACAGGTCACCGGCTATGTGAGCAATTTTGCCCTGCAGCTCATCGGGGAATTTCAGAAGGGAAAGGTGACGGAGGAGCAGTGCGGGGAGCTGCACCGGCGTCTGATGGAGGCCCGGGAGGCGGTGTCGGAGGAGCTGGACGATCTGAAGGATTCGCTTCGGGAGGCGTCCACAGAGCTCAAGGAGAAAAAGGAGATCCTTGAGGATCTAAGAAACGACCGGAAGCACTACGATTCGAAGCTGACGAAGGCGAGGGCGCAGCTGGAGAGCGCCCTCTCCAATCTCTACGGCAGGCGGGTGCCGGTGTCGGTCTTCGCGGACCTTTTCGACATCACCGACGACCGGTGGAGAAACGCGGTGGAGGGGCGTCTCGCCCGCGTGAAGCACAGTCTGATCGTGCCGCCCGAGTACGCGCTGGACGCGGCGAAGATGTTCGGACGGATGAACCGGTATCAGGAGGTGGACCTGATCAACACGGCGGCCATCCGGCGGGATGCGCCGAAGGCGGAGGCGGGGACGCTCTACGAGGCGGTGCAGGCGCAGGAGCCCTATGTGGATCTGTGCCTGAGGCAGTATCTGGGACGGATCGTCAAGTGCGAGACGGTGGAGGAGCTCCATCAGGTCAGAAACGGCGTGATGCCGGACTGCTACTCCTACAGCGGCTACATGTTCCGGCACCTGAAGGAGGCGGACTACACGGCGCGGGCCTGCATCGGCACGAAGGTGTCCAGAGAGAAGCTGGCTTCTCTGGAGGACGAGGTGCGGACGCTGGAAGAGCGTATCCGGGAGGAGGCGCGGCTTCAGGACAGCTTAAAGAGAGCTCTGGATTTCGAAACGCTCCAACTGGAGCCGGAGCAGGCGGCGTCCCTGTCGCAGGCGGCGTCCCGGCTCGAGGAGGCGTACCGGAAGCAGGACCGGCTCGCAAAGGAGATCGAGGAGCTGAAAAACGGGACGCTGACCGCAGAGCTCACCGCCAGACGGGACGCGCTGGAGGCGCAGGCGGAGGAGCTTCAGAAAATGCTGTCGGAGCTTCACGAGAGGCTGATGGAGCGGACGAAGGCGTGCGGAAGCGCCGAGTCCGACGTGAAGAAGTACGAGGAGACGCTGGACGGGCTTACGGAAGGCTTCGTGGAAAACCCGGAGCTGACCGCGGAGGTGACGGAGAGCCTTAAGACGGCGACGGAGAGCGCGTACCGGAGCCGGAAGCGGCAGGAGCTTGCAAGGCTTAAGGAGCAGGAGGAAGCGCAGAAGCAGGAGAGGACCCGGGCGAGAAATCATTTCAACCAGAAATACCCGGCCTACGATTTTGCCGACCCCGACAAGGACAACGACGGCTACGAGAAGGCGCTGGAGCAGTGCCGGCGGGACTTCGAGCCGAAATACAAGGCGGAATTTGAAAAGCAGTGCGCTCTGGTGTACGCAAGTCTCCGGGACAACGTGATCGCGGCTATCCACGGGGAGATCAAGGCCGCCTACCGTCACGCCAGAGAGATCAACCGGCTGCTGTCCCGGATCCGGTTTTCGGACAGCGTCTATCAGATCGAGATCCTCCCCGCCCGGAACGAGAACGGACAGTTTTACGAGATGCTGACCGCCGCGGAGCTGGACAGCAAGGTGACGGACGACCGGGGCTATGAAGGTCAGCTGAGCCTGCTGGAAGATGATTTTTACCGGAAGTACGAGCGGCAGATCGGGCTTCTGACGGAGAAATTCATGCCCCCTGACGGGGAGGATGGAGCCGGCGCGGACAGACGCCGTCAGGAGATGGAGCGCTACGCGGACTACCGCAACTACCTGACCTTCAGCATGTACGAGCGGGTGGAGGACGAAGGCGGCGCGGTCCGCAAAAATCCGGTGGACGAGATGGCGGGCAGGGACTCGGGCGGAGAGGGCCAGAACCCCAAGTATGTGGCGCTGCTGGCCGGCTTCGCCATGCTGTACATGCAGCAGAGCAGCCGGGATTCCAAGGTGCGGCTGGTGCTTCTGGACGAGGCGTTTTCCAAGATGGACAAGGAGCGCAGCGAGGTGTGCCTGCGCTATGCGCGGGAGCTGGAGCTCCAGCTCATCGTCTGCGTGCCCGACGAGCGGCTGCAGTCGCTGATCCGGAACGTGGACTGTGTCTACGGCTTCCGGCGGCACCGGAACCAGATCACGATGATGCATATTGACAAAGGCGGTTATCTGGACATGATCGCGGGAAGAGACGGGGAAGCAGATGGCGGGGAGAAGGAAAGAGGACGGCGGGAAAAAGACGCTGATCCGGTGGGTACTGGAGAGGACGGCGGGGTCTGACGCCTACCGGGCGGGACTTCGGACGGACAGATGGCACTTGAAGGCGGATCAGCCGATGATCGACGGGTCGGGCGGCATGTCCGCCCTGCTGGTGCAGGCGCGCGAACTGGAGAAAGACAGGAGTATCGCTCCCTATATAGAAGTGATATGGCGCGATCTGGGGAACGATATCAAAGAGCTGACCGTATCGCCGGAAGCCGTGCCGCTCCTCTGTGCGCTGGAAGGGATCGAGGATCCAAGGCGCCGTCAGCTCCGGCATATGGAGAAGATCTCCGGCTGGAGAGAACGGGCGGAGGGCGTCCCGTGGCTTCTGCCCTTCTACGACGGTATCCTGAGACGGCTGGAGGCCGGACAGCGAGTGAGAAACATAGATTTGGACGACGAAGGATATTTTGCCTATATCCACGAGGCGGCCGTGAACAGAGAGCCGGTCTACGAGCGGATCTTCAGCGGGGCGGTGTGCGCCATGTACGGACTTTTGGGAGGAACAGCGCAGGCGGAGACGCCGTCCAAGCTGTTTCAGAATCGTTACCGGAGTGCGGTGCTCCGGGTCCTGCGGGAATGGTCCGATCTGGCGGAGGAGGGAATGAGCGACGAGGAGGTCCTGACGGCGCACGGGATACTGACCTATGCCCAGACGTTGGAGCTGAAAGGCCCGCTGGAATACCGGATCGGGGACGGAGCCCCTCTGTCTACGGCGGAACAGACCTGCGGGGCCGTGCTGAACAGCCAGACGCTGGAGAAGGCCCGCCCGACGGCACTTCCGGGAGTGCGCAGGATCGTGACGATCGAGAACAAGGCCAACTATGAGAAGCTGCCCTTTTCGGAGGATACGCTCTATCTGTACTGTCATGGATTTTTCAGCCCGAGGGAGAGGGGATTTCTGGAAAAGCTCATGGATCTCGCCGGGGAGGAGACGGAGTATCTCCACTGGGGAGACATGGACTTCGGAGGGATCCGGATCTTTCTGTTCCATCAGAAAGCGTTGTTTCCGAAGCTTAAACCGTGGAAGATGGGACGGAAGGACTTTGAGGAAGCGAAGCGGCAGGGAGGGGCCGTGCCGTTGGAGGCCTCCAAGCGTGCGGCGCTGGAAAAGCTCGACGCCGGAGCGCTGGAAGATCTGAAGGCGTGCATCCTTGAGAATGATCTGGAGATTGAGCAGGAGCTTCTGCTGGCCGGGCAGTGGATGGAGCGGCGGGCAGGCTCCTGATGCACGGCAGCCGCCAGCTCACAGCAAAGCTGTTCGCTGTCCGTTGCCCTGCAAATGGCTGCCCGT
>JAUNHB010000032.1 GCA_030524125.1 Eubacteriales bacterium | reverse complement strand
CGGCTCCCCAGATAGGTAGCCAGGAAATAAAGCCCGTACACAAGGGCAATGACCGCCGCTGTCCCGAGAATCGAGGGAAGAAGCTCATAGGCGCTGCCGGACACAGCCATCATACTCATGGCAAAGCGGATGCCGAAGACAGAATGCACGGCGGCCAGGAGCAGAGGCAGGGCAAAGAAGATCCCGATCTGCCGGAAGAGAGCCTGGCGGATCATACGCTCGTCGCAGCCGATTTTCCGCAGGATGAGGTAGCGTCCCCGGTTATCAGAGCTTTCCGTGAGCTGCTTGAGGGCCAGGATGGCCGCGCCCGCCACCAGAAAGACGACGCCCAGATAGAGGGCGATAAATACGAGCATGGCGGAGGTGCCGGTGCTGGCCTCTAAAATGGAGATACGGGTGAGCCCGTTAAGCTGGACGCCCTGCGCCCGGAGACTTTGCTGAAGGGGCGACTGCTCTGAGAGAAGGGTATTTTCTATGGCCTGTCTGTCCTCAGCGGCAGAGGCCTGATAGTTGGCCGCGAGGAAATACTGCGCGATCCACTCGTCATTTAAATCACAGGAATCCGGCACAAGGAGGATGCCTGTGTTGGTGCGGCGGGCGGAAATATAGAGAAAGCCGTCCTGACACTCCCCGTAGTTGGGACGGTAGGTCTTTCCATTTATGGAAAGCTCCGTCCCCGCCTGCAGGGCCTCGTTCCGAAGCAGGAGGGTCATGTCATAATTGCAGAGAATCATATATTCATCGTCGGCGAGGGAATATTCCTCCATCTGATAAAGCCGCGCCACCTTGTTGTAATCCGACACCCGAAGAATCGTCTCCGGCGAGGAAGAGAAGAAGAGGCTGCTGTACTGCTGCCTGGCGTTTTCAAAGGTATCGCCGAGGGTGATCTCCATGGTAAGGCCGGGAATCTCGTAGACGGGAAGCTCCGCGGTATCCCGGAAGGCGCTCAGATCGAAGCCGTTCGCGAGCAGCGTCTCGCTGACGGGCCGCATGGAAGCGCCGTCTTCCGCGTCCTGATGAAGATTCAGATCTACAGGCGTCATTTCCCGCTGTTCCGCCTGCATACTGCTTTGCAGGGAGAGGCTGGTGGAGAGAACCGTGGCGGCCAGAAAGAGCATCAGACAGATGACGCTCATGCTGACCACATTCGTATTGATCCGGTTATTTAACTGGCGCAGCACAAACACATTCGTTCCCCGAAGATAGATGCGCCCGCAGGACTGCAAAAGCCTTAAGAGAAGGCCGGACAGAGACCAGAAAAAGAGAACCGTGCCTGCGATGCCGCATAGAACCGGCGGAAGAATGTCCGTTCCCGCGGACAGAAGGCTCACATGGCTTAGCACGCTCCAGTAAGCCCAGCCAAGCAGCAGGCAGGAGGCCAGAAAGAGGACGGCGCACAGAAGCGGGTTTTTGAGCTTCACAGTCTCGTTTTTCCGGGAGGCGCTTAAGAGATCAATGAGCCGGTACCGGGAGACGGCCGCCGTGTTGAAAAGCAGCACCGCCGCGTACATGACCGCGAAATACAGGCAGGTTTTCGCGCAGGCGTCCGGTGAAAATACGAAGGTGAAGCCCGTCATGTCCGCGTCAAACATTTTCGCCACGAGGACGGACATGAACTGGGAAGCAAAGACGCCCAGAAGCAGTCCCGCGCCCAGGGAGACAAGTCCCACCAGCACCGTTTCCAGCAGGAGAATGCGGGAAATCTGTCCCTTTCCCATGCCAAGCGTCATGTAGACGCCGAATTCCTTTTTGCGGCGGTTGATGAGAAAGCTGTTGGCATATACGATGAGCAGCCCGAGCACCGCCGCGATAAATACGGAGACGGCGTTTAATACCTGAAGCATCAGCCGGATAATTTCCTGCTGGGAGGAAGAAATGCTCAGCATGGCCTGCTGGCTGTCCAGGGAGTTGAACATATAGAAGATGGCCACGCCCAGCACCAGGGTCAGGAAGTAAACGGCGTAGTCCTGAAAGCTCTTTTTCATATTCCGGAAGGAAAGTCTACATAACATCGCCAAGCTCACCTCCCAGAAGCGTCTGTACCTCAATAATCTTCTCAAAAAAGGCTTTTCTGCTGTCCGAGCCCCGCCGGAGCTCGTTGAAAATTTTTCCGTCCTTGATGAAGATGATGCGGCCCGCGTAGCTGGCCGTGAAGGCGTCGTGGGTCACCATGAGGATCGTGGCCCCGGCCTCCTGATGGAGCCGTCCGAAGCTCTCCAGAAGCTGACGGGCGGCCTTGCTGTCCAGGGCTCCCGTGGGCTCGTCGGCCAGAATGAGCTTTGGATTCGTGACGATGGCACGGGCGGAGGCGATACGCTGCTTCTGCCCGCCGGACACCTGATAGGGATATTTCTGTAAAATTCCTTCAATTCCCAGCTTTTCGGCCACGGCCCGGACGCGCCTGTCGATCTCGTCCGGGGAGACCTTCTGAATGGTCAGGGAGAGAGCAATATTTTCGTAGGCGGTCAGCGTGTCCAGCAGATTGAAATCCTGAAAGATAAAGCCCAGCTCCTCCCGGCGGAACCGGTTCAGGCGATTTCCGCGAAGTCTTGTGACGTCCTGAGCGCCCACCAGAATCTGTCCGGCGCTTACCCGGTCTATGGTGGAAATGCAGTTTAAAAGGGTGGTTTTTCCGGAGCCGCTGGCTCCCATGATGCCTACGTATTCTCCGGACTCCACCGAGAAGCTGATGCCGTCCAGAGCCTTTGTCAGATTACTTCGGTTGCCGTAATATTTTTCAATACTTTTGACCTGCAGTACAGGATTCATATACATTCACTCCTTGCTTGTTTTGATGGGTCTACTATACTGCTTTTTTACGGAGAGTTGTATCGTTTCCTCTTACGTTTTCCTTACACTTTTGTAAGATTGAGCGGACGTTTTCAGAAATATACATGACTGTTCAGCGGAAAAGAGATCCGCGCTTCCGTGCCGACGCCCTGTTTGGAGGAGAGGGTAAGGCCAAGCCCCAGCTTCTCACAGAGCTTTTTGCACAGGTAGAGTCCAAGCCCTGTGGATTTCTTTCCGGAAAGCCGTCCGTTTTCCCCGGTGAAACCCTTTTCAAACACGCGGGGAAGGTCGCTTTCGCTGATGCCGACGCCGTTGTCCCGGAGGGTGAGCAGGACGCCCTGAGGCGAAGTGGTTCCGAAGATTTCCAGGCGGGAGTCCTGAGCCTTGGCGTACTTGGCCGCGTTTTGCAGGAGCTGACCCAGAATAAAGGTGAGCCATTTGCTGTCTGTAAAAACCTCCATGTCCAGGTCGTGAAGGATAAGGGCCGTGCGGCTTTTTAAGAGGGCGGCCCGGTTTTTCCGAAGGGCTGCGTTTACCAGGGCGTGAAGGCTTGTCCTTTTGATGAGATAATCTTTCTCCGCCGTGCTGCTTCGGGCGTAGTAGAGGGCCTGCTCCGTGTAGGCCTCGATCCGGTCAAATTCCTTTTGCAGCTCTTTTGCCGTTTCGCCCGGGTGATTTTCCGTGAGCAGCTTTCCGGCGGCGATGGGCGTCTTGATCTCGTGAATCCAGAGTTCGATGTAGTCCTTATACTCCTCCTGAGCATGCTTGTATTCATTGACGTGCTCAAGCATGGAGCGGCCCGTGTCCTCCAGAAGCTCCTGAAGAATCCGTCCTTCCGCGAAGGTCGGGGAAGAGATGACCTCGGACAGAAGATATTTCTGGTCAAGCTCCTGAAGCTTTGAAAGGGCGTCGTCATAGAAGCGCTTCTTTTTATCATAATCCGTGAGCAGGAGAAGGAGGCGCGTGAGCACGGGGGCCGCGCAGACGTAGATACGCGCGGCGGCGCTCAGGGGCCAGGCCAGCAGCAGGATTTCCACGGTGGCGATGGAAAGCAGGAAGCAGCAGGCGGCAGGCCATTTGTCTTTCAGATAAGCCGACAGTCTCATTCCAGCCGGTACCCCTGTCCTCTTTTTGTCTCGATGGAGCCCTCCGCCCCGATGTCCTGGAGCTTGTCGCGCAGGCGTTTCATGTTGACGCTTAAGGTATTGTCGTCGATGAAGCTCTCGCTCTCCCAGAGGTAATCCATCAGCTCCTCCCGGGGCACCACCGCTCCCCTATGAAGGCTCAGATAATAGAGAATCGTGAATTCGTTTTTGGTGAGCTCCCGCCGCGCTCCGCCCTGCTCGATGTAGCGGCCGGAGATGCTCAGCGTGAAGCGGGAGAGGGTCACGGTATCCGGCGCAGCGCTTCCCTGACTGCGCTTTAAAAGTCCCGCGATCTTCGCCAGCAGGATCTGGATGTTGTAGGGCTTCGTCACGTACTGATCGGCCCCGTAGTTCAGGCAGATGAGCTCGTCCAGCTCGCTGTCCCGGCTTGTGACCATAATGATGGGCACGTCGGAGGTCTTACGGATCTCCTTGCAGATGTATTCCCCGTCGGTCAGGGGCAGGTTGATGTCCAGCAGAATCAGATCCGGCTTCCGGGCAAGAAGATCCTCCACCGGATGCTCGAAGCTTTCGAGGGCTTCCGCCTCGTAGCCGTTTTTATTCAGAAAGGTTTTCAGTTCCCGGCGGATGGTTTCGTCGTCCTCCGCGATGAGTATTTTTTGCATGGCATTCCTCCGGATAGGTTTTAGTTACCGTTTAGACCAGCCTCGAACACTCGCTGTTCGAGGCGTGAGAATGTGATTCAGGTACGGATTTTATGGGGGTATTATAGCATATTTTCGGGAGAAAGGCAGGAGGAGAGATTTTGCTTGACAGGCGGGGAAAAATGAGATAGGATATTACCATGGAAATCGAACAAAAGTTCGTGTCGTGAAATTTTCAGGAAATGAAGGAGACGTCCCATGGCGAAGGAAGACAATAAAAAGGATGAAAATAAGAAGGACGACAAGCTGAAGGCGCTGGACGCCGCGCTGTCCCAGATCGAGAAGCAGTACGGCAAAGGCTCCGTGATGAAGCTGGGAGACCGGAATCACATGCAGGTGGAGACGATTCCTACCGGTTCGCTCAGCCTCGACATCGCGCTCGGAGCGGGAGGCGTGCCGAAGGGAAGGATCGTGGAGATCTACGGGCCGGAGTCCAGCGGTAAGACGACGGTCGCGCTTCATATGGTGGCGGAGGTGCAAAAAAGGGGCGGGATCGCCGGCTTTATCGACGCGGAGCACGCGCTCGATCCGGCTTACGCCAAAAATATCGGCGTCGACATTGATAATCTGTACATCTCCCAGCCGGACAACGGAGAGCAGGCGCTGGAGATCACCGAGACGATGGTGCGCTCCGGGGCGGTGGACATCGTGATCGTGGACTCTGTGGCGGCGCTGGTACCCAAGGCGGAGATCGAGGGCGATATGGGAGACTCCCATGTGGGACTTCAGGCAAGGCTCATGTCCCAGGCGCTCAGAAAGCTCACGTCCGTGGTCAGCAAGACCAACTGCATCGTGATCTTCATCAACCAGCTCCGCGAGAAGATCGGCGTGATGTTCGGCAGTCCCGAGACGACGACCGGAGGCCGCGCGCTGAAATTCTACGCGTCGGTGCGTCTGGACGTGCGCCGGGCCGAGACGCTCAAGCAGGGCGGCGAGATATTAGGGAACCACACGAAGGTGAAGGTCGTAAAAAACAAGATCGCTCCGCCCTTCAAGGAGGCGGAATTTGACATCATGTTCGGACAGGGGATCTCCATGGTGGGAGATATTCTGGATCTGGCCGCCAACTGCGGCGTGGTCAATAAGAGCGGCTCGTGGTACGCCTACAATGAGATGAAGATCGGACAGGGGCGTGAGAACGCCAAGCAGTATCTGAAGGACAACGAGCAGATGTGCAGGGAGATCGAGAGGAAAGTCAGGGAGTTTTATGGATTACCGACGTCGGAGAGCGGAAAAGACGCCGCCGCGGGAGCTGCCCCGGGAGGAGCAGATCAGGCAGGCGAAGCTTAAAGCGCTGCGCCTTCTGGAACGGATGGACCGGACCGAGGCGCAGCTTCGGGAGAAGCTTATGCAGGCGGAGTTTGAGCCGGAGGCGACGGAGCAGGCCGTCGCCTATGTGAAGAGCTTCGGCTATGTGAACGACGAGCGCTATGTGCGCAACTACATTGAGTGCCGCCGGGAGCAGAAAAGCCGCCGCCAGATCGAACAGGAGCTGCTGTATAAAAAGGGAGTGCCAAAGGACCTGATCCGTCAGGTCTATGAGGAGCTGGAGCCGGCGGACGAGCGGGAGCTTATCCGCCGGTTTCTGGAAAAAAAGCACTATTGCGGAGCGTCGGCGGATGAGAAGAAAAAGCGGAGCGTCATGGCGTCTCTTGCGAGAAAAGGATTTTCGGCGGAGGATATTCTTGCGGTCATGAGGGAAGAGCAATAGAGCCGGAATAGCAGGATGGGGTCAGCCGAGCATCCGTTCCACATAGACCGTGAGCTTTTCGGTCAGGGCGTCGACGTCACATTCCTCCCTGTGGGCGAGCCACCATTTTCCAATCTGGTTCATGGAGCCGATGAGAACGCAGGCAAGGAGTTCCGGCTCGGCGGCAAGCGCATGCCCCTTTGCCCGATCTGCCTCCAGATGGGAGAGCAGATCCTTTCGGATGTTGTCGCGAAACGACTCGGTGAGCAGCATCATCATAGTGTCGGCATCCAGAGAACGTATCAGAAGCTCATGTTTCCGGATCAGGAGAAGTCCGTCCCGAATCAGGTCCAAATAATAGTCAACGCCGTCCAGATCTTCCTTTGACGCGCTTTGCAGGTTAAATTCCGTCAGCAGCTCCTTTACCATGAAAACGGCAAAATCATATTTGTCGGAAAAGTGTTTGTAAAATGTGGCTGTGCGCACCATGGCGAGGTCGCACAGTTCCCGTACCGTGATCTCATCAAACTTCTTTTTCTCAAGCAGCGTCTGGAACGCCCCGAACAGGGCCGTATATGTTTTCTGAACTCTCAAATCCCGTTTTTCCATTTTGTCCCGCCTCCTCATGTGCGTTTGGCGACATTTTCCTGCGATGTGTCAATTAGTTTGCATTTTGACGAAAACAGAGCCTTCACATTCCGGTCTGTTTCCTGTATGATCATAACAACTTAATTGATGGATGTCAATTAAGTTGACAGTATCTATTTTGTAGAGAGGACAGGAAAAAATGAACGATATTACATTTACCTTTGTGATCGACGGAACCGAATGGAAAGCGCCGCATCTGGAGCGCATGGCCTATGAACGCAACCTGCATATGCTGCATGGAATGAAGCGGCATGGGCTGGAGATAAAGGACGGGGAGCGCATGCTGAGCGACGATGAGATCGATTACCTGACCGCTGAAAAGGCGTGGGAGGTTTCTGTGGAGACACGCAGACAATATACCGGACGGCAGTTGATGGAGTTGTACGGGGATTCTTTCGCCAGATCGGACGCCATGTGGAAGGAGCTTGCCTTTGGTCAGGATAAGCCTATGAAGGTCTCTTACTGCACGATGAAAGCGGAGGGGATCAGCATGGAGGAATTTATGAAAATATTCCGGCTGATGCAGACGGATGAAAACGTCACCTTTATGGCCCATCCGGAGCATCTGGCAGGCATTGTGACAGAAAAGGAGATCATCGGCATCGAGCCCTTTGGAACCTATGGCACGCCGACGCTGTGCAGGGTGTCCGTGTGCGGGATAGAGGAGTTGGGCGCGCAGATCCGGGCGGATCGGGATCCGTCCTATCCGATTGCGATGGGCGGCAGAGCGTACCTGACCGACGGCGTGACGGAGATCAACAGTCCGTTCCACCAGCTGAAACCGACGAAGGACGGATTCGAGGGAAAGTTGGCAGTCTATTGGCCCGCCGGTGTGGTAGATGAGATCGTGGAAGGACACAGCCTGCATCTGGCGATGGAATTTTATGAAGGACTTAAATTTGTCGCGAAACAGAGACAGGCGCAGGAGAAATAACGGCATTCTGCATCGGGAACTTTACAGCTAAAGGAGTATAAAACCTCGTCAAAGCCTTACTGAACGGGCGCTTGATGAGGTTTTTGCGCTCGTTTTAGGGGTTGGCAATGACGCGGGCTGAACGGCTGCATTTTTCTCATGGGTTTTGCACAAAAGAGGACAGACGGGACTTGACATAATTGTAAAAACAGATTAAAATTTAAGTGTTGTGTATGTACAATGAAAATTAAATAAGGAGGTGCTCCTGTATATGGTTACGATAATAGCGGTTCTGGCCGCGATCGTTCTTACAGCAGCGGTTGTGTGGCCTTGCGCAGTCAACTACCGGAAGAAGGTTGTTGAGACCAAGCTTGGCAACGCCGAGGACAGAGCGAGAGAAATCATAGACGAGGCGCTGAAGGCGGCGGAGACGAAAAAACGCGAAGCGATGCTGGAAGCAAAAGAAGAGTCTATGCGGACCAGAAATGAGTTAGAACGAGAGACCAAAGAGCGCAGAGCGGAATTGCAGCGTTATGAGCGCCGGGTACTGTCCAAGGAGGAAACTCTGGACAAGAAGACGGAAGCGATCGAGCGCAGAGAATCCGGATTTGCCGCACGGGAAGAGCAGCTTGCGAAAAAGCGTGCGGAAGTGGAAGAGCTTTCTGCAAAGCGTGTACAGGAACTGGAGAGAATCTCAGGCCTAACCTCCGAACAAGCAAAAGAATATCTTTTAAAAACAGTTGAAGACGATGTAAAACATGAAACGGCAAAGCTGGTCAAGGAGCTTGAGACCAGAGCCAAGGAAGAGGCAAACAGAAAAGCGAAGGACTATGTGGTCACTGCCATTCAGAAATGTGCGGCCGACCATGTGGCGGAGACGACGATTTCTGTCGTGCAGCTTCCCAATGACGAGATGAAAGGAAGGATCATAGGACGCGAAGGGCGGAATATCCGGACGCTGGAGACGATGACGGGCGTAGATCTGATCATTGACGACACTCCGGAAGCGGTGATCTTGTCGGGCTTTGACCCGATCCGCAGGGAAGTCGCAAGGATCGCGCTGGAGAAGCTGATCGTGGACGGTCGAATCCATCCCGCCAGAATCGAGGAGATGGTGGAGAAAGCCCAGAAGGAAGTGGAGACTATGATCCGCGAAGAGGGTGAGGCGGCGACCCTTGAGGTCGGCGTTCACGGTATCCATCCGGAGCTGGTACGTCTGCTTGGACGTATGAAGTTCCGCAGCAGCTACGGTCAGAATGCCCTGAAGCATTCGATCGAGGTTGCGCATCTGGCAGGACTCCTGGCAGGTGAGATCGGTGTGGATGTCCGTCTGGCAAAACGAGCCGGACTTTTACATGATATCGGTAAATCCATCGACCACGAGATGGAGGGTTCCCATATTCAGATCGGAGTGGATCTATGCAGAAAGTATAAGGAATCGGCGATTGTGATCAACGCCGTGGAGGCTCATCATGGAGACGTGGAGCCCACTTCTCTGATCGCCTGTATCGTGCAGGCAGCGGACACGATTTCCGCCGCCAGACCGGGCGCGAGAAGAGAGACGGTAGAGACTTATACCAACAGATTAAAACAACTGGAAGATATTGCGAACTCCTTCAAGGGAGTAGAAAAATCTTTTGCTATTCAGGCAGGCAGAGAGGTTCGGGTAATGGTAGTTCCGGATCAGGTGGACGATGCGTCCATGGTGATCATGGCGCGGGATATTTCAAAGCAGATCGAATCAGAGCTGGAATATCCGGGTCAGATCAAGGTAAACGTCATCCGCGAAAGCAGAGTGACGGATTACGCCAAATAATGAGTATAAAAGATAAGAGGATGTCGCAGGACATCCTCTTTTTATCTTCGTGCGCAAATGCGCATGAAGATAAAAAGAGAATTTAGATCGAACTGCGGCGGAAAGGAAGAAGCCGCATATGCGGCCCGCCGCAGTCGGGGAATCCTGCGGGTGCAGGATTCCATTCGGGTAGTGAGCGGACTCCCGACGCGCATCTGCCACGGGGATCGAACTGCGGCGGAGACGACGGGGCCGCATACGCGGCCCGCCGCAGTCGGGGAATCCTGCGGGTGCAGGATTCCATTCGGGTAGTGAGCGGACTCCCGACGCGCGTCTGCCGCAGGGATCGAGCTGCGGCGGAGACTACGGGGCCGCATACGCGGCCCGCCGAAAATTTTACAGAGGAAGGACGGTACGGAAGAGATGGCGAAGATCGGTTTTATCGGAATGGGAAATATGGGACGGGCGATCCTGAACGGGGCGCTGAAGGTGTTCCCGAAGGAGGAGTTTATCTTTTCGGCAAAAACGGCGGAGACGAAGGCCAAAGTCAGGGAACAGACCGGCGTGGAATACGCGGAGAGCAACGCGGAGTGCGCCAATCGGTGCAAGTATGTGATCCTTGCGGTGAAGCCCCAGTTTTACGACGAGGTGCTCAAGGAGATCCGGTATATGCTGACGCCGGAGCATGTGGTGATCTCGCTGGCGCCGGGGCGCAGCATCGATCAGCTCAAGCTGAATCTGGGCGTGGATAAGCGGATCGTGCGTGTGATGCCAAACACTCCGGCCATGATCGGGGAGGGGATGACCGGCGTGAGCGTCCGGGACGGGGAGCTTTCCGCGGAGGAGACGGACGACATCCGCAGGATCTTCGACTCCTGCGGCAGGACGGAGTTTATCGGGGAACGGCTGATGGACGCGGTCGTGTGCGCCAGCGGCAGTTCTCCGGCGTTTGTGTACATGTTCATCGAGGCGCTGGCCGACAGCGCGGTCCGGTACGGGATGCCCAGAAAGCAGGCGTACGTGTTCGCGGCGCAGGCGGTCCGCGGCGCGGCCTCCATGGTGCTGGAGACCGGAGAGCATCCGGGCGAGCTCAAAGACAAGGTGTGCAGCCCCGCAGGGACGACCATCGAAGGCGTGGCGGCGCTGGAGGCGGGCGGACTTCGCGGCACGGTGCTGGCGGCTTCGGAGGCGGTTTACAAAAAATGCACGCAGATCTGAGAAAACGGTCATAGATACGCCTCCCTGTCCATAGGATGGATGGGGAGGTGTTTTTTGTGAGGGAAATGTGGAGCGGCCGAAGGCCGATCAGAGCGGGACTCTGTCCGGTCCTGTTTTTCTGCGGAATGCTGGCGGGGATCCTTGCGGCCCAGTCGTGGAAGGACGCCGGACTGTCCGGAGTGTTCAGCGAATATTTTCTGAACCAGTATGCGTCGCTGAAGATCGATTCGCAGAGATTGTTCCGGTATGTGGGCGGCTACCGGACCGGTCAGTATCTCATGCTCGTGTGCTGCGCAGCGCTGCCGGCCGCGCCGGTCCTGCTGGGAGGGCTGCTCTTTGGTCTCGGCGCGCTGTGGGGAACGACGCTCAGCGTCTCGATCCTGCGGCTGGGAGTCAAGGGGATGATCCTGTGCGTGGCGGGACTTTTGCCGCAGCTCTTTTTTTACCTGCCTGCGTTCGGGTGGAGCTTTCTGTGGATGCTCCGGCAGGGAAGCAGCAGAAAGAAATATCTGTTTCTGACGGCGGCTGGTTTTTTCTTCCTTTTTTTCGGGATCGCGTCGGAGACGTACTTAAATCCCATGATACTTCAGCAAATTTTACGGAAAATGTAGTCAAAAAGATTGAAATTCCGGATATTCTCGGATATACTTAGGCTACCTTCCGCGGTGAGAGGCCCTGCGCCTGCGCGTCCCCGGAGGGCGACTTTTGAGTATTCGAGGGAACGGTTATGGAGGAAGAGCTGCGGTATTTCATCGCATATCTGGAAACGGTAAAGAGAGCGTCGCGCAATACGGTGACGTCCTATCACAGCGATCTGGTGAAAATGGCGGCGTATCTTCATGGGCAGGGGATCGATTCTGTGGAGAGGGTCAGTCCCACGGCCCTGAATGCTTACGTGCTGAAGCTGGAGGGAAGCGGGATGGCCGCGTCCACCATCTCCAGATATATCGCGTCCATGAAAGCGTTTTTTGAATATCTGCTGCGGGAGCATCGGATCCAGTCGGATCCGGCGTTTCCGCTGAAGGCTCCGAGGGTGGAGAAGAAGGAGCCGGGGATCCTGACGGTACAGGAGATGGAATATCTGCTGGAGCAGCCGTCCGTGCATTCTCCCAAAGGATTCCGGGACAAGGCCATGCTGGAGCTTTTGTACGCCACGGGGATGCGGGTCAGCGAGCTGATCCGTCTGCAGGTGGAGGATGTGAACCTGCGGTTCGGGTGGGTGCTGTGCCGGGATGAGGAGAGGGAGCGGATGGTCCCCTTCGGCGCGGCGGCAGGAAAAGCGCTCATGCAGTATCTGGAGAGGGGCAGAAATGCTTTTGTGAGAGAGGAGACGGGCATTTTGTTCCTGAACTGCTCCGGAGCGCCCATGAGCCGTCAGGGCTTCTGGAAAATCCTGAAGGGTTATGCGGAGAAGGCCGGCATCGACAAGGACATCACGCCGAGGATGTTCCGCCATTCCTGCGCGGCCCACATGGCGGCGGGCGGAGCGGGCATGCATACGATACAGGAGCTTCTCGGCTATGCGGATCCGACGGCCGCGCACATATACGCCGGATTTCAGCCGAACATGAAGGTGGAATACAGCAAGGTACATCCGAGAGGGTGAGGATATGAGACATGAGAAATTGATTTCCACAAAGGCGGACACGCTGTTTGCGCTGCGAAGCCTGATTCACGAGTCATCCATAGAAGAAATGTATATTCTCCGCGTGAGGGACTATCACCGCGACAGAAGAGGCGTCTGCCGGGAGATCATGGAGCAGTTTAAAGGACGCCGGATCGTGGTGAGAAGCTCTTCGTCGGCGGAGGATTCTTTCCAGCGGTCAAACGCGGGACATTATAAAAGCATCCTTGACGTGGACTCTTCCAGCGAGGCGGAGATCCTCGCGGCGGTGGATGCGGTGATCGCCTCCTACCGGCGGGATATCCGGGATCCGGAGGAGGAGCAGGTGCTGATCCAGTGTCAGGCCAGAAACGTCAGATTCGGGGGTGTCGTCTTCACCCGGGATATCCAGAGCAACAAACCATATTATCTGATCAACTACGACGAGACCGGCTCCACGGACAGCGTCACCAGCGGCTCCGCAGGCCGGATGATGAAGATCGTCCGGAATGTGAAGGCCGATACGTTGCCGACCCCGTGGAAGGAGCTTTTGCGGGCGGTGCAGGAGCTGGAGCATATCATGGACGGCCTGGCGCTGGACGTCGAGTTTGCCGTGGACAGGGACGACCGGGTGATCCTGTTTCAGATGCGGCCGCTGGTGGCCAGCTACAAGCAGGGCAGCGCCTACGACGACCATGAATTTTTCCGGATGCTGGAAAATGCGGCGGCCATGTATGAAAATCACAAAAATGTCATCACGCGGACGCCTATGATGATGTCGGATATGGCCTTCTGGAATCCGTCCGAGATCATCGGAAACAATCCGCGTCCTCTGGACTATTCCCTGTACCGCGCCATCATCACCCACCGGGCATGGAATCAGGGCATCGTGGGACTGGGATTCCGAAAGCTTTCGCAGGATCTGATGCACAGGATTGGAAACAAGCCCTACATCTGTCTGGAATACGCGTTTTATTCGCTGATCCCGCAGAGCGTGGAGGAGGAGCTGGCGCTCCGGCTGGTCCGGTATTATCAACAGGCGCTGCGCAGCAATCTGACGGCGCATGACAAGATTGAGTTTGAGATTGTGTTTACCAGCTATGACTTCGGGACGGAGGCGCGCACCCGGCGGCTTCTGGAGCATGGCTTTGCGGAGGAGGAGCGCGCCCGCCTGGCGGAAAGCCTTAAGGAGGTCACGGTGAACGCCGTCCGGGAGTTCGACCGGATCCTGAAGGCGGATCTGGAGAGTCTCCGGAAGCTGGAGGAGATGCGCAGGCGCGAGGAGCGGCTCCTGAAAAATCCGGACGCTTCGCTCCGGCAGATCCTTCTGGCGGTACAGAACCTGCGGGCCGGGCTCCAGCACTACGGGACGCCGCAGTTTGCCAGGCAGGCGCGCATGGCGTTCATGGCGCGGGCGTTCCTGCGGAGCCTGACGGAAAACGGCCCCGGCGGACAGACGGGGGAGGCGTGGTTTTCGCAGGAGGACGCCGACGCCTTCATGCAGTCGATCTCCACGGTGTCCACGGAGTTTGAGAAGGATTTTCGCGCGTTTTCTCTGGACGAGATCAGCCGGGCGGAATTTAACGAGAAATACGGCCATCTGCGGGTGGGGACCTACGACATCCGGACCGAGCGGTACGACCAGATGAATTTCAGGCCGGGACCGTCCCGGAGCAGGGGAAAAGCGGAGGCCAGAGAGGACGCGCTGTCTCCGGAGCGTCTCTCGCAGGCCATCCAAAGCTGCGGCCTGCCTGTGAGCGCCGGGGAGCTGGTGCATTTTATCCGCTGCGCCATCGAGCAGCGGGAATATTTTAAATTTGAATTTACAAAATCGCTGAGCCTGATGCTTGAGCTTCTGGTGCGCGCCGGATCCATGCTGGAGATCGCCAGGAACGATCTGTCGTGGCTGGAGATCGAGGACTGCAGGCTGCCTCAGTATCTGTCGGCGGAAGCGCTGAAAGACCGGCTGGAGGAGCTGATCGCGAGGAGGCACCGGGAATATCAGGAGTTTCGGGAGCTGTCGCTGCCCGAAGTGATCCTGGACCGGAACAGCCTGAACGTGGTGGAGGTCTACGAGGCGCGGCCGAATTTCATCACGACGAAGAAAGTCGAAGGGGAGGTCGTGCTTCTGGAGGAGACGCCGGAGGCGGACATCCACGACAAGATCGTGGTGGTGCCCAAGGCGGATCCGGGCTATGAGTGGGTGTTTGCCAAGGGGATCAAAGGATTTATCACCCGGTACGGCGGGGCGGCCTCCCACATGGCCATCCGCTGCGCGGAGTTTGAGATCCCCGCCGCCATCGGGTGCGGGGAGAAGATCTATCAGTATGTGTCGTCCCTGAGCTATCTGACGATGGACTGCCGGGCGGGAAAGATCGACGAGGGGATCCAGTACCGGAACCTGAGCGCGCTGATCACGCAGCGGGAGGGCGTCAATCAGTACGGAGATCCGGTGGACATCCTGGAGTCCGGCTATGTGCGCTTCTATGAGCTGCTGGGCTTTATCCCGAAGACGATCTCCAATTTCACCAAAAACGTGGAGATGATCTTCAGCAAGAAGCGGGATCTTCTGATCGTGGTGGGCGGAGGCTCCCTGCCGCCGCAGATGTACGACAGGCCCCACGAGGACGAGCTGCAGCCGAACCGGGATCATATGGAGGAGCAGGTGATCCACTACTGCGTCGCCCACGGGATCCCCATCATCGCCACCTGCAGGGGAATGCAGTATATCAACGTCATGTTCGGAGGAAAGCTCTGGTATCATCCGAGACTGCCGGTGTCCCGCGTCCGGGGCGTGGATCATCAGGTGTGGCTTGTGAAGGAAAAGAGAAATATCTGGGTCAACAATTACCATTCGGACTGTATCTATGAAGAAGGGCTCGCGCCCTGCTTCGAGCCGCTGGCCGTGGACCGGGAAAACGGGGTCGTGGAGGCGTTCGGGTCGGAGGAGATGAAGATCCTGGCGCTGCAGTGGCATCCGGAGCGGAGATTTGAGACGGCGAACGCGTATGAGGAGACAAGGAAGATCGTGCTGGATTTTATTCAGAAGCATGTGAGATAGAGAGTGTGGGCGCGCAGGTGCGGGCGGCGGGGGTGTGTGGGCGCCGCAGGCACGGGTGCGGACGTCGGGGGATAACGCTCGTATGCAGTGTATCGGACAAAAAACAGAGACTGTATGTGTCGGACGGACTTGAAAGTCCGCCCTCCGCACACAGTCTCTGTTTTTTGTCCGCTCCAATGCACACAGCGCTGTTATCCGCCTTCCGCCCGCCCCCGCGCCTGCGGCGCAGGTCAGGGGGCGGGGAGGTCTCGCTCTGCCGCGCGGGGCGCGGCGGCTCGACGGGGAGGTGTGAAGGGCCTCGCTCTGCCGCGCGGGGCGCGGCGGCTCGGCGGGAGGTGTGAGGGGGCTCGTTCTGTCGCGGGGCGGCGGCTGCTTTGGCCTTGGGGGGGTTAGCAGGTTTCGGCGATCTCGTAGAGGAGGCGTTCGGTTTTTTCCCAGCCGAGGCAGGGGTCGGTGATGGACTTGCCGTAGACTTTGTCGTGGATGCCCTGGCAGCCGTCTTCGATGTAGCTTTCGATCATGAGGCCTTTGACGAGGCTTCGGATGTCGCTGCTGTAGCGGCGGCTGTGGAGGACTTCTTTGGCGATGCGGATCTGTTCCAGGTACTGCTTGTTGGAGTTGGAGTGGTTGGTGTCCACAACGCAGGCAGGGTTTTTCAGGTTTTTCTGGGCGTAGAGTTCGCACAGAAGCCGAAGATCCTCATAGTGGTAGTTGGGAAGCACTGCGCCGCGTTTGTTGACCGCGCCGCGCAGGACGGTGTGGGCCAGCGGGTTGCCGGAGGTGTCCACATCCCAGCCGCGGTAGATGAAGGAGTGGGCGTGCTGGGCGGCCACCACGGAGTTGAGCATGACAGTCATGTCGCCGCTGGTGGGGTTTTTCATGCCGGCGGGCACGTCGAAGCCGCTGACGGTCATCCGGTGCTGCTGATCCTCCACGGAGCGCGCGCCCACGGCCACATAGGAGAGCAGGTCGGCCAGATACCACCAGTTCTCGGGGTAGAGCATCTCGTCCGCTGCGGTCAGTCCGGTCTCCTCGATGTTGCGGATGTGGAGCTTGCGGATGGCGATGAGGCCCTCCAGAAGATCGGGCGCGGCTTCGGGGTCGGGCTGATGGACCATTCCCTTGTAGCCCTCGCCGGTGGTGCGGGGTTTGTTCGTGTAGATCCGGGGGATCAGGATACATTTGTCCCTGATCTGCTCCTGGATCGGGACGAGCCGGTGGAGGTAGTCCATAACGGCGGTCTCGTTGTCCGCGGAGCAGGGGCCGACGATGACCAGAAAGCGGTCGTCCGCTCCGGTGATGACGTCGCTGATCTCTTTATCTCTCTGCGCTTTCTTTTTCGAGCATTCCTCGGAGAGCGGATACATGGATTTGATCTCTCTGGGAATGGGAAGCTTCTTGTTAAATGTAAATCCCATGGCAGTCTCCTTTGTTTCTTCTGCGCACAGCGCAGGGTTCGGCGCGCCGCAGGAGGCGCGTAATCTCAAGTTTGTATTATAATATACTTTTTCAGGATTGTAAACTGAAAGAAATGCCGGTTTCCACTCCCTCCCAGTATCCCGGCTTTTTTGTTAAAATGTCAAAAACTCTTGACATTTTTTGCGAGGGATGCTATGGTGAAAATATAAAAAGTTTTTGACATTCGGGAAGACAAGGAGGAGTGAGAGAAATGCCGGTAGGAGCGATCATTTTTCTGGGAACTGTTTTGGTGGTGTTTTCTGTATTGGATCTGATCATGCTGATCTCTCTTTTGACGCCGGGAGACGAACGAAGCCAGCTGATCGTATGGAAGGCGAGCGCGTTCACGCTGCTGGCGATGGTCGGAACGGACATTCTGAACGTGGCGGAAAACGTTGTAAGGGGGCAGGCCATGAGCGAAAATCCGTTCATCCGGCTGGAGGTTACCGCGATCATCTATTTTGCGGCGCTTCTGTTTTACAAAAGAAAGCTGGGCGGCTGATATGGAAAACAGGATTCGCATGAAACGAAAGGAACTGGGGCTGTCGCAGGAGGAGCTGGCAAAAAGGTGCGGCGTCTCCCGCCAGACGGTCAACGCGATCGAGAACAATAAATACGATCCGACGCTGGCGCTGGCGTTCGCGCTTGCCAGAGAGCTGCAGGTGACGGTAGATGAATTATTTATGGCGTGAGGACGCCGGCCGCCCGGGGCGGAGGAGGCGCAGGAGCCGAAGACCGCCGAACAGGAGCAGGAGAGCCAGATAGACGACGGCGGCCAGAGCGATATTTGCGGCCAGCGCCAGCAGCCCGGGCAGAGCAGACAGGAACGAAAGCAGACGGAATTGCTTCAACAGATGGACACCTCCAATGGAAAGGATCATGGCGGCCGCGGGGCGGATCACATAGAGATCCAGCCCCAGCGCGGGCGTCACATGGGGGCTCACGGCCAGAAGCCCGAGCACGCATAAAAGAAGCTGGCTTGCGAGGATGCTCCAGAGCACGCCCTGGATGCCGAAAAAGGGCACGAACAGGACGAGAAAGAGAATCCGCACGAGAACGGCCGCCAGCTGGTTGAAAAACGTGGCCGAGGTCTTGCCGAGGCCGTGCAGAATGCTGTTCAGATTGCCGGTCAGGTAGAGAAACGGACAGATCCACGCCAGCGTGCGCAGAAATTCTCCGGCCAGAGGCTCGTGAAAGACCGCCTCGCCCAGCTCCCGGCCAAAATACAGGAAAAGCCCCATGCAGAGGATCCCCATGGAAAGGCCGAACAGAAGCGTTCCCTCGACGGCGAGGGAAATTTTTTTTTCGTTTCCGCGGGCCTGCTCCTCGGAGATCACCGGGAGCAGCATGGCCGATATGGAGCCTGTGACCGCGTTGGGAAACATGAGGAAGGACAGGGACATGCCGGTCAGGATGCCGTAGAGACTTAAGGCGTCGGCGGAGGACATGCCGTACCGGCGAAGGCTCACGGGGATCAGCACGGCCTCCGCGCTCTGGAGCAGAGTCAGGCTCAGCCGCGTCCCGGTGAGGGGGACGGCCATGGAGAGCAGCGTCCGGGCTTTGGACAGAAGCGCGCGAAAGGAAGAGGGGCCGGAGAACACGCCGGAGGAGAAGGTCAGCATAAAGAGGGCGCTTCCGGCTTCGCCTGCCAGAAGACCGAGGACGGCGGGAACGGGCGTGACGGCGCGGCCCTCCTGCGCGTAGACGGCGCACAGCACCCAGACGGCCCCGATCCGCACGGCCTGTTCCACAAGCTGGGCCGCCGCCGGGAGCCCGGCTTTTTTGCGTCCAAGACAAAAGCCGCTGAAGCAGCAGTGGACGGCGGAGAGAGGCAGACTGCAGGCGAGAATCTGGAGGGGGACGGCGCAGCGGCTCTCGTGAAGCAGCCGCACGGCGAGGGGCTCCGAGAAGCCCCACAGGACAAAGGCCGCCGCGCAGGACGCGGCCAGCGACAGGACGAGTCCCGCCCGCAGAAACTCTCCGCTGTCCTTCTGGTCCGAGCAGGCGGTGAAGCGGGCGAGCGCGGTCTCGATCCCGGAGGCCGTCAGCGCGTGGCAGACGGCAAAGACGGGGAAAATGAGCTGATAGATGCCCATTCCCTCCGCACCGAGGGCGTGCGCGAGGAATATCTTATAGAAGAAGCCTAAAAACCGGCTGAGGAGCCCGGCTGCCGTCAGCAGCAGAGCTCCCTTTAAAAACAGGGAAAATTGTCTCATGGGACTCCTTGAACAGATGCGGTCTTGCTTTCTCCTGTTTCCCGCATGGCTGAATAGTTACGCTTTTTTTTCAATATATTCCGCAACGGTGCTTGACAGAACCGCAAGAGAGTGCTACTATGACCGACAGGAACTCCGACTAAAATGCTCGGAATTGAAACGGGGTGAAGAAGATGAAACTGTCCACAAAGGGACGTTACGGTCTGCGGGCCATGATCGATCTGGCGCTGTACGCGGAAGCGTCGCCGGTGTCGATCGCGTGTATCGCGGCCAGACAGCACATATCGGAGAGCTATCTGGAGCAGCTGATCGCGAAGCTGCGGAAGGCGGGCCTTGTGACCAGCGTCCGGGGAGCCGGAGGCGGCTATGTGCCGGGGCGTCCGGCGGAGGAGATCTCGGTGGGAGACGTGCTCCGGGCGCTGGAGGGAAGCCTGGACCCGGTGGAGTGCCCCGGGATCCAGAACGAGAGCGGATGCGACGGTTCGGATGTGTGCGTTACAAAATACGTATGGCAGAAGATCAACGACAGCATCAACCGGACGGTGGATGAGATCATGCTGAGCGACCTTTTGAGAGAAAGTCGGGAGGTACAGAAGAAAAGTCAGATTCCGGTATCATGTTGTGAGAAAAAGGAGTGATTGGACATGGGTGAAGAGAAAAAAATGATATATCTGGACAATGCGGCGACGACGAAGACCGCGCCTGAGGTGGTGGAGGCCATGCTTCCCTACTTTACGGAGCTGTACGGGAATCCGTCCAGCGTATACAGCTTTTCCCAGAAGAGCAAGGAGGCCATCACGGCGGCCAGAGAGACGATCGCGGACACCATCGGCGCGTCTCCGGAGGAAATTTATTTTACGGCGGGCGGAAGCGAGTCGGACAACTGGGCGCTGAAAGCCACGGCGGAGGCGTATCGGGCGAAGGGAAACCACATCATTACGACGAAGATCGAGCATCACGCCATCCTGCACAGCGCGCAGTGGCTGGAGAAGAACGGATACGAGGTGACGTATCTGGACGTGGACGAGTACGGCGTGGTGAAGCTGGACGAACTGAAGAAGGCCATCCGCCCCACGACGATCCTGATCAGCGTCATGTTCGCCAACAATGAGATCGGTACGATCCAGCCCATCCGGGAGATCGGCGCCATCGCAAAGGAGCACGGCATCCTGTTCCACACGGACGCGGTACAGGCTTACGGTCAGCTTCCGATCCATGTGGATGAGCTCGGGATCGATATGCTCAGCTCCAGCGCCCACAAGCTGAACGGGCCGAAGGGGATCGGATTCCTCTATATCCGCAGGGGCGTCAAGATCAGAAGCTTCGTGCACGGCGGCGCACAGGAGAGAAAGAGACGGGCGGGCACGGAAAATGTGCCGGGCATCGTGGGATACGGCGCGGCGGCAGGACGCGCGGCAAAGACCATGGAGGAGCGCACGGCAAAGGAGAGAAGTCTCAGGGATCATCTGATCGACCGTGTGCTGGCCGAGGTGCCTTACACGAGACTGAACGGCCATCGGACGGACCGTCTGCCGAACAACGCGAATTTCAGCTTTCAGTTCGTGGAGGGCGAATCCCTGCTGATCATGCTGGATATGGACGGCATCTGCGGCTCCAGCGGTTCGGCCTGTACGTCGGGATCGCTGGATCCCTCCCATGTGCTTCTGGCCATCGGACTGCCCCATGAGATCGCCCACGGCTCGCTGCGCCTGACGCTCAGCGAGGAGACGACCATGGAGGAGATCGACTATGTGGTGGAATGCATCAAAAAGATCGTGGAAAAACTAAGAAGCATGTCCCCGCTGTACGAGGACTTTATGCGCAGAAAATAAAGACGCGTTTATTTATGAAAAAACGGACGGAGGCCTTCGGGCCGCCGACGGAACAGAAAAGAGGAAGAGACGATGTATAGCGATAAAGTAATGGATCATTTTCAGAATCCGAGAAACGTAGGCGAGATCGAAAATCCCAGCGGAGTGGGAACGGTCGGAAACGCAAAATGCGGCGATATCATGAGGATTTATTTTGACATTGACGAGAATCAGGTGATCCGCGACGTGAAATTCAAGACCTTCGGCTGCGGCGCGGCCGTGGCTACCAGCAGCATGGCGACGGAGCTTGTGAAGGGCAAGACCATCTATGAGGCGCTCGAAGTGACCAACAAGGCCGTGATGGAGGCGCTGGACGGACTTCCGCCGGTGAAGGTGCACTGCTCCCTGCTGGCCGAGGAGGCGATCCACGCGGCGCTGTGGGATTATGCGGAGAAAAATCATATCAAGATCGAAGGACTGAAAAAGCCCAAGTCGGACATCCACGAGGGCGAGGAAGAGGAAGAATACTAGGATGGAGAGGAAGAAGGTCGTCGTCGGCATGTCCGGCGGCGTGGACTCTTCCGTGGCGGCGTGGCTCCTTCTGGAGCAGGGATATGAGGTCATCGGCGTGACCATGCAGATTTGGCAGGACGAGGAAGAGGAGAAGCTGGAGGAAAACGGCGGATGCTGCGGCCTGTCGGCGGTGGACGACGCCAGAAGAGTGGCCTCAAGACTCGGGATCCCGTATTACGTCATGAATTTCAAACAGGATTTTAAGGAGCGGGTCATCGACTATTTCATGGACGAGTACCTGAACGGGCGGACGCCCAATCCGTGCATCGCCTGCAACCGCTATGTGAAATGGGAATCGCTTCTGAAGCGCAGCATGGACATCGGGGCGGATTATATCGCCACGGGCCACTATGCGCGGGTGAGAAGGCTGCCGGGCGGACGCTACACGCTGGAAAGGGCGGCATCCGCGGCCAAGGATCAGACGTACGCCCTCTACAATCTGACGCAGGAGCAGCTTTCCCGCACGCTGATGCCGGTGGGAGAGTACACGAAGGAGCAGATCCGCGCTTTCGCGCAGGAGCTGGGACTTCCGGTGGCGCACAAGCCGGACAGCCAGGAGATCTGCTTTGTGCCGGACGGAGACTACGCCCGCTTCATCGAGGAAAATGCCGGAAGGAAAGTTCCGGAGGGAAATTTTGTGTGGACCGACGGGACGGTGCTCGGAAAGCATAAGGGGATCACCCACTATACGATCGGGCAGCGCAAAGGACTCGGCCTTGCCATGGGCCGTCCGGTGGTAGTGACGGCCATCCGGCCCGCCACGGGCGAGGTCGTGATCGGCGAGGCCGGGGATGTGTTCGGCACGACGCTCCAGGCCGGAAGCCTGAACTGGATGAGCGTGGAGGGACTGGAGCAGGAGGCCAGATTTCTGGCGAAGATCCGCTATAACCATGCCGGAGCCATGTGCACGGTGCGCCCCGCAGGGCCGGACCGGGTGGAATGCGTCTTCGACGAGCCGGTCCGGGCCGTGACGCCGGGACAGGCCGTCGTCTTTTACGACGGAGACTGCGTGGCCGGAGGCGGGGTGATCCTATAAGGGCAGCTCTTCGGGAACCCGGCGGCGGAAGATAAAGTAAGACGCAAAGCCGCAGGAGCGAAGAAGCTCTGCCGCACGGTCGAACTCATAGGCCATAAACTGAGGCTCGTGAGCATCCGAGCCGAGAGTGACGATCCTGCCGCCAAGCTCGCGGTAGCGAAGAAGGATGTCCCGGCACGGATTTGGCTGGCCGAGACCGTATTTGTAGCCGCCGGTGTTGACCTCGAGGCCGATGTCCCTGCGGATCAGCGTCCGGAGGATCTCGTCGAGAATGTCCCGGTAGGTCTCGATTCTGTAATTCCGGTTCTGCGTGGGGCCGTAGCGTACCACGTAGTCCAGATGGCCGAAGGTGTCGAAGTTGGAATAGGCGTTCAGATTCTGGAGCGCGCACTCAAAATATTCCCGGTAGGCCGTCGTCTCCGCCCTTCCCTCAAAAAATGACGGAAAGTAAGGATCTTTATTGTTCACAAGATGGATGGACCCGATGACAAAGTCAAAGGGGTAGGAGAAGATCAGGTTGTGATGACGCCGGCACAGGTAAGGCTGAAGTCCCAGCTCCACGCCGATGGACAGCTCGATCCTGTCCCGGTACTGCTCCCGCAGAGGCTCCAGACGGTGGAAATATTCTCTAGGATCGAACTCGAAGCAGACGCCGCCGTCCGTGTAGTCGTAATCCATATGGTCTGTCAGGCACAGATGGCGAAGGCCCAGTTCGACGGCCCGGTCGACCATGATCTCCGGCGGAGCGCTGCTGTCTCCGGAGAAGGAAGTGTGCACGTGGTAGTCCGATAAAATACTCAAAAGCGGTTTCCTCCTGTGTAAATAAACTATTCAGCCATGCGGGAAATATGGGAAAGCGCTGCGTCGTGCCCGCATGTAAGCAGAGCTTTCCCATATTTCCTATACGGCGCTTAGCCGTTATCGAGAAAGCAGGCGCGCAAGCGCCGGGAGAGCTGCGGAGCAGCGGGCTTTCGAGATGCATGGCTGAATTGTTGTCCTTTTCCCATCATAGAAGATAACGGACCGAAAGTAAAGGAAGAAAACGAAGAATCTTTTCGATTGGGTATTGATATTTTTGGACAAAGCAGGTAAAATAAGTAACGGTTGATGTTCTTTTTAACAAAAAACATATCAATTATTCAACTTTTAGGAGGAATTGAAACATGGCAGTAAAAGTAGCAATCAATGGTTTCGGACGTATCGGCCGTCTGGCATTCAGACAGATGTTTGGCGCAGAAGGATATGAGGTTGTGGCGATCAACGACCTTACCTCCCCGAAGATGCTGGCACACCTGCTGAAGTATGACTCTTCTCAGGGTAAATATGCACTGGCTGACAAGGTGTCTGCAACGGAGGATTCCATCGTTGTTGACGGAAAAGAGATCAAGATCTATGCAAAGGCAAATGCGGCTGAGCTTCCGTGGGGCGAGATCGGTGTTGACGTAGTTCTGGAGTGCACCGGCTTCTACACCTCCAAAGAGAAGGCATCTGCTCACATCACCGCAGGCGCTAAGAAGGTAGTTATTTCCGCTCCGGCTGGAAACGATCTGCCGACTATCGTATATAATGTAAACCACACGACCCTGACCAAAGAGGATACGGTGATCTCCGCTGCATCCTGCACGACCAACTGCCTTGCTCCGATGGCAAAGGCTCTCAATGACCTTGCTCCGATCGAGTCCGGTATCATGTGCACGATCCATGCTTACACCGGAGATCAGATGATCCTTGACGGACCGCAGAGAAAAGGCGATCTGAGAAGAAGCCGCGCAGGCGCAGTGAACATCGTTCCGAACAGCACCGGCGCTGCAAAAGCGATCGGACTGGTTATTCCGGAGCTGAACGGCAAGCTCATCGGCGCTGCACAGCGTGTGCCGACCCCGACCGGTTCCACCACCCTTCTGTTCGCAGTTGTGGACAAGGCTGTGACCAAAGAGGAGATCAACGCCGCAATGAAGGCTGCTGTGACCGAGTCCTTCGGATACACCGAGGATGAGATCGTATCCAGCGATATCGTCGGCATGAGATATGGTTCTCTGTTCGACGCTACCCAGACCATGGTTTCCCCGCTTCCGGATGGAAAAGCACAGGTCGAGGTTGTGTCCTGGTATGACAATGAGAACTCCTATGTATCTCAGATGGTCCGCACCATCAAATACTTCGCTGAGTTAGCATAAGCGCTATATGAAGACCTCAAAGGGTCCGGTCTTTAGAGGACCGGATCCTTTTTTGGATCAGAGATAATTTCGGAGGAATTATCTCTGATCCAAAAAAGGCGCTCCGCGGGATTGCCTGCGGCGGAGGGGAACAGTATCGCCGGGGCGATCCGCCGCAGGCAGGAGAATCCTGCGGGGCAGGATTCTATTAAATTGTTATACAGGGATTCCTGTATAACAAAAGGCCGCTCCGCGATGGATTGCCTGCGGCGGGCCCGCGGAGCGCGATTATAAAAGAAACGGAGGCATTTATTATGTCATTGAACAAGAAAAGCGTAGACGACATCAATGCAAAGGGCAAGCGCGTGCTTGTCAGATGCGATTTCAACGTACCGCTCAAGGACGGCGTGATCACGGACGAGACCCGTATCGTGGCGGCGCTGCCGACGATCAAGAAGCTGATCGCAGACGGCGGCAAGGTGATCCTCTGCTCCCATCTGGGTAAGGTAAAGAACGGCCCCAACGAGGGCGAGTCTCTGGCTCCGGTCGCGAAGCGTCTCTCCGAGAAGCTTGGCAAAGAGGTCGTGTTCGTTTCCGACTATCATGTGACCGGCGAGGAAGCGACCAAGGCCGTTGAGAACATGAAAGAGGGGGACGTGGTCCTGCTTCAGAATACCCGCTTCCGCGGCGCGGAGGAGACGAAGAACGGCGAGGAGTTCAGCAAAGAGCTGGCGGATCTGGCCGACATCTATGTGTGCGACGCGTTCGGTTCCTCCCACAGAGCGCACGCTTCCGTGGCCGGCGTGACCAAGTTCATCACCGCGAAGGGCGGACAGAACGTGGTCGGCTACCTGATGGAGAAGGAGATCAACTTCCTCGGAAACGCGGTGGAAAATCCGGTTCGTCCGTTCGTGGCGATCTTAGGCGGCGCGAAGGTGGCGGACAAGCTGAACGTTATCTCCAACCTGCTGGAGAAATGCGACACGCTGATCATCGGCGGAGGAATGGCTTATACCTTCCTGAAGGCGCAGGGCGCAGAGGTCGGAAAGTCTCTGGTGGACGACACGAAGCTTGACTACTGCAAGGAGATGCTGGAGAAGGCTGAGAAGCTTGGCAAGAAGCTGCTCCTTCCGGTGGATACGGCTGTGGCGGACGCTTTCCCGAACCCGATCGACGCCGAGATCGACGTGGACGTGGTGGCTGGAAATGCGATCCCGGCCGACAAGATGGGTCTGGACATCGGGCCGAAGACGGCGGAGCTGTACGCGGACGCTGTGAAATCCGCCAAGACGGTCGTCTGGAACGGACCGATGGGCGTGTTCGAGAATCCGGTTCTGGCGAAAGGGACCATCGCGGTGGCGAAAGCTCTGGCCGAGACGGACGCTACGACCATCATCGGCGGCGGAGACTCCGCGGCTGCCGTCAATACCCTCGGCTTTGGCGACAAGATGAGCCATATTTCCACGGGAGGCGGAGCTTCTCTTGAGTTCCTCGAGGGCAAGGAGCTTCCGGGCGTGATGGCCGCAGACGATAAATAAAGGTTACGTTTACAGGACGCATGTGAACATACAGATTCAGGAGGATACGGAAATGGCAAGAAAGAAAATTATTGCTGGAAACTGGAAAATGAACATGACTCCCAGCGAGGCTGTGGAGCTCGTCAATACGCTGAAGCCGCTGGTGGCTACCGAGGATGCGGACGTGGTATTCTGCGTTCCGGCCATCGACATCATCCCGGTGATGGAGGCCGCGAAGGGCTCCAACATTCAGGTGGGCGCTGAGAATATGTACTTCGAGGAGAAGGGCGCTTACACCGGAGAGATTTCCCCGGCCATGCTGACCGACGTGGGAGTGAAATACGTGATCCTCGGCCATTCCGAGAGAAGAGAGTATTTTGCGGAGACCAGCGAGACCGTCAATAAGAAAATGCTCAAGGCGTTTGAGCACGGCCTGACCCCGATCATGTGCTGCGGCGAGACGCTGGCGCAGAGAGAGCAGGGCGTGACCATGGATTTCATCCGTCAGCAGGTAAAGGTCGGATTCCTCGGAGTGACTGCGGAGCAGGCGAAGACCGCTGTGATCGCATACGAGCCGATCTGGGCTATCGGAACCGGAAAGACCGCTACCACCGAGCAGGCGCAGGAGGTTTGCAAGGGAATCCGCGACTGCATCGCTGAGATCTATGACGAGACGACTGCGGAGGCGATCCGCATCCAGTACGGCGGATCCGTCAACGCGGCTACCGCTCCGGAGCTGTTCTCCCAGCCCGACATCGACGGCGGTCTGGTAGGCGGCGCCGCTCTGAAGCCGGATTTCGGAAAGATCGTAAACTGGAAATAATGTAACAATCCACAGCCGATATGGATCTGCGGCGACTGCGCATGTGGGCGGAGGGCTGTGAATCGTTGCGGGATAACCGTTCCTTCATGGGAGACGGACAGACAGGGAAGCTTCGGCTTCCCTGTTTTTGAAAGCTGCGCACGAAGGGCCGAAACTTCGGGAGAAGAGAGGGCATGGCGGCGCGCGGCGGGAAGGGGAGGAGAACCATGGGAGAGTATATGACGCTGACAGGCGGCGTGAAGATGCCGAAGATCGGCTACGGCACATACAAGTGCACGGACGGAAGCGACGAGACGGTGGTGCGCACGGCGCTGGAGGCGGGTTACCGGCTTCTGGACACGGCGGCGGCCTATGAAAATGAGGAACAGGTCGGAAAGGCCGTGCGCGGAAGCGGCGTCCCGCGGGAGGAGATCTTTCTGACCTCCAAGGTGTGGAAGACCCATCTGGGGTATGAGAACACGAAGAGAAGCGTGGAGGAGTCGCTGGAGCGGCTGGGGACGGATTACCTGGATTTGCTGCTCCTTCACTGGCCGAAGCCCGATCCGGAGTCGAAGGACTGGAAGCTTCTCGATCAGGAGAGTTGGAGGGCGCTGGAGGAATTTTACCGGGAGGGAAAGGCCAGAGCCATCGGTCTCAGCAATTTCCTGCCGCACCATGTGGACGCCATTCTCGAGATGGCTTCCGTGGAGCCTATGGTCGACCAGCTGGAGCTTCACGTGGGATACATGCAGGCCGAGGCGGTGGCCTACTGCAAAAAACGCGGCATCAAAGTGCAGGCGTGGAGCCCTCTGGGACGCAGGCGGATGCTGGAAAATCCCATCGTGGGGCGGATGGCGGAGAAGTACGGCGTGCTTCCGGCGCAGTTCCTCCTGAAATACCTGTTCCAGCATGACATCGGCGTGATCCCGAAGGCGTCGTCCTTCGAGCGGATGCGGCAGAATCTGGAGCTTCCGGAATTTACGATCGCGCAGGAGGATCTGCAGCTTCTGGACTGCCTGCCGCAGATGGGGTGGTCGGGAGAGCACCCGGACCTGCCGAGAGTGGCGGCGCAGGAGTAGAGGGCGGACGGGCGTTCCGGCCGATGTGCATGCGCCGCTGCATACATGCGGCGACGCCCGCCCGCCGTCCGGGACGTCCGTAACAATCCAGCCATGCATCTCGAAAGCCCGCTGCTTCGCAGCTCTATCGGCGCATACGCGCCTGCTTTCTCGATCACGGCTAAGCGCCGTACATACGCGAAAAGTCGATTGCTCCGCGCAGGGCGCTCCCGCAATCGCCTGCCGGTATTCGTAATCCGGCCTGCCGGCCTCCTTACTCATACCGTCCGGCCCGGCCGATGTGCAGACGTCGCCGCATGCATGCGGCGACGCCCGCCCGCCGTCCGGGACGTCCGTAACAATACAGCCAAGCAACACGAA
>JAUNHB010000031.1 GCA_030524125.1 Eubacteriales bacterium | reverse complement strand
TAAAGAGAGAAAATCGAGAAACGGGGAGAGAAATACATTCATGCGTATGTCGTGCCTCTGTCCGATTTTCCCTTGCAAAATCCCCGAAAATCGGGTACACTGTTTTCAGATATAAAACATTCTGATGCCGTTTCGGCAAACGATTCCCACAGGGCAATAGAAGAGACAGAAAGGATGAATATGACGTACGAGGCGTTTTTGAATGGACTGGAGCAGTCTATGAAGGCCAAAAGCACGCAGGAGGAGCACATCCGCAGAGTACAGGTTCTGAAGAACAACGGCGTGAGGCTCGACGGATTTGCGTGCCGTACCGAGGGGCACAGAGAGCAGCCCACCGTCTATGTGAACCAGTTTTACCGGGAGGAGATCGGCGGGGAGGAACTGGAGGAGCTGGCGGAAAGCGTGCTGAAGCTTCAGCGGGACAACCTTTTATCGGGGACGGAGGATTTTGAGAGTCTGATGGATTACCGGAGGGTGAAGAGGCGGATCTACTACCGGCTCGTGTCGAGAGAGAAGAACCGGGAGCTTCTGGCTGGCGTGCCGTGGATCCCATGGATGGATCTGGCGCTGGTCTTCTATATGAAGCTTCCGGGGAAGATAGTGCGCCGGGCGACGGCGCTGATCCACAGGAGCCATATGGAGAAATGGGGACTCACGGCGGCGGAGCTCTACCGGACGGCGCACGAGAACATGCCGGATCTGGGGGTGAAGCTGATCGCCATGTCGGAGTTTCTGGGACAGGAGGAGTCCGAGTGCCCTGAGAGCGGCATGTATATCCTCAATTCCCGGCAGGGAGAGTACGGGGCGGCGGTGTTCGCGGATCCGAGAGTGCAGAGACGATGCGCGATGGAGCTGGGAGGCAGCTACTACGTTCTGCCGAGCAGCGTCCACGAGATGATCCTACTGCCGGAGAGGACGGGGCTGGACCGTCAGGAGTTGGACAGCCTGGTGAGGGAGGTAAACGCCCTGTGCGTGGGGCCGGAGGACCTGTTAAGCGACCACGCTTACTTCTATCACGCAGGGGACGGAGTGGTCAATTTCTAAAAAAATTATAAATATTACAAGTTTATTACAAAAAACATTTGCTTATTTCCTCAACATGGTGTATTATAGTTGAGGTAATAAGCCAAGCACCTGTAGCTCAGCTGGATAGAGCACGGGCCTCCGACGCCCGGTGTCGCAAGTTCGAATCTTGTCAGGTGCATTTTTTATAGCTATGAGTCGGAAGGGGGAGCGTCTCTGACGGGTCATGCTATTTTTTTTTACAAGGATGGCGGGCAGGCGAACCTGTCCGGCAAAAAAGAGACAGGAGGAAACGGGATTTGAAGGATATCAGAGATTTACTGTTAAAATACAAAGCTTATACGGCTGCGGCGGTCGCGGTGCTGATCGTGCTGGTCGTGGTGCTGGCGCGCGGCTGCTCGGGAGACGCTTCGGGAGGGAACGCCGGAGGCGGAGCGTCCGCGGAAGCGCAGGCGGCGGGAGACGAGGCGCAGGCGGAGACGGAGGAGACCAACGAGCTGGAGGAAAACAGCCACGCGTCGGTGGAGCGCCTTGTGACCAAGTATCTGGACTGCATGATGAGCGGGGACGTGGATACGCTGGCCACGATCGTGGATCAGCTTTCCGACGAGGACCGGCAGAGAGTGATCTCCCGGGCGACGGCTTACGATTCTTACAGCAATATGACGTGCTATACGAAGGACGGCCCGCAGGAGGATTCCTACATCGTATTTTTGTGCTATGACATCAAGATGAAGGACAGCCTGAACATCAGCACGCTGGTGCCGGACATCCAGTGTCTCTACGTGACGGCGAAGGATGAGGAGGGCGACCGCTACATCCGTTACAGCAGCGTGGACGAGGACGAGGAGCTGGAGGCTTACGTGGCCGAGCTGGAGGAGGATCCGGAGGTCAAGGCGCTGTACGAGGATGTGAAGGCCAGATATCAGGAGGCGCTGGAGAGCGACGACAAGCTGGCGGATATCGTCCAGAGAGTGTGGGAGCTGGGACAGAGCAGCGGAGAGGAAGAGACCGCGAGCGAGGAAGAGCCGGCCGCGGAGGAAACGGAGAGCGCAGAAGCGCCCGCCGAAGAAGAGACGGACGGATCGGAGGAGACGACGGAGACCGGAGAGGCCACAGCGCAGAACCGGGAGACCCGCGTGACTGAGAGCGTCAACGTGCGGGCCGAGGCCAGCACCGATTCCGAGAGAGTGGCGCTTGCCTATCCGGGAGACGCGATCACGCAGATCGAGTCCTACGACAACGGCTGGAGCAAGGTGGAATACAAAGGCCAGACCGGCTACGTCATGACGGAATACTTGGAATAAGCCGAAGGGCTGCGAAGCGTAACAGCCGGATAAAAAAGTATAGAAATTTAAAAAGCTCCATACCCTAGTAGAAGCTACAAGGGAAAGGAGCTTTTTTATGATTTCAGAAGCAGACAGAGCGGTTCTCGACGAGAGCTGCAGGACCGCCCGCACAGGCAGGGAAGCGATCCACGCCGTGATCGGGAAGGTGGAGGACGAGGATCTGGCGCTGGATCTGAACCGGCAGGCGTGCAGGTTCGTGCAGCTGGAGGAAAAGGTGCAGCGGGAGTATGCAAAGGAGAGGCTGGAGCCGCCGAAGGACAGCGTGATGGACCGGACGAAGGTGTGGGGCGGGATCCGGATGAACACGCTTCTGGACGCCGGAACCGGGCGGCTGGCGGAGCGTATGATCCAGGAGAACGCAAGGGGCATTGCACAGCTTGGGAAGGCGGTGAAGGGAAATCAGACCGCCAGACGGGAATACTGTGAGCTTGCCCGGGAGATCATGGATTTTGAAGAAAAAAATATTGAAAAGCTGAAAGCGTATTTACAGTAAGATGGTCTGGTAATGACGCGCCGGATTTGGTATAATTTCAGGCGACGGCGGCCGCGGGCTGCGGCCGCCGCTTTGTGAAGAGAAAGGATACATAAACGATGATACGTCTGAATAAATTTTTGAGCGAGGTCGGCATCTGTTCCAGACGGGAGGCCGACCGTCTGATCGGGCAGGGCCGCGTGGAGGTGGACGGCCGTCCGGCGCAGGTAGGGATGCAGGTGCGCGGGGACGCCGTCGTGAAGGTGGACGGGAAGACCGTCTCCGACGTTCCCAGGAAAACGATCCTTCTGGCGGTCAATAAGCCGAGGGGCATCGTCTGCTCCGAGGCAAGCCAGGGAGGAGACACGAACATCATCGAGTTTCTCCGTTATCCGGAGAGGATCACCTACATGGGGAGGCTGGACAAGGACTCGGAGGGGCTGCTTTTGATGACCAACCGGGGAGATCTGATCAACGAGATGATGCGGGCCGCCAACTTCCACGAGAAGGAGTACGAGGTGACCGTGGACAAGGATTTTAACGACCGGTTCCTGAAGGAGCTGGAGGTCGGCGTGTATTTAAAAGAGCTGGATGTGACCACGAGGCCCTGCCAGGTACAGCGGCTTGGCAAGAGAAAATTTTCCATCGTGCTGACGCAGGGACTCAACCGGCAGATCCGCCGCATGTGCGGGGAGCTGGGATACCGCGTGCAGGAACTCAAAAGAGTCCGGATCATGAACATCCGGCTGGGGCATCTGAGGACCGGCGGATGGAGGAAGGTGACCGAGGAGGAGCAGCGGGAGCTGTTCGCCCTTCTGGAAAACGGATCCGGAGAAGAGACGGAAGGAGAGCGGCAGAATGGATAAGATCGCGCGGATGAGGGAACTGGGAGAGCAGCTTCGTGAGGCGTCCAGAGCTTACTACCAGGAAGACCGGGAGATCATGAGCAACTTTGAGTACGATAAGCGGTACGACGAGCTGGAGGCGCTGGAGAAGGAGACCGGCGTCGTGCTGGCCGGAAGCCCTACGGTCACGGTAGGATACGAGGCAGTGGACGAGCTGCCGAAGGAGCGCCACGAGACGCCGATGCTGTCGCTGGACAAGACGAAGGACGTGGAAGAGCTGGCGGCCTTTGCGGGAGAGCACGAGGTGCTCCTGTCGTGGAAGCTGGACGGTCTGACGGTGGTTCTGACCTATCTGGACGGGACGCTCCAGAAGGCGGTCACCCGCGGAAACGGGGAGATCGGAGAGGTCATCACCAACAATGCAAGAGTGTTCCGGAACATTCCGCTTACCATTCCCCATAAGGGGGAGACGATCCTCCGGGGGGAGGCGGTGATCCGGTATTCGGATTTTGAGCGGATCAACGAGGAGATCGAGGACGAGGCCGCAAAATACAAAAATCCGAGAAACCTGTGCAGCGGCTCCGTCCGTCAGCTCAACAATGAGATCACGGCCAGAAGGAACGTCTATTTTTATGCGTTCGCGCTCGTGAAGGCCGACGGCGTGGGGTTTGAAAATTCCAGGGAAAAGCAGTTCCTTTGGATGAAGGAGCAGGGCTTTGACGTGGTGGAGTACAAAAAGGTGAAGGGGGACGGCGTGGCGGAGGCGGTCCGCGCCTTTGCGGAGGCCGTGGCTTCCAACGATTTTCCGTCGGACGGTCTGGTGAGCACCTACGACGACATCGCCTACGGCCAGTCTCTTGGCAGGACGGCCAAATTTCCGAGAGATTCCTATGCCTTCAAATGGGAGGACGAGGTGCGGGAGACGACGCTTCTGGACATGGAGTGGAGTCCGTCCAGAACAGGGCTGATCAATCCGGTAGCCATCTTTGAGCCGGTGGAGCTGGAGGGCACCACCGTCAGCCGGGCCTCCGTCCACAACGTGAGCATCCTGAAGGCGCTGAAGCTGGGGATCGGCGACAGGATCACCGTGTACAAGGCCAATATGATCATCCCGCAGATCGCGGAGAACCTGACGGGGAGCGGGAGCCTGAAGATCCCGGACCGGTGTCCGGTCTGCGGCGGCGAGGCGCGGGTGCAGAAGACCAACGACGTGGAGGCGCTCTACTGCATGAACCCGGACTGTCAGGCACGAAAGATCAAGGCGTTTACGCTGTTTGTGAGCCGCGACGCCATGAACATCGACGGCCTGTCGGAGATGACGCTGGAAAAATTGATCGGAAGAGGCTTCGTCCGGGAGTACGCGGATCTGTTCCGGCTTGGGAGATATCGGGACGAGATCGTGGAGCTGGACGGCTTTGGGGAAAAATCCTATGAAAATCTGGAGGAGAGCGTGGAGAGAGCGAGGCATACGACGCTTTCCAGAGTGGTGTACAGTCTGGGCATCCCCAACATCGGAGCGGCGAACGCCAAAGCCCTCTGCAGGGAGTTCGGGGACGACCTTGACCGACTCCGGGCGGCCACGGCGGAGGAGCTGAGCGGGATTTCCGGCATCGGAGGCGTCATCGGAGCCAGCGTGGAGGACTATTTTGCGGATCCGGAGCACAACCGGTGGGTGGACGACCTGATGGCGGAGCTTCAGATCGAGAAGACTGAGGAGCCGGACGAAGAGCGGACGCTGGAGGGAAAAACGTTTGTGATCACCGGGAGCCTTACGCATTTCGCCAACCGGGGAGAGTTAAAGGAGCTGATCGAGAGAAAGGGAGGAAAGGTGACGGGAAGCGTCACGTCAAAGACCTCGTTTCTCATCAACAACGATGTAAGCTCCGGATCCTCCAAAAATAAAAAGGCGAAGGAGCTGGGAGTCGGGATCCTGTCGGAGCAGGATTTTCTGGACCGCTTCGCATGACGGAAGGAGAACCTGTCTGACGCGCGGCAGGTGTCACATAAGAGAAAGGAAGGGATAGGAATATGGCAACGATCATGGAGACGCTCTGGCCGAAATTTCTTGACGCGGGCATGGGGCTGGTGTGGGCGGTCGTGGTGCTCGTCGCAGGGCTCAAGGCCATCGGCGTGCTGAGAAAGGTGCTCAGAAGAGCGATGGAACGGGGAAACGTGGATATCGGCGTCATCCAGTTTATGGACGCATCGGTCAAGATCGCGGCCTACGCGGTGCTGATCCTGGCTCTGCTGGCGCATTTCGGAGTGCAGACCACATCTTTTATCACGATCCTCGGTTCGGCCGGCGTGGCGATCGGCCTGTCCCTGCAGGGAAGCCTGGCCAATTTTGCGGGAGGGATCCTGATCCTGGTGCTGAAGCCGTTTCTTGTGGGACATTACATCAGCACGTCCGGGTGCGAAGGCACGGTCAGGGAGATCTCTCTGTTTTATACGACGCTCCACACGGCGGACAACCGCAGCGTGGTCATCCCCAACGGGACGCTGTCCAACGGAAACATCGTCAACTATACCGCCAACGAGACGAGACGAGTGGATATGAGCGTGGACGTGTCCTACGATGCGGATCTGAAGCGCGCAAGAGAGGTTATCGAGCAGATTCTGGAGCAGGATGACAAGATCCTGAAGGATCCGGCCTGGGTGGTGGCTGTGGACAATCTGGGAGACAGCGGCATCACGATCCTGATCCGGCCGTGGGTGCGGTCCGAGGATTACTGGACGGTGAAGTGGAGGATCCTCGAGAAGGTGCACGACCGGCTGGGCGAGGAGAACATCGACATTCCGTTCCCGCAGATGACGGTGCATCTGGAGCGGGAGAGCTGAGCATTGGGAAAATTTAAGAATCATTCATCAAAATTTAATGGAAAATCCATGAAGAAAAGGCTATACTGTCAGTGGCGTACCAAGGAGAGATGATGGAATATGATGAAAATATTTAAGCTGATGAAGAGCCGTCTGGTGCTGGTGGGAGTGGCGATCCTGGTGCAGATGGTGTGGACGCTGGTCTTTCTGGAGACGCTGACCAGCTATTCCATGTCTATCAACGGCTTTTTCCGGGTACTGAGCGTGCTCATCCTGCTGTATCTGATCCGAAAGGACGAAAATTCCGCCTACAAGATCGCATGGATCATCGTAGTCATGGGATTCCCGCTGCTGGGCGGAGTCCTTTATCTGATGATCGGCAACAAGAAGCCCAGCAAAAAGCTGGCCAGGCGCATGGCGGAAGTGAAGGACGGCATGAGCGCGACCATGGCGCAGAACGTGCCGATTCTGGAGGAGATCCGCGCGTCCGATCCGGCTGCGGCCGGAAATGTGCAGTATATCGGAAAGTACGGTCCGTACCCGGTGTGGAAGAATACCTCTGTGCGCTATTATCCGGTAGGGGAAGCCATGTTCTCGGATATGCTGGAGGATCTGAAAAAGGCGGAGCATTCCATCTTTCTCGAATATTTTATCATTCAGGAAGGGATCATGTGGAACTCCATCCTCGATATTCTGGAACAGAAGGTGAAGGAGGGAGTGGACGTGCGGCTCATTTACGACGATGTGGGCTGCGTGGATCTTCTGCCGTTCCACTATGCGGATCAGATGGAGGAGAAGGGCATCAAATGCATCGCCTTCAACCGCTTTGTGCCGTTCGTCTCGCTCGTGATGAACAACCGGGACCATCGGAAGATCATGGTGATCGACGGCCACACCGGGTACAACGGCGGCATCAATCTGTCGGACGAGTACATCAACCAGAAGGAACGCTTCGGCCACTGGAAGGACACGGGCGTGCGGCTCCACGGGGAAGCCGTGTTCAACCTGACGCTGATGTTTCTGGAGGTGTGGAACGCGTTCCGCACGCCGGATCCCGATTACAGCGTGTTTTGGCCTCACAGATGGCACCCGGAAGAGTTTGAGAGCGACGGCTACGTGGTTCCTTATGCGGATACGCCGCTGGACTACGAGGAGCTGGGAGAGAACGTCTACATCAACATTCTGAACCAGGCGCAGGACTACGTCTATATCGCGACGCCGTATCTGCTGATCAGCGACGAGATGGAGTGCGCCCTCTGCCTGGCCGCCAAGCGAGGCGTGGACGTGCGGATCCTGATGCCGGGGATCCCGGATAAGCCGACGGTGTTTTACATGGCAAAATCCTACTATCCTCCGCTTCTGGCGGCAGGTGTGAAGATCTACGAATACACGCCGGGATTTGTGCATGCCAAGTCCTACGTCTGCGACGACCGGATCGCCACGGTGGGAACGATCAACATGGACTTCCGCAGTCTGTATCTGCATTTCGAGTGCGGAACCTTCCTGTACGGCTGCCGCGCCGTGCAGGACGTCAAGCGCGACATGGAGCACTGCTTCCCGCTCTGCCACCAGGTCACCATGGCCGACTGCCGGCAGGGGCTTCTCGGCAACATCCTGACCTCTGTCCTCCGGGTGCTGGCTCCGCTCATGTGAGCGAAGCGAGGCCCGGCCGGCGCTGCAATTTCATAAAACATACACATTACATAATAGGGGAAGACAATGAACGTACTGTTTTTTTTGACACCAAAGAGCGAAGTGGCGTACCTGATGGACGACTGGACGCTGCGTCAGGGAATTGAAAAGCTGGAGCACAGCGGCTATACCGCGATCCCGATGATCGACCGGCAGGGGCGCTACATCGGGGTGGTGACGGAAGGAGATTTCCTGTGGACACTGAAAAAGCGCTACGACATGAACTTAAAGGAGGCTGAAAACGTCTCGATCCTGACGGTGGAGCGCCGGACGGACTTTAAGCCGGTCTCCATCGACGCCTCTATGGAGGATCTGATCCAGACGGCCATGAACCAGAACTTCGTCCCGGTCATCGACGACAAAAAAATCTTCATCGGTATCGTGACCCGGAAGGATATTATCCGTTTCTGCTACGATACCTATGTAAAAAATAAAACAGAGGAACGGAAGGACGGCGCGTAACAGCCTGGCCATGCATCTCGAAAGCCCGCCGCTTCGCAGCTCTGTCGGCGCTCATCCGTGATCTCTCAAAAAAAGAGTTGACATTTTCGTTTTGTTGGCATACAATACAACCAGATTGAAACAACATATCAAAACCGACGAGAAAGAAGAGTAAGCTTTCAAGCAAAGTTACAGAGAGCCGCAGGCGGTGGAATTGCGGTACGGAGCGGACAGCCGAATGGCCTTTCGAGGGCAGCCCGAAATGAAAAGAGTAGGAACTGCCGGGAACCAAACCCGTTATCAATGAGGAGTGTATGCTAGTACACCGAAAGTGGGCAGAGATGCCAAGTTGAGTGGTACCGCGATTATAAGTGATTATAACCGTCTCAAGCAAACAAGCTTGAGACGGTTTTTTGTCGTGGCGACGAGGAAAATGGGCATCGTGCTTGCACGAATGTCCATTTGACGACCGCTGATCAGAGATGAGATTCGCGAAGCGGGTCTCATCTCTGGCGTTCAAAGCCCCGGACAGCGGACGACGCGGAGCAATCGGCTTTGAACAGTCCCACCCGGACAGCGATTGGCCGGGCAAGCCGTCTCAGGCAAATTTTAGAAAATGGAGGAGAAAGACATGAAAAAGAAAATGGTAAGCGTATTACTGGCGGCGGCGATGACCGCTTCTCTGGCGGCAGGCTGCGGCAGCAGCACGGAGCAGAGCGCAGACAGTGCGGACAGCACGGTATCCGGAGACGACGCGCAGCAGGATGCGGAAGTGGAGGATACAAAGGAAGCCGAGGAGGAGACCCCGTCGGCAGGCGCGTCCTACACCGTGGCCATCGTAAAGCAGATGGATCATGCGTCCCTCGACGAGATCGCGGCGGCGGTGGAGGAAGAACTGGACGCCATCGCGGCGGAAAACGGAGTGACCATCGAGTATGAGACCTACTCCGGACAGGGAGATCAGTCGATGCTGACCCAGATCGGAACGCAGGTTGTCTCCGAGCAGGTGGACGTGATCATTCCTATCGCTACGCTGGCGGCCCAGGTGATGGCAGCCTGCGCGGAGGAGAGCCAGACTCCGGTGGTGTTTGCGGCGATCTCCGATCCGGAGGCGGCGGAGATGACCGGTATCGATTATGTGACCGGAACCTCCGACGCGCTGAACACAGCGTTTATCCTGGATATGATGCTGGCCCAGAATCCGGATGTCCAGAAGGTAGGGCTTCTCTACTCTCTGTCCGAGGATAATTCCAAAACGCCCATCGCGGAAGCGAAGGAGTATCTGGACAGCAAGGGAATCGCCTATGTGGAGAAGACCGGAAATACCAACGACGAGGTGATCACGGCGGCGAGCTCGCTGGTGTCTGAGGATGTGGACGCCGTATTTACCCCCACGGACAACGTCGTGATGGCGGCAGCGGCCAACGTCTCCGAGACGCTGACCGACGCGGGGATTCCCTTCTACACGGGAGCGGACTCCTTCGTTCGCAGCGGCGCATTTGCGACCTGCGGCGTGAATTATACGGATCTTGGGCATGAGACGGCGGATCTGGCTTACAGAGCGATCACCGAGGGAATGGCGGATCTGGACGATTATTATCTGATGGATGGCGGCATCATCACCGTCAACACGGAGACCGCCGAGGCGCTGGGCGTGGATTACTCCGTATTTAACGATATGGGCGAGGTCGTGGAAGTGACCACTACCGGAGAATAAGAGGATTTTTAAGAGAAGGAGCGGCATATGATTTACGTGATTCAGACAGCCCTCGAGCTGGGCTTTATGTATGCGCTGGTGGCGATGGCCCTGTTTTTAAGCTATCGGATCCTCGACATCGCGGATCTGACAACGGACAGCGGCTTTGTGCTGGGCGCAGCCGTGTCGGTCACCGTGGCGGCGGCAGGACATCCGTTTCTGGCGGTGGGGGCGGCTCTGATCGCGGGAGCCTGCGCGGGCTTCGTGACGGCATTTCTGCAGACCAGACTGGGGGTTCCCTCCATTCTGGCCGGGATCGTCACCAATACCGGACTCTACACGGTCAACCTGATGGTGATGGGATGGAGTTCCAACGCAAGTCTTCTGAAGCAGGAGACGATGTTTACGATCCTGAAGGATACCGGGATCGGCGGAGACTGGTATAAGCTGATTCTGGCGGGAGGTATCACCGTGGCTGCGGGACTGTTTCTGGTCTGGTTTCTCGGCACCCGTATCGGCCTGAGCATCCGGGCTACCGGAGACAACGCGGACATGGTCCGGGCGTCCTCGGTCAATCCGGTGTTTACGATCACGGTGGGGCTGTGCATTTCCAATGCGCTGACGGCGCTCTCCGGAGCTGTGGTGGGACAGTACCAGAAATCCGCCGACATCAACAGCGGTACGGGGATCGTGGTCATCGGTCTGGCCTGTCTGATCATCGGCGAGACGCTGACCGGACGGCGCTCCATGGCGAAGGGCGTGCTGGCGGCGGTGATCGGAAGCATCGTGTACCGGTTTATCTACGCGATGATCCTGAAGACGGGCGTCGTGCCCATCGAGTGTCTGAAGCTGGTAACGGCGGTCGTCGTGGCGCTTGCCATTGCGGCCCCGATGCTGAAGGAGGGGCTGCTTTTCCAGAGACGGAAGCTCGGAGCGGCCCGGAAAGGAGGCAGGTGATATGCTGAAGCTGGAAAATATCAAAAAGACCTTCAATCCGGGAACCGTCAATGAAAAATGCGCGATCCGGAACCTGTCGCTCCATCTGGAGCGGGGAGATTTCGCGACGGTCATCGGTTCCAACGGAGCCGGAAAGTCCACGATGATGAACGCCATCGCGGGCGTGTTCTATGCAGACGAGGGCTCCATTCTTCTGGACGGGGAGGATATCACATTCCTGCCGGAGTACAGGAGGAGCCGGGTGATCGGACGTCTCTTTCAGGATCCGCTGCGGGGAACGGCGCCCCACATGACCATCGAGGAAAATCTGGCTCTGGCCTACCTGCGCACCTCCAGAGGAAACGCGCCGTTCAGCAGGATCTCCAAAAAGGACAAGGACTTTTTCCGGGAGCAGCTGCTCCTTCTGGATATGGGGCTGGAGGACCGGATGAAGCAGCCGGTCGGACTTCTCTCGGGAGGACAGCGCCAGGCGCTGACGCTTCTCATGGCCACGATGGTCCCGCCGAAGCTTCTGCTTCTGGATGAGCATACGGCGGCGCTGGATCCGGGGACGGCGGAGAAGGTGCTGGAGCTGACCAGAAGGATCATCGAGAAAAACGGAACGACCTGTCTGATGGTGACCCACAACATGCAGCAGGCGCTGACCATGGGAAACCGGACGCTCATGATGGACGACGGAGGCATCATTCTGGACATCAAAGGCGAGGAACGGGCAAACATGACGGTTCCGGAGCTTCTGGAGCGGTTCCGCACCGGAGCGGGAAAGGCGCTGGACAACGACAGGATCCTCCTTTCTTGAGTAACCGTTCAGCCAGCCGGGAGCAACAGGCCCTAATTCGTGCAAGCACGATTTTGGCCTGTCACTTCCGGCTGGCTGAACTGTTCTCCATGTGACAGCTGTCCGCTCTTTTTTTGTTGCAAAAATCGTACATATCGTATATAATCAAATCAGACATTCACCAAAAGAGTGTTCAGAGGCGTTCGCCTCGTCAAATCCCCCATGTAACTGGAATCATATTGTTATCAACCGGCGCGTGGACAAAAAATGTCCGGAACGGAGAGAGCATGACGGATGCGCAGACGGTTTTTTACGGCATTTTTCTGCTCGGCCTGCTGACGACGGCGTGGACGGACGGGAAAGAACGAAGGATTTCCAACCGGACAGTCTGCCTTCTGGCCTTGCTGAGGGCGGGAGCGCTGGCCGCCCGGGCGCTGACCGGAAGCGCGGCGCCGGAGGAGGCAGGGGAGAGTCTGCTCGGCGCCGCGGCGGGAGGAGGGCTTCTTCTGGCCGGCTATCTGGCCCGCCCGGACGGGATCGGCGCGGGAGACGTGAAGCTTTTTGCGGCGGCGGGCTTTTGGCTCGGCTGGGAACGTTTTTTGTATGCGGGAGGGCTGGCCTTGGCGCTGGCCGTCGTGTGGGGCGTGCTTTTGCCGTTTTTTGGGGGAGACGAAAAAGAGGGTGTTCCGCTGGCCCCGTTTCTGTGCGCGGGAACGATGCTGCTGCTTTTGTGGGAGAAAGGGGGAGCTGTCATTGCTGGAGCCGGGATTTTTGGTGGGAGGCAAATATAAGATCCTGGATGTGATCGGCCGGGGCGGGATGAGCGTGGTCTATCTGGCCATCAACGAGAAGGCCAACCGGCCGTGGGCGGTCAAGGAGCTGACCGGAGACCGTAAGCGCCGCTTTTGCGCGGACGAAAAGGAGATCGAGCTGATGAAAAAGCTTCGTCATCCGAATCTGCCGGGGATCGCGGACGTGATCGAATACGGGGAAGCGCTCCTGATCGTAATGGATTATATCGAGGGGCGATCGCTGGACAAGGTGCTCCGGGACACCGGCCCGAGAGGGGAGAAGGAGGTGCTCGACTGGGCCGGACAGCTCTGCGGAGTGCTGGATTATCTTCATTCCAGAAATCCGCCGGTCATCTACCGGGATCTGAAGCCCTCAAACGTCATGCTGCGCCCGGACGGAAAGGTGGTGCTGATCGATTTTGGAGCGGCGCGGGAATACGCGCGGGAGACGGAGGGCGATACGGTGCTTCTGGGGACGAAGGGCTACGCCGCGCCGGAGCAGTACGGGCGGCGCGGCCAGAGCGACGGGCGGACGGATATTTACAGTCTGGGCGTGCTCATGTTTGAGCTGCTGACCGGGGAAGGCCCTCACAGTCTGCAGCCGGTGCGGGCTTTGCGGCCGGACGTGTCCGCGGGGCTGCAGGAGATCGTCAGAGTGTGCACCCGACCCCGCATGGAGGATAGATACCAGTCCTGCCGGGAGCTTCAGTATGCGCTCTCGCATCACTGGGAGCTGGACGCCCGGTACCGGGAGGCGCAGGGAAGAAAGCTTAGGTGGTTTTTGGCTTCGACGACGGCGACTCTGCTTATGGGAGCCGGAGCCGCGTTGTTTTCCGGGCTGGAGGCGCGGGCGCGGGAGCACACGTACGAGGCGTATCTGATGGCGGCGGGAAATTCCGTGACCAAGGGGGAGGAAATGGAAAACTACCGGAGCGCCATCCGTCTCGCGCCGGAACGAAAGGAGGGGTATCTCCGGCTTTTGGAGGAGGGGCTTTTGGACGATCAGCTTCTGACGTCGGAGGAGAGCGCATTTCTGAGAGCGGTGCTGACGGAGCCGGGGGACTCCGGAAGGACCAACGAGGAAATGTTCGCCGGGAACGAGGAAGGCTACGCCGAGTTCGCATACGAGGCGGGCGTGGCTTATTTTTACAAATTTGAGGAGACGGGAAACAAAAAGAACGCCGGAAACTACCTGCGGGCCGCGGCTCTGTCGGGCTGTCTGGAAGGAAACAGAGAGGAGAGGGCAAAGCGGCTGGGGCTGATCGCCGACTACTATGCGAGGATCGGGCTTGTGGACGCGGCGGGCGACGATTTTGTCAGCTTCCGGGACTACTGGGACGACCTGACGTTTCTGGCGTCCGGAGATCTGACGGAGACGGACAACGAGCGGACGGCTCTGGTGGTGTATGAAGAGCTTCTGGAGCAGATCCTCTTTTGCGGAGAACAGTTTCGGGAGGCGGGGGTGACCAGAGAGGAGACGGAGGCTCAGGTGGAGAACATCCGGACGCGCCTTCGGAGCGATTTCACAGGCCGGGAGCTGGGAGGAGAGGAAGCGCTTCGGGAGGAGCGCGCAGAGATGGAACGCCTGCTCCGGAGCGCGGATGTAAGGATCCGATCTGTCTATGAGGGGGAATGAAGGATGACGGAGACAATACAATGGTATCACAGACTTTACCTGTTCTGCCTGGCGGGACTGACGCCGGGGCTTCTGCTCTCGGCGGCGCTGTATATCCGTCTGGATATGAGAGCGGTCCTGCGGTACTTTATGAGAAGCGGCGCGGAGCGCAGAAGGCGGAAGAAAGGAAGGGAAGCGCTTCGGAAAGAATCTGAAAACCGATGGAGGCGTCCGCTTGCCGCGGCCGTCAGCGCCGTCCTGACGGCGGCTCTTTGCCTGTGGGCCGTCCTGTGCATGACGGCTCACGGGGAAGAGACAGCGAATCTCCGGATCCAATGCCCGGAGGCGGTGCGCTTGTTCCGCGGGGACGCCGGGGAGGAGCTTGAGGGGGAGATTCCCCGGCCGGGGGATGTGGCTTATTACAGCGACAGCATCCATATCCGGATCTTTGTCCCGCAGGGGGCGGATGCGCCGGAAGCGGAAGAATCAGACGCGGCGGAGCCGGAAGTGCCGGGAACGGATCCAGAAGAGCCGGATGAGCAGGAAGCGGATGTCTCGGAGCCGGATAAGGCAGATATGCCGGAATCGGATACGCAGGCGTATGGGGAGCTTCGGATTTTCCTTGACCGGGACGGCGGCGTGACGGAGACCGCCGTGGAATGGGAACAGACGGAGGACGGCTTTGCCGGAGAACTGGTCATAGAAGCGGATGCGGAGGAACACAGCGCGGACGGCGTTTACCGGCTGACGGTACGGCGCGTGAGCGCCGACGGCGAAGAAGAGACTGCGGCGGAAAGCCCGGTGCTGGTACTGGATACGACGCCGCCCGAGGTGGAGATATTCTGGGAGGAAGAGACGGCGGACGCGGAGGATCTGGACGGCTGGAGAGCATACGGACAGGGGACGCATATGACCGTGCGGATCAGAGAGGCCAACGGGAGATACCGGGAGCTCCGGGAAGCGCTTCTTGGGGCGCGGGTCACGGATCTTCTTCAGGAGCCGGTGGAAAACCGCTTTGCAGAGGAACTGGAGGCGACCGGCGACGACAGCCGCACGGCAGAGGACGGAACAGACTGGGAGATCCGGCTTTCCTCAGACGGGCGCTATGAGATTCCGGTCGAATATGAGGATCTGGCGGGGAACCGGGTTTCGGCCGGAACCGTGCGGGCGATCGTCGACCGGGAAGCGCCCCGGATCGAGATTCTCTGCCGGAGAGCGGACGGGGCTTCTGCCGCTGGTGGAGAGGAAGACCTCCTGCAGAGGGAGCCCGTCGCCGTCAATTACCGGGAGCATGGCTGGTGGTTTTCTGCGGCTCCGACGGAGGTCGCCGTCCGGGTGCAGGATCGGATCAGCGGAGTGAAAAGCCTGAAATCCAGCGCCGTCGGGGAGGACGGGCAGGAAGCGCACGAGGAGCAGGAGGCGGTTTCGTCATGGGAGACGGAGCTTTGTTTTTCTCTTCCTCTGCAGGGAGATGCGTTTAAAGGGATTGTGCAGGCGGAGGCGTCCGACCGTATGGGAAATGCGGGCATCCTCGTGCGAAGCGCGGCGGTGGAAGGAGCAAAACGGCATGAAGCGGAGCGGGAGGCAAGCGTCGGGCTTTTGACGGAGCCGTCCCGGGTCGTGGACGGGGAACGGTATTACCGGTCGGACGTGCGGCTTCGGATCCGTCTGAGGGACGCGTACTCCGGACTTGGAAAAATCTCCTTCGGAGGAGGCTCCGTCTCCATGGAAGAGCGGGATTTCCAGGCGGAGGCGGGAACGGAGCTTTCGGGTGAGCCCGCGTCGGACATTACGTTTGCGTATGAAAAGGAGCTGACGCTGGAGGCGGCGTCCAACAACGAAAATGAGATCTGCATCCGGGCGGATATGGAGGACAACGCCGGGCACACGGAGCATGCGGAGCAAAGCTTTCATATCGATACGACGGCCCCGGTCGTTACGGTAGAGTACGATCTTGAGGAGCCGGTGAACGGGCGGTTCTACGCGGAGCCAAGGACGGCGGTGGTCGCCATACGGGAGAGGAACCTCGATCCGGACGACGTGGAATTTCTGGTCACGGGAACAGACGGAGCCGCGCCCAGGATCGGAGCTTTTGAAAGCCGGGGAGAGGGGGACGACACAAGGTACGAGTGCCGCGTCGTCTTTTCGGAGGACGGAGACTATACCTTTTCCGTGCGGGTGCAGGACAAGGCGGGAAACTGGGCGGACTATGACCGGACCGACCGGTTTACGATCGACCGGACGCCCCCGGAACTCAGAGTAACATGGGATCAGAGCGGCGCTGAAAATGGCCGCTACTACAGGACGGGCCGCCGGGCGGTCATCGAGATCACGGAGAGAAACTTTGATCCTTCGAGGATCGGAGTGACGGCGGTGACAGAGACGGCGGCTGGGCAGGCGGTCGTGGATCAGGCGGCTGCGGGCCTGACTGCCGCGGAGCCGACGGCGGGGCAGGAGGCGCAGCCCGTCTGCTCCGGATGGATCACGGAAGGGGAGAGACACTGGATGACAGTGCTCTTTGAGGCGGACGGAGACTATATGCTGGACGTCTCCGGAACGGACCAGGCGGGCAATCCGCTGGCGGACTTTGAGACGGAGCGCTTTACCGTGGACCGGACGCCGCCTGCGCTTTCGATCCTTGGGGTGGAGGACCGGTCCGCCAACGCGGGGACGGTGGCGCCGACGATCTGCGGCAGCGACCGGAACTATCAAAAGGGCACGCTCCTCGTCCGGCTGACAGGGGTCAGAGGCGGCGAACAGGACGCCGGGGGAGTTTTTTTGGAAAAGCCGGACGGGGAGGAAGTGGCTCTTGCGGATTTTGCACGCACACAGGAGACGGACGACCTGTATGTCCTGGAGGCGTCGTGCAGAGACCTGGCCGGAAATGAAAGCCATGCAAGGATTTGTTTTTCGGTCAACCGGTTCGGCTCTGTCTACACCTTCGACGAGAGAACCGGACAGCTGGCGGGCAGGGAGCAGGCTTTTGTGAGAGAAGGGCGCGAGCTTGTGGTCACGGAGACCAATGTGGACACGCTTCTCCAAAAAGAGATCATTCTGGATCAGGACGGGCATCTGCGCGTACTGCGGGAGGGAGAAGACTATGCGGTGGACGCAGGCGGCACGGACGAAAGCTGGAAGCAGTATACCTACCGGATCTTCAGGAAGAATTTTGAAAAGGAGGGAGCGTACGAGCTGCTGCTCGGTTCCAGAGACCGGGCGGAAAACGACTCGGACAATATCGCGAAGGGAAACCGGCTGGCTTTCATCGTGGACCGGACGGCTCCGGATATTGTGCTGGCGGGAGTGGAGGACGGCGGGCGTTACTGGCAGGACGGCCGCAGGATCACGCTGGATATTCAGGACAACTTTTGTCTGGAGGAGGCCAAGGTGACGATCAACGGGGAGACGAGCGTCTATGACGCAGAAAAGCTTGCCGGAATGGACGGGCGGCTGACGATTTTTGTGAAAAGCGGGAGCGATTGGCAGACTCTGCGCGTCAGAGCCGTCGACAGGGCGGGAAATGAGAGCGAGCCGGAGCCGACGCGCTTTCTGATCACGGAAAACGCTCTGGAGCAGCTGAGCCGGAGCGACAGCGCGGCGCTCGGAGCGGCGGGACTGGCGCTTCTTCTGGCGGCGGCCGGGACGACGGCGCTCGGAAAGCTGGCGGGCAGGAGAAAACGGCGTCTGCAGCGCGGACGGGAAGGAGGAAGAGAGTAGCGATTCAGCCATGCATCTCGAAAGCCCGCTGCTTCGCAGCTCTGCAGGCGCGTGCGCGCCTGCTTTCCGCATGGCTGAATAGACAAGTGGATTTTTTTAGGAGGCTGTGGTAGAATCTTTCCGTACAGTGAAGGAGAGAACATTCTATGAAAAGAAACGACTGGATTTTGGCGGCGGCGCTGCTGCTGGCGGCAGCGCTGCTTGGAGCGGTATTTTTTTCCGGCCGGCAGGAGGGCGCGTATGTGGCGGTCAGCCTTGACAACGAGGAGTACGGCCTGTACGACCTCTCGGAGGATCAGGTGATCGAGATCGGAGACGGGAACCGGCTGGAGATCCGTGACGGGCAGGCGCGCATGATCGACGCGGATTGTCCGGATCAGATCTGCGTGGATACCGGGGCCATCAGCCGGGAGAGAGAGATGATCGTCTGCATGCCGAACAAGGTGGTCGCGGAGATCGTGCAGCGGTAGAAAACAGGGCGCTATTGCGTAGAGGACGTTCAGCCCGCGCCGTTCGAGGAGCCGCTCTGGTTGAACTGTTGCCGAACATATGGTTGTCATTTCCGGCTGTTCGTGGTATGATTTGCAGAGAAAGCGAAACAGAAACGGACAGGAGACAAAGCGGAAGATGATAGCGTTTTTAAGAGGGACCGTGGAGGATGTGACTGAGACCAGCGTGGTGCTGGACGTGGGAGGAGTCGGCTACGAGGTGCTGGCGCCGGGGCAGCTTTTGTCGGCTGCCGGAGGGATCGGCCGGGAGCTGAAGGTCTACACGTACATGCAGGTACGGGAGGATGCGGTCGTGCTCTTCGGCTTCCTGACCAGAGACGATCTGGCGATGTTCAGGCTGCTGATCGGGGTCAGCGGGGTGGGCCCGAAGGCGGGACTTGCGGTGCTGTCGGCGCTGGGAGCGGACGAGCTCCGCTTTGCGGTGCTGTCGGACGACGCAAAGCGGATCGCCCGGACGCCGGGAGTGGGAGCCAAGACGGCGCAGAAGATCATTCTGGAGCTGAAGGATAAGCTGGATCTGGAGGACGCGTTTGAGAAAAAGCTGGGAAGTTCCGATCTGAGCGACGCAGCGGAGGCGTCGGGCGGCAGCGCCGTTCAGGAGGCGGTGGAAGCGCTGGTGGCGCTCGGATACGGAAGCACCGAGGCGCTAAGGGCGGTGAAGGCCGCGAAGCCGGACGACGACATGGACGCAGAGACGATCCTGAAGGCGGCGCTGAAGCGTATGGCGTTTTGACAGGACGGCCGGACGAAGCATGGGAGAAGGCGGCCGGACCGCAGAAAATCATAGAAAGAGCAGAACGGTAGGAAAAGAATGAACAGCCACAGAATCATAGCCACGGAGGAAGCCGAGGAGGACATCCGGATCGAGGGGAGTCTTCGGCCCCAGTCTCTGGCGGAATATATCGGTCAGGAAAAAACGAAGAACAATCTGAAGGTTTATATCGAAGCGGCAAAGTCCAGAGGAGAGTCGCTGGACCATGTGCTTTTTTACGGCCCTCCGGGGCTTGGCAAGACGACGCTGGCGGGCATCATCGCCAATGAGATGGGAACCCACATGAAGGTCACCAGCGGTCCGGCCATCGAGAAGCCCGGAGAGATGGCGGCGATCCTGAACAATCTTCAGGAAGGGGACGTCCTCTTCGTAGACGAGATCCACCGTCTGAACCGGCAGGTGGAGGAGGTGCTCTATCCAGCCATGGAGGATTATGCCATCGACATCATGATCGGAAAGGGAGCTTCCGCGAGAAGCATCCGGCTGGATCTTCCCCACTTTACGCTGGTGGGAGCGACCACGCGGGCGGGACTTCTGACGGCGCCGCTTCGGGACCGGTTCGGCGTGGTGCATCATCTGGAATATTATACGGTGCAGGAGCTGACCACGATCATCTGCCGGTCGGCGGAGGTGCTGGGCGTCTGGATCGACGAGAAGGGAGCCGGGGAGCTGGCGCGCCGTTCCAGGGGGACGCCCCGTCTGGCCAACCGTCTGCTGAAGCGGGTGCGGGATTTTGCGCAGGTCAAATACGACGGCAGGATCACGGAGCAGGTGGCGTCCTTTGCGCTGGATCTTCTGGAGGTGGACCGCCACGGACTGGATCAGTCGGACCGTCTGATCCTGCGCACGATCATAGAAAAATTTGCCGGAGGGCCGGTGGGGCTTGACACGCTGGCCGCCGCGCTGGGCGAGGACGCGGGCACGCTGGAGGACGTGTACGAGCCGTATCTTCTGAAAAACGGATTTATCAACCGGACGGCCAGGGGGCGTGTGGCCACAGGGGAGGCCTACCGCCATTTGGGGATTGCTTTTCCGGAGTAAATTAGGTACACTGTTGTTAAGAAGGGCGAGGGGAAGCGTTCCGGGAGAACCCGGAGCCTGACGGAAAACAAGCAGATCGGAAGAGAGAATATGGCAAAGAAAAACACAGCCGACGTGCTGATTAACGGGAAAATATATACGATCAGCGGTTACGAGAGCACCGCATATCTCCACCGGATCGCGTCCTATCTCAACGAGATGGAGGAGAAGGTGTCCGGCTTTGAGGGCTACCGAAGGTTGGGGCCGGAGGAAAAGCAGCTTCTCAAAAATATGAATCTGGCCGACGAATATTTCAAGGCCGACGGGGCCAGAGCGGATTTGGAGCGCGAGAAGGAGCAGAAGGATAAGGAACTTTACAGTCTGAAGCACGATCTGATCGACGCCAGACTGGAGAAGGAAAAGCTTCTCACAAGGATCCGGGAGCTGGAGGCGCAGCTTTCCGAGGCGCAGAAGCGTCCGGCCAGGCCGACGCAGCCGGCGGCGGGGAGAAAGATCCGCAATCCGGAGCAGAAATTATAGAAAAACGAGGAAAAGAGGACAGGCCAGCCGGGAAACGCTGGCCTGCTTTGCTGCACAGGCAATCAGAAAAGATCGCGAAGCGTGTTTCGTCTCGCCGGAGGAAGAAGGAAAAATATGAGGAAAAGAGCACTGGAAATACTGGCCCCGGCCGGATCTCTCGAGAGTCTGAAGGCCGCGGTCTGCGCGGGAGCCGACGCAGTCTATATGGGCGGAAGCCGCTTTGGAGCAAGGGCATACGCGGACAATCCGGAGGGAGAGCTTCTTCTGGAGGCGATTGATCATGCGCATTTGTACGGTGTAAAGCTGTACCTTACCGTCAATACTCTTCTAAAGGAGAGGGAATTGAAGGAGGAGCTGTACGACTATCTAAGACCCTGCGTGGAGCGCGGAGTGGACGCGGTGATCGTGCAGGATCTGGGCGTCCTGCGGGCGATCCGAAGCTGGTTTCCGCAGCTTGACGTTCACGCCAGCACCCAGATGAGCCTGTGCGGGGCGGGAGGAGTGGAATTTCTGAAGCGGGAGGGCGTGACCAGAGCCGTGCTGGCGCGGGAGCTGTCCCTGCCGGAGATCCAAAGGATCCGCGAGGAGACCGGTATGGAGCTGGAATGCTTCGTGCACGGCGCGCTGTGCTACTGCTATTCGGGACAGTGCCTGTTCAGCAGCTTCCTCGGAGGTCGGAGCGGCAACCGGGGACGGTGCGCCCAGCCCTGCCGTCTGAATTACGAGGCGGTAAAGGCAGGAGGGGAGCCGTCCGGAAGCGGCGCGTCGGCGCTTCTGAGCCCGAAGGATCTGTGCGCGCTGGATCTGCTCCCGAAGATCGCGGAGGCAGGCGTCTACTCGCTCAAGATCGAGGGACGCATGAAGCGGCCGGAGTACACGGCGGGAGTCGTGCGCATTTACCGGAAATACGCGGATCTCTATCTGCGTCAGGGAAGCGCCGGATACCGGGTGGACGAGAAGGACCGAAGAGAGCTTCTGCTCCTTTTTAACCGGGACGGATTCTCCTCCGGGTATTATGAGAGGCACAACGGGCGGGAAATGATGGCTCTTCGGCGGGCCGAGCCTTCCGACCGGGAGAAAAAGGCGTACGAGGAGCTGATCAGGGATCTTCGCGGCCGGTATGTGGAGCAGGAAAGACCGATAGAGATCAGCGGGGAGATCGTTCTGCGGGCGGACGAGCCGATGAAGCTTTCTCTGAGGGAACGGCGCACCGGAGTGGAGGCGTCTGTGGAGGGAGACTGTCCGCAGCAGGCGGAAAACCGTCCGATGGAGACCGGACAGGTGGAAAAGCAGATGAGAAAGCTGGGAGGCACGCCCTACCGGTGGGAGTCGCTGGATATCCGGGTGGAGGGCAGACTCTTTGTGCCGGTGCAGGCGCTGAATAGCCTGCGCCGGGAGGGACTGGCGGCGCTCAGGGAGGAGCTGCTGCGATCGGCAGGGGCCGCGCCGGAGCACGGGGAGCCGTCATCCGGCGGACTCCCGGAGAAGAGAATGGAGACGGAGGCCGCCGGAGCGGACCGCATCTTTGAAACGAGGACGCCGGGGGCGCTGCGGGAGCTTCACATCTCGGTGGAGACCGGGGAACAGCTGGACGCCGTGCTGGCGTCGGCGGACCGTCTGAGAAGCGGCGAAGGAAAGCTGCCGCCGCTGACTGCCGTCTATCTGGAGGCGGGATGCCTTGAGGAGAGGATCCCGGATCTGACAGAGCGGATCCGTCAGACCGGACTGAAGACCTTCGTGCTCCTGCCTCCGGTATTCCGGAGCCGGACGGCCGGGCGCTATGCGGACCGGGAGGAGTTCTGGAAAAAAGCCGGGGCGGACGGCTATGTGATACGAAATCTGGAGGAATACGAATTTCTCAGAACTGCGGGATGGGGCGGGACGTGGATCCTGGATCACAACGTCTATACCTTCAACAGCGCGAGTCGGCGTCTTTGGAGAGAGCGGGGGATCCATATGCAGACCAGCCCGCTGGAGCTCAACGAGAGAGAGCTAAAGGAACTGTCCTCGTCGGACAGCATCCAGATCGTCTACGGCAGATGCCCGATGATGATCTCGGCCGGATGCGTTCAAAGGACGCTGGGCCGGTGCCGCAGACAGCCTGGTAAGACCGCGCTCAGAGACCGGTTCCGGAAAGAGTTTCCGGTCAAAAATATCTGCAGGGACTGCTACAACGTGATCTACAACAGCCAGCCGACGTATCTTCTGGACCGGATGGACCGGGTGGGCGCGTTGGGGGCCGGGGCCTGCCGGATCATGTTCACGACGGAGAACAAAGACGAGACGCGGGCGGTTCTTGCAGACGCTCTGGGAGAGCGCAGGCTTGCGCGGGAATTTACGAGAGGACATTTTACAAGGGGCGTGGAGTGAGATGGTGAATTTGATTACCGAGCTTTCCAAATATGCCATGGTGCTGTTTCTGGCGCTGGATACGCTGCTGGGCTTCCGGTTGGTGCGGCAGGGAGAGCAGCAGAAGAACGCCGCGTTCTGGCAGCAGAACGTGCTGCTGTTTTCCATGCATTTTATGGGGAATCTGGTCCTGTATCTGAGTACGCAGAACGAGAAGCTTCTGTGGTTTTACGGGGCGCAGGCCGGAGCGTTCGCGCTTTTTCTGATCCTGCAGCGGGTGATCTATCCGGGAGCGGACAGGCTCCTGAATCATAATATGCTGCTCCTTCTGAGCGTGGGACTTCTGATACTGTCCAGACTGTCCTTTGACAGGGCGCAGCGTCAGGCCGGACTGGCCGCCCTGGCCGCCGTGCTGACTTTCCTGATCCCGTGGATCATCCGGAGGGGCGGGAGCCTCCGGAAGCTGCACTGGTTCTACGGTCTGGCAGGTTTCGGACTTCTGGCGGCGGTCTACATCGCGGGGACGATCACCCACGGGGCGAAGCTGTCCATCACGCTGTACGGCGTCACGCTGCAGCCTTCGGAGCTTGTGAAGGTCATGTTTGTGTTCTTTGTGGCGGGTATGTTCTACCAGGCGGCGGACTTCAGACAGGTGGCGCTGACGACGGCGCTGGCGGCGGCGCATGTTCTGCTGCTGGTGCTTTCCAGAGATCTGGGAGCGGCGCTGATCTTTTTTGTCACATATCTGGTCATGCTCTACGCGGCGACCCGGAATCCGCTTTACTTTCTGGCGGGGCTTCTGGCCGGGAGCGGAGCCGCCTGCGTGGCGTGGAGACTGTTCGCCCATGTGCAGACGCGGGTGCTGGCGTGGAGCGATCCCTTTTCGGTCATTGAGAACGAGGGCTATCAGATCACCCAGTCCCTGTTTGCCATCGGGACGGGCGGCTGGTTTGGCTTAGGGCTGAATCAGGGGATGCCCTACAAGATCCCGGTAGTGGAGCAGGACTTTATCTTTGCGGCCATTGCGGAGGAGCTGGGGATCCTGTTCGCCATCTTTCTGGTGTTTGTGTATCTGTGCAGCTTTTATATGATCCTCAATATCGCCATGTGCCTGAAGGACGCGTATTACAGACTGGTGGCGGTGGGGCTTGGAACGCTTTTGATCTTTCAGGTGTTTTTGTCCATCGGGGGAGTGATCAAGTTTATCCCATCCACCGGAGTGACCATGCCATTCGTGAGCTACGGGGGAAGCTCTCTGCTCGGAAGCTTTCTGATCTGGGCGGTCATTCAGGGGATGTATTTAAAGCGAAGCGACGAGGTGACGGAACATGAGCGGGACAAAGAATCGTCCAAACCAAAACAAAAAGCAAAAAAAGGGAAAAAAGCAGACTAACAGAGAATACAGCCAGATTCTCTATCTGTTCACGGGGCTTTTTCTCGTGATGATCGGCTATCTCTGCTATTTCCAGATCACGCAGAGCCGGGAGGTCATCAACAACCCGTACAATGCCAGGCTGGAGAGCTTTGAAAAGAGAGTCATCCGCGGCAGCATCTTAGCGTCCGACGGGCAGCTTCTGGCTTACACCAACGTGGACGGCGACGGAAACGAGGAGAGGGTATATCCCTTCGGCTGCACGTTCTCCCATGTGCTGGGCTATTCGGACTACGGAAAGACCGGGATCGAGAGCCTTGGGAATTTCCAGCTCGTGACGTCCAACGCTTACTTCGTGGAAAAGTTTCTGAACGAGCTGAAGGAGCAGAAAAATATGGGAGACAGTCTGGTGACGACGCTGGACGTCGATCTGCAGACGGCGGCCCACGACGCCCTCGGGACGCACCGGGGGGCGGTGGTGGTCATGGAGACGTCCACCGGAAACGTGCGCGCCATGGTGTCCAAGCCGGACTACGATCCGGCGGAGGTGGCGGACCGGTGGGAGGAACTTAGCGGCGCGGACGACGGGACCCTCCTGAACCGTGCGACGCAGGGCCTCTATCCGCCCGGCTCCACCTTCAAGACGGTCACGCTTCTGGAGTATCTGAGGGAACACCAGATGGACGACAGCGGCTATTCCTTCCTGTGCGAGGGAAAGGTCACGGTGGGAAACAGCTCCATCAGCTGCTACCACGGCAGGGCCCACGGGCAGCTGGATCTGAAGACCGCCTTTGCAAAATCGTGCAACAGCGCGTTTGCGGATATGGGGCGGGATCTGGACGTGGAAGCGTTCCGGAGTCTGGCGGAGCAGCTTTTGTTCAACCGGGAGGAACTGCCGGTCTCGCTGCCGTACAGCCAGAGCTCCTTTGCCCTTCAGGAGACGGATTCGGAAGCCATGCGCATGATGACGGCCATCGGGCAGGGGGATACGCTCGTGACTCCGATGCACATGGCGCTGATCATGTCGGCGGTGGCAAACGACGGCGTACTGATGACGCCCCGGTATCTGGACCGCACGGAGAGCTACACAGGGACTCTGGTGGAGACGTACGACACCTCGGAGTACGGAACGCTCATGACTGCCGGGGAGGCGCAGATCCTGAGAGAATATCTGCGCGCCGTGGTGGAAGAGGGGACGGCCTCGGCCCTTGCAAGCGACGACTACACAGCCTACGGAAAGACCGGAACGGCGGAATATTCCAGTGATAAGAGCAAGAGCCACGCGTGGTTCGCGGGCTTTGTGTCCGGGGAGAAGGAGGATCTGGCGGTGGTCGTGCTGGTGGAGGAGGCCGGATCGGGAAGCGAGTACGCCGTGCCCGTCGCGAAAAAAATCTTTGACGCATACTATAAAAAATGATATGCTATATCCAGTCTTAGAGGCACACCAATCGACAGGAGGAATTGCAGTGATAGAAGCAACGAGCTGCGGCGGTGTGGTGATTTTTCGAGGCAAGATACTGCTTTTGTACAAGAACTACAAAAACAAGTATGAGGGCTGGGTATTGCCCAAAGGAACTGTTGAACCGGGGGAGGAGCACCCCCAGACGGCTGCCCGTGAGGTCCGGGAAGAGACGGGAGTAGATGCAAGGATCATCAAATATATCGGAAAGAGCCAGTACAGCTTTACTGTGCCCGAGGACGTGGTGGAAAAGGACGTCCACTGGTATCTGATGACGTCGGACAGCTATTACAGCAAGCCACAGCGCGAAGAATACTTTACAGATTCCGGATATTACAAATTTCATGAGGCGTATCACTTGCTGAAATTCCCCAATGAAAAGCAGATTCTGGAAAAAGCGTACAGCGAATATCTGGAGATGAAAAAGAACAATCTCTGGAGAAACCGCAGGTGAGAGGAGGTTGTTGGAAACGACAGCCTCTTTTTAAAAGGAGGAGGGCGGAGAATGAGATGGTACCGGAGGCTTTATGCAGGGCCGAACGCCGCTTTGCATATGGACCGGATCAGGGAGAAAGCGTCCGCGGGAGCATGGATGGCGGGCGTGTACTATATCACGCTGTCGCGGGCGGAGGGCGGACTGCTGGAGATCTTTCACAACACGATGCTGCGCCAGCCGGTCTTTGAAAAACTCCAGCGTCTGGACGTGGTGGGCGTGGCGGAGGGAAGATCCGAAGCGCTCCGGCTGACGGAAACGATCGTGCGGGACGTCTATGAGAAGACCGGCGGCTTCGACATGGAGGCGTGGTTTCCGGACGAGGAATTTCAGACCGACAGAAGGGTACGGAAGGAATAGATGCTGCAGGTCATGTTATTAATTTTAAAAATATTGGGAATGCTGATTCTTGGCGTGATCGTTCTTCTTCTGCTGCTTTTGTGCGCGGCGCTGTTCGCGCCGGTCCGCTACCGGCTGAAGGCGGTCTGGCGGAAGGATGAGCGCACGGCGGACGGATCGGTCCGGTGGCTTTTGGGAGCGGCATCGCTTCGCTATCATCTGGACGGCGGAGAGCAGCGCCTGGAGGGACGGCTGTTCGGGATTCCGGTGTGGAGACCTTTCGGCAGGAAGGACGGTGCGAAGGCCGGCCCCGCGCGGACGGAAGAGACGGACGAGCCGGAGCCTGCCGGGCCCGCGCCCATCCCGCCGGTGAGGCCTGCGCCTGCTCCGTCAGACGCGCCCGCGCCGTCCGGCAGGCCCGCGTCTGAAGCGCCTGTCGCTGAAACGCCCGCTTCCGAAGCACCTGTTGCCGAAGGAGCTGACGTCGAAGCCGCCGCCGAGGCACCCGCTTCCGAAGAGCCCGCCGGGCCGCGGCGAGGCAGGGCTTTTGGATTTTTCCGGCGGCTTCTCTATGCAATCCGCTTCGTTTGTGTTAAAATAAAAACGGCAGGCAAAAGGATCGCCGCGCTGCCGGGCAGACTGAAGCGTGCGGCCGGGACGGCGGCGGACAGGCTGCGCGGAGCAAAGGAGCGGCTGGAGAACCTGTGGCAGTTCTGGAACTTGGAAGAGCATGTGCGGGCAAGAGAGACGATCCTGAGGGAACTGCGTTTTCTATGGAAAAGATCCAGGCCCCGCAGAGCGGACGGGCGTCTCCGCTTCGGCTTTGACGATCCGTCTCTCACCGGACAGTGCATGGGGCTTTTGGCGGCGCTGTCGGCATGGTATCCGGGGAGCCTTGATCTGGAACCGGAATTTGATCAGACTGTGTTCGAGGGAGAGCTGCTGATCAAAGGATATGTGCAGATGTATGCGCCGGCGCTGTCCGCGTTCCGGATCTGGAGAGATCCGGACGTGCGGAGCATGTACAGGCGCTGGAAGCAATAACAGGAGGTTTTTATGAGCGAGAAAAACAACAACAGCTTCGAGTCAACCGTCTCCTCCCTGTTTACGGGGATGGATCACTTCATTTCCAGCAAGACCGTGGTCGGCGACGCCATCACGGTGGGAGATACGATCATCCTCCCGCTGGTGGATGTCTCCTTCGGCGTGGGCGCGGGCGCAAGCTCCGGGGAAAAGAAGAACAACGGCGCGGGCGGTCTGGGAGGAAGGATCTCCCCCAGCGCGGTGCTGGTCATCAAGGACGGCAACATCCGCCTTGTGAATGTGAAAAATCAGGACGCGGTGACGAAGGTGCTGGATATGGTTCCGGATTTTGTCAACAAGTTTACGTCCGGGAGGAAGTCCGATCCCGAGGTGGACAAGGCGGTGGACGACATTCTCCGGGAAGACGCGGAGAGATAAAGGACGGAGGAACATTTTCAGGGGAGGTGCAGTATGATAAAACAGAGAAATATCGCATTATGTATCCTGTTCTGCCTGATCACGTGCGGAATCTACGGGCTGTACTGGTTCGTCTGCCTGACGGACGAGACGAACGAGGCGGCGGGAGAGAGCGGAACCTCAGGAGCGCTGGCGCTCCTGTTCACCATCATCACATGCGGAATCTACGGCTTTTACTGGGCGTACCGCTGCGGCGAAAAGCTGGACAGAGCCAAGACGGCCCGGGGGATCCCGTCGTCCAACGGAGGCGTGCTTTATCTGATCCTCTGGCTTCTGGCCGGGATCGTCTCCTACGCGCTGATCCAGCATGAGCTGAACAAGCTTGCGGAGAAGGCATGAGGCCCGACCGGGTGAGAAATCTCGCTCTGGCAGGAGCGGCGCTCGTCCTGTATTATGGATTTGTGAGCAGTACCGGAACAGGAATCCCGTGCCTGTTCCGGTATTTTACGCATTTGCAGTGCGCAGGCTGCGGCGCGACGCGCATGCTGATCGCGCTGGGACATGGGAGGCTGGGGGAGGCGTACGCCGCCCATCCGGTCCTTCTGGCGGCTTCGCCGTTTCTTTTGTGGATCGTTGGAAGGCTCGCGCTCTCCTACGCGCGGGGAGGAAGCCTTGCGCTTCGCAGATGGGAGAAGGCCGGACTGTGGGCGCTCACGGCGATCCTCGTCCTGTTTTTTGTATGGAGAAATCTTCCGGCGCTGCGCCTGGGATGGCCGCTGCCTCTCTGAGCGCGCCCGCCTGGCAGCCGTTCAGCCCGCGCCCGTCTGGCACCGTTC
>JAUNHB010000091.1 GCA_030524125.1 Eubacteriales bacterium | reverse complement strand
CCATGGACGAGCGGGCCATGGAGCTTTTGAGGGTGTTCGATCTGGACGGCGAAGCCGACTACAAGGCATCGAACCTCCCCTACGGCAAGCAGAGAAAGCTGGAGATCGCCAGGGCGCTGGCCACGAACCCGAAGCTTCTGCTTCTGGACGAGCCGGCGGCGGGCATGAATCCCAACGAGACACAGGAGCTGATGAAGACCATCCGGTTTGTGCGGGATGAATTTCATATGACGATCCTTCTGATCGAGCATGATATGAAGCTGGTGTCCGGAATCTGCGAGAAGCTGACGGTGCTGAACTTCGGACAGGTGCTGGCATGCGGCGATACCGCCGAGGTGCTGAAGGACCCGAAGGTCATCACGGCGTATCTTGGAGAGTAGAGGAGGAAAGACAAATGGCAATGCTGGAAATCAGAGATCTGGAAGTCTATTATGGCATGATTCAGGCCATCAAGGGCATTTCCTTCGACGTCAACGAGGGCGAGGTGATCGCGCTGATCGGAGCGAACGGCGCGGGAAAGACCACGACGCTCCACACGATCTCGGGACTGATCACGCCGAAGAGCGGGACGGTCATGTTCGAGGGAAAGGACATCACGAAGACGCCGGCCCACAAGATCGTGTACGCCGGGATGGCGCATGTGCCGGAGGGCCGCCGGGTGTTCGCATCCTTAAGCGTCCTGCAGAACTTAAAGCTGGGAGCCTACTCCAGAAAGGACAAGGAGGAGATCGAGGAGACGCTTAAAATGGTGTACGGCCGGTTCCCGCGCCTCGAGGAGCGGAAGAACCAGCTGGCCGGAACGCTGTCGGGCGGAGAGCAGCAGATGCTGGCCATGGGTCGGGCGCTCATGTCCAGGCCGCGGATCCTCCTGATGGACGAGCCGTCCATGGGACTTTCGCCGATCTTCGTCAACGAGATCTTCGACATCATTCAGCAGGTCAGCGCCGGGGGAACCACGGTGCTTCTGGTGGAGCAGAACGCGAAGAAGGCGCTGTCCATCGCGGACCGGGGCTACGTGCTGGAGACCGGACGGATCGTGCTGGAAGGAAAGGCTTCGGAGCTTATGAACGACGAATCGGTAAAAAAAGCATACTTAGGTGAATAGAGAAAAAGGAGCGTTTCCTGCGGGAGACGCTCTTTTTGGCTAAAAACACCAAAAAAGGTGAATTTAGACTGTGAAATCAAGTCAGAATGTGGTAAGATAACCCTATCATCATAAAAATCCGGACAGAAATCCAATTTCCGGACAAGAGGGGAAGGCTTATGGAAAAAAAAGAGACAATCATTTGCGAAAAAGAGCGGCCATGGTGCGCGGTCACGGATATGGATCAGTATCTGTTCGGACAGGGGACCCACTATGAGATCTTTAAAAAGCTGGGAGCCCATCTGACGGAGTACGACGGGGAGAAGGGCGTGTATTTCGCGGTCTGGGCTCCGGGAGCCAGAAGAGTCCGCGTCGTGGGAGAATTTAACTGCTGGGGCACGGACGGGTACGAGATGACCCGCCTGGAGCCGCTGGGGATCTATGAAGCCTTTGTGCCGGGCTTGGAGGAAGGCTGCATGTACAAATACCTGATCGAGACGCAGAGCGGCGATTATCTCTATAAGGCGGACCCGTTTGCGTTTTATGCGGAAAAGCGTCCGGGGACCGCGTCGCGGGTGGCGGACATCGACCATTTTATCTGGCGCGACGAGCGGTGGATGGAGAAGCGCAGAACATGGAACGGGGCGGAGTCGGCCATGTCCATCTACGAGGTGCATCCGGGCTCGTGGAAGCGTCATCCCCATGAGGACGGAGAGGACGGCTACTACAATTACCGGGAGTTTGCGGAGGAGCTGACGGCCTACGTCAAGGAGATGGGCTATACCCATGTGGAGCTCATGGGCATTGCGGAGCACCCCTTCGACGGATCGTGGGGATATCAGGTGACCGGTTATTTTGCGCCTACCTCGCGGCACGGCACGCCGGCGGATTTTCAGTATCTGGTGGATTACCTCCACAGACACAACATCGGCGTGATCCTGGACTGGGTTCCGGCGCATTTCCCGCGGGACGCCCACGGACTGGCCAACTTTGACGGGACGCCGCTCTATGAGCATCCGGACAGCCGCAGGGGCGAGCATCCGGACTGGGGCACGAAGATCTTCAATTATGAGAAATCCGAGGTGCGCAACTTCCTGATCGCCAACGCGCTCTACTGGGTGGGTCACTACCACATCGACGGCCTGCGGGTGGACGCGGTGGCTTCCATGCTTTATCTGGACTACGGCAAGCAGGACGGCCAGTGGCTTCCCAACAAGTACGGCGGCAAGGAGAATCTGGAGGCCATCTGGTTCTTCCGTCATTTAAATTCGATCATCAGGGGACGCGGGGACGGCTCCATGATCATCGCAGAGGAGTCCACCGCGTGGCCCGGCGTCACAAAGGACGTGGAGGACGGCGGCCTTGGCTTTACGTTCAAGTGGAATATGGGCTGGATGAACGACTTCCTCGAATATATGAAGCTGGATCCGTATTTCCGGAAGAACAACCACAACAAGATGACTTTCGCCATGAGCTATGCGTGCAGCGAAAATTATATCCTTGTGCTGTCCCACGACGAGGTCGTGCATCTGAAGTGCTCTATGCTGAACAAGATGCCGGGCTATCTGGACGACAAGTTCGCCAATCTGAAGGCGGGGTACACCTTCATGTTCGGCCATCCGGGCAAGAAGCTTCTGTTCATGGGCGACGAGTTCGGACAGCTCCAGGAGTGGAGCGAGGACCGGGAGCTGGACTGGTTCCTTCTGAAGGAGGACAGGCACCTGTATCTGCAGAACTACACGAAGGCGCTGCTGCATCTGTATCAGAAGTACCGCTGCCTCTACGAGCTGGACGACAGCTGGGACGGCTTCCAGTGGATCAACGCCAACGACGCGGCCCGCAGCATCTTCAGCTTTGTGCGGTACAGCCGTACAAAGAGGAAAAACCTGCTGTTCGTCATGAGCTTTACGCCAGTGGAGCGCGCCGATTACCGGGTCGGCGTGCCGAAGAAGAAAAAGTACAGGCTGGTGCTGGATTCCGACGCGGAGCAGTTCGGAGGGAACGGAAGAAAGCGCCCGGAGATCTATGAGGCGAGGAAGGGCGAGTGCGACAACCAGAAGTATTATCTGGAATATCCGCTGTCGCCGTACGGCACGGCCGTGTTTGAGTTTTAGGATCGTTTCGTTTTTCTTAAGAGAATCCTAATTGTTTGAACACAGAATAAACACAATTATCGTTTATTCTGTTAACCGTAGTTAAGAAAAAAGCCAAACGAGGAGGAGACTGATTATGAAAAACAAATGGCTTGCTTTATGTTGTGTAGGAATGCTGACTGCATTCGCTATGACCGGCTGCGGATCCACCGCGACTGACGCTACGACGACTACGGAGGAGAACGCAGA
>JAUNHB010000090.1 GCA_030524125.1 Eubacteriales bacterium | reverse complement strand
TCCAGTTCCTCCGCTGTGACGGAGCCTTTGATCATGCGCAGAAACAGCTCCTGAAGCCGGAGCGCCTCCTCCTTTGTCCGGCCGATGATCAGATCCAGCATCATGTCGGCCGACGCCTGGGAGACGGCGCAGCCGTCGCCGGTGAACGCGCCGTCGACGACGCGGCCGTCCTCTACCCTGAGCTTAAGCCAGATGTCGTCTCCGCAGGAGGGGTTGACGCCCTCCAGCACCAGATTGGCGTCCGGAAGATCGTGCTTGTGAGCCGGGCGCAGATTGTGTTCCGTCAGAATTTCATTGTAAAAGGTTCTATTTTCGTTATTCATATCCCATTTTCCTCCTGATCTGAGAAACGCTCTTTAAAAATCGTTCCACTTCCTCCTCGGTATTATAGAAGGCCAGACTGGCCCGGGTGGAGGAGGGGATTCCCAGGTGGGCGTGCAGCGGCTGGGCGCAGTGGTGTCCGGCCCGCACATCGACGCCGTCCGCGTCCAGGATGGCGGCCACGTCGTGGGGATGGACGCCTTCCACCGAAAAGGCAAGGATGCCGTGGCGGCCGGAGCCGTCCGGTTCGCCCAGCAGCCGGACGCCCGGCGTGGACAGAAGCCCTTCGGCGGCCATGGACGTCAGCCGTTCTTCCCGCTCGCGGATGAAATCCATCCCCAGCTCCTTAAGAAAGCGGATGGCCTCGGCCAGCGCTACGGCGCCTGCGGCGTTGACCGTGCCGGCCTCGAATTTGTGGGGCGTCTTTGCGAAGACGGCGCCTTCCCGGGTCACGGACTGGATCATCTCCCCGCCGGTCAGAAAAGGCGGCATCCGGTCCAGAAGGGCTTTTTTGCCGTAGAGGACGCCGATCCCCATGGGAGCCAGCATCTTGTGGCCGGAAAAGGCGAGAAGATCCACGTCCAGATCCTGCACGTCCACCGTCGTGTGGGGAACGCTCTGGGAGCCGTCCGCCACGACGGTCACGCCCCGCCCGTGGCAGATCCGGCAGAAGCGCTTCAGATCGATCGCGCGTCCGAGCACATTGGAGACGTGCGCGGCGGCGAAGATCCGGGTGCGGGGCGTGAGCGCCTGAAGGAGCGCTTCTTCCGTGAAGCGGCCCTGCGGATCGCATTCCAGATAGCGGAGCGAAGCGCCGGTCCTGGCGGCCGCCTGCTGCCACGGCAGCAGATTGCTGTGATGCTCCGCGATGGTGACGAGGATCTCGTCGCCGGGCTTCAGCAGAAGACTCCCGAGACTGTACGCCGCAAGGTTCAGGCTCTCGGTGGCGTTTCGGGTAAAGATGATCTCCTCCGGCGCGGCGGCGTGCACAAACTGCTGTACGGTCTGCCTGGCCGATTCATAAAGCCCGGTGGCCTGCTCGCTCAGCGCATAGAGCCCCCGGAACGGATTGGCGTTGCAGTGTTCGTAAAAGGCGCGCTCCGCCTCCAGCACCCGATCCGGCTTCTGAGAGGTGGCCGCGTTGTCAAGGTAAGCGTCGGAGCGGGTCCGAAGCAGCGGAAATTCGCTGCGGATCTCGTCAATGGTTTTCATGGCGTTCGCCTCCTTCCAGATCGTTTTTTACAGATTGCCGCAGCCGCTCGTCCGGAATCCTTTCGCACAGCGCGTCCATGCGGGAGCGCGCCATGAGCTCGCGGGCGTCCGCAAGGGAGATCCCCCGGGACTGCAGATAAAACAAAAGCTCCCCGCTCAGCCGTCCGATGGTGGCGCCGTGGTTGCCCTGCACGTCCTCCTCGGAGCAGAGAATGAGAGGGATGGTCTGGTTGACGACCCCGTCGTCCAGAAGGAGCACGTCCTCCTTCTCGTCGCCCGAGGCTCCGGACGCGCCCTTCTGAAAATCAATGGTTCCGCGGAACAGCTTGAAGGCCCGGTCCCGAAGGGAGCCCGAGACGTCCATGCGGCTCGTGGTCTTTGCGCCGAGATGGACGGCTTCATAGTTCATATCCAGCCGGTCGTCGCCGCGCAGCAGGTAGCCAGTGTCGGCCTCGAGGCTGCTCTGTTCGCCCAGAAGCTCTCCGCGGCATCCGAGACAGAGTCTGGTGCTTCGCAGCACGAGCTGGAGGATCTGTACGCGGGCTCCCGCCTCGCAGCGGACGCCCACATCGTTCAGGCAGACGTCCGCCTGTCCTGGACGGATCACCTGCACCAGCCGGACGCGGGCGTCCTTCCGGGCGAGGATCCGGGTCTGAAGTCCGAGGAGAGAGGCTGCGCCGCTCTCCCCGGCCGGGGCGTCCCCGTCCGTCTCGTCCGTGAGATCCATAAGGACCGTCAGCTCGCCGCCGGTCTCCGCCAGGATCTCGACCCGGTTTAAGCGGCGCGCGCCCCGCATAGCGGGAAAGGTCAGCCGGAGAGGAGCGCCGTCCGCGCGTCCGGACGGGCACAAATAGCGCCGGGCCGGGATCCGGCATCCGTCGAGAAGCGTATCCATGTCGCCGCCCATGCCGGTGGAAAGCGGAGAAAGCTTCGCGCCCCCGCTTTGTATGTCCTCCGGCACACAGTCAAGGACCGGCCCTTCCTGACCGCCCTCCAGTCCGCGCAGGACGGTCCCGTTCATATTCAGCCGGTTCCAGGTACGCACCGGGAGCCGGTTGATGGTCATATCATATGTCTGTGTCACGTTGTTTCCCTCCTATCCGATGCTTCCTTTCATTTCCAGCCGTATCAGGTTGTTCATCTCCACCGCGTACTCCAGCGGCAGCTCCCTGGAAACGTTGTCCGCAAAGCCGCTGACGATGAGCGCCCGCGCCTCCTCCTCCGGGATGCCCCGGGACATCAGGTAAAAGACGGTCTCGTCGCTGATGCGGCCGATCTTCGCCTCGTGCCCCACGTCCGCGTCGCTGGTGCGGATGTCCATGGCCGGGATCGTATCCGAGCGGGACAGGGAGTCCAGCATCAGAGACTGACAGGATACGGCGGACTTGCTGCCTGCGGCGTTTGGAGCCACCGTGACGGAGCTTCGGAAAGTGCTGATCCCGCCGTCCTTGGAGATGGAACGGGTATTCATATAGGAAGAGGTGTCGGGAGCCGCGTGGACGACCTTTGCGCCGGTATCCAGATTCTGCCCTTTTCCGGCGAAGGTGACGCCGGTGAACTCGGCTCTCGCTCCGCGTCCTGCCAGCACGCTCATGGGGTACAGGCAGGAAATGTGGGAGCCGAAGGAGCCGGAGATCCACTCGATAGTCCCGCCCTCCTCCACACGCGCCTTCTTTGTGTTCAGGTTGTACATATTTTTGGACCAGTTCTCAATGGTGGAGTAGCGGAGCGTGGCGTTTTTTCCAACGAAGAGCTCCACGCATCCGGCGTGCAGATTGGCCACGTTGTATTTGGGGGCGGAGCACCCTTCGATAAAATGAAGGTAAGCGCCCTCGTCCACGATGATCAGCGTGTGCTCGAATTGCCCCGCGCCCGGCGCGTTCAGCCGGAAATAGGA
>JAUNHB010000030.1 GCA_030524125.1 Eubacteriales bacterium | reverse complement strand
ATGTGTATTGGGATGAAACACAGTTAAAAAAAGCATTCGATAAAAAATATCCTGCAAAGAAGATGTATCACGTTCAGGCTGAAAGTAAAATTGAAAACGGAGAAGAGTCTTTTAAATTTTCCGAAGCATATAGTTTGGAAAACTTTAGTGCAGATAAAATGTTAGATGGTCTAATGACAGGAGATCTGGAAATGGATATTAGGCTTGGCATCTACGCTTCAGGTAAAAGAAAAGGAAAACCTCACGACAACGGTACGGCTATACGAGTGTCTCCCAAGAAACTTGATGAATGTTTTGATACTAAGAAAAAACTATTATAAGTGATAAATCTCCGCCGAATTAAAGTGCTTCGGCGGAGATTTTATTTATATCTTACGAAGAATGACAATATGTTCATTCGACATTGTTGAAGATTTCACTCCGCTTTCATTTGTAGGAGAATTTAAAGAGGGCATAACTTTATTGATAATATTTCTATCAACAGTATGGATATGTTTTAAACCATATTGCTCAGCTATTTCAGAAATAATTTTATCCGTTAATAACAATTCACCTTTTACTGTTCTGTTACCAACCACCCAGAATTGATAACCGCCCGATTTGCTTTTTTTCGATATGGCGGCAATAGATTTACTTAAGTCTAAATAAAAACTATATACATCTCCAGCTCGTTCTAAATCCACATCTTTAATTCTCTCTAGCGATGCTCGTAAGGTATTACTTGGAATTGTATATTCAAAACCATTGCGAAATTTATTGCCACCCATAAGAGTTTTATCAATGCTCATAATATCTCTTTCGGATAGTTCGAATAAATCTAACCACTGCAATGATAACCTGCTATATTCACCATAAGCCACGGTCGTTCTGCTATCCCCATATGGTGGAGAAGTAATTACTAAATCAACAGAATCATTTGGAACATCTTCTAATGTAGTAGCGTTATTTTTAAATATAGAGACGGCTGCATTAGCTCCGATATCTGCGCAAGTTTCATCGAAAGAATTCATTTTTTCAACATTACGATTCAATATAGTCGTGAATTCTTTTATTACATCAGGCTCAAATACCTCTACTTTATTTGGTGGCATACGGAACATTTTAAACTCACCATTGCGTCTATTGGAAACAAATCGTATCGTCTCACTAAATGCTACAAAAATAAATTCTCGAATGTCTTTATTCTCAATTCTATTGATTTCCTTTTTTATTAGAGACAAAAGCAAAATCACACGAGGCTTAAACCAATATCCAATATTTTTGAAGTTTGGCACATCAATGTCTATGTAATTGCTTTGAATATATTTGAGCAAATACTCCGGTGCGTTATCCCCCCAACCATCTCTCGCTGTTAAATCCAATTTATAACCACAACGTATAATTTCATCTGCACTATTAATTTGAAGTGCAAACCGGTTATATACATCTTCTATTCTATTATATAAATTTTGTGTTTCACTCTGTAATAAATTTATATCTAAACGTGTGGTTTTTACTTTGCTCAAATAAAGTGCAAGCGGATTAATGTCATTTCCATACACATTTTTGGTTCCAGAGAGAACGCCTTCGACTAATACTGTTCCAGAACCTGTAAATGGATCAAAAATCGTTTCAATTGGATGTACTTCTTTCACTAATCTTATAATATTACGACTAATAGGGTAAACCATCATTGCCGGATAATTATGAATTCCGTGAGTGTATTCTCTTACATCATCATCCTTGAAATCCCAAAAATCTTTCGGGAGAGAATTCAAAGCAGATATTAATTTTTGATCTTCTTGTATAAATTGATTATTACTTGTTTTTTGTGATATATCAACCATATCCCTTTTCAATTTAGGGATTTCTCCTTCGTGAGTTTTTACTTCTACTGTGCAAATAGTGTCGTTGTGCCAACCACCGTGTGGAACTAACAAAATTCGTTCAATCTCAAAACCGTATTTATAACCTATTCCACCACTATTCCATCCAAAAGTTATTACTTTTCCGCCCAATTTAACAATACGGGATATTTCATGTTTGTGATTGCCCCAAAATGAAGCCTTAGTTGTATCCCACGTCACATTGTATCCAACATTATTGTAACATTCGCTTACTTGTCTTGGAGAATATGGTGGATCATACAGAACTCCATCTACAGAGTTACTATCGAATATTTTCATAAAATCCAATGCATCTAAATGGTAATCTGTATCAAACTCCATACTAAGATCATTTGTAATTGTTGCAAGTTTATTTTGATTTGCAAATGGATCAATCCATAATCCTTCAGTCAATTCCTCAGTAATCAAATCGTGTATGGGTTTAATATCAAATGTGTTTTTATTAGGCATTGCCCACACTCGTTCAATAGAAACATTTGAATTAACCCGTTTAGTCTTGTTTGCAACTTTTTTTCTTGCGTCGGCAGGTTTCTCTGCATTTTCGGGTATTGTCCAAACATTACCTACTCGTTGAGCACCTGCTATACGTCCCTCATTGCAAAGAACCTGTACTCTTCTTGGAGTCATATCCCATTTTTCTGCTGTTTGAGTTACGCTTAAATAATTCATATAGACCTCCCGAAAATTGATACGTTTTATTATATACCGAAACACGAACAAAAGCAAGGGGTAATCACAGAAAACAAAAACAAAAGAAGCGGAAGAGATTTCTCCCTGCCGCCGATATGATTAAACTGCGTAAATAATTTCTGCGTTCACGGGAGTTTGACAGTTGCATATCGAAAAAAGTGCTTGCAGGTCGCATAAAACCTGCTTTTTTGTGTCAACTTTTTGTCATATGCAAGACAAGGCGTCAGTCTGTGGTTCCGGACAAAACGTCCGGCATACCGTCAACTCTGCCTGAAACTGGTCGCTTAAATAGATAAAAAAATAGTTCTCCCAAAGCCCGGTTCCGGCGGGGCTTATTCGAGTGTCTCTATTTCCAAGAGTGCTCGTCTGCACCTCGCGAAGACAGGGTAGATTGGCGCTTTGGGAGAATGTATTCGTTTTAAAATTACAGTTTGCGGAAACTCAAGATGCTTTGTAAACCGTTCAGCTGTAACCGTTCAGCCGCGCCATTCGCAAAGCCGCGCTGACGCGCTCCACGCCGCTCACGCGGCTACCTTTGCTCATAATCCGGTGCTCCCTCAGCCGAAAGCAACAGGCCCCAATTCGTGCGGGCACGATTGTGGCCTGTCACTTCCGGCTGACTGAACTGTTGCCAAACCCTCTGGACAGCGGCGGTTCCTTTCGCTATAATGAAGGCTGGTTGAATTTACACAGGTTACGGAGAAAAAAACTATGATTTTAGCGTGTCAGAATATTTGCAAGGCGTTCGGGGAGCACGAGGTGCTCAAAAACGCTTCGTTTCATATAGAAGAGCGGGAGAAAGCGGCCATCGTGGGCATCAACGGGGCCGGGAAATCCACACTCTTAAAGATCATCATGGGCGAGCTGCCCGCGGACGAAGGACAGGTGACTCTTTCAAAGGGGAGCACGATCGGCTGCCTGGCCCAGCATCAGGAGATGGAAAGCGGCAGCACCATTTTCGACGAGCTTCTGACGGTCAAGCAGGACGTGCTGGATCTGGAGGCCCGCATCCGCAGTCTCGAGCTTTCCATGAAGAGCGCGTCCGGCGCGGCCCTGCAGGAGCTGATGGACAGCTACGACAAGCTGAACCACGAGTTCGAGCAGAAAAACGGCTACGCATGGAAGAGCGAGATCACCGGCGTGCTCAAGGGGCTCGGCTTTGCGGAGGAGGATTTCAGAAAACATGTGAACACCCTCTCTGGCGGCCAGAAGACCCGGGTCAGCCTCGGAAAGCTTTTGCTCTCCCGCCCCGACGTCATCCTGCTGGACGAGCCCACCAACCATCTGGACATGGATTCCATCGCGTGGCTTGAGACTTTTTTGATGAACTATCCGGGAGCCGTCGTCATCGTGTCCCACGACCGGTATTTCCTGAACCGGGTCGTCACGAAGATCGTCGAGATCGATCAGGGCCGCGTGACCTCTTTTCTTGGAAATTACACCACCTACTCCCAGAAGCGGGCGCAGCTCCGGGAGGCGCAGATGCAGGCCTACTTAAACCAGCAGCAGGAGATCCGCCGTCAGGAGGAGGTCATCGCGAAGCTGAAATCCTTCAACCGGGAGAAATCCATCCGACGGGCCGAGAGCCGGGAAAAAATGCTGGAAAAGATCGAAGTGCTGGAGCGCCCCGCCGAGGCGAAGGCCGACATGCATCTGGAGCTGGAGCCAAGGATCGTAAGCGGCGGCGACGTGCTGACCGTGGAGGGGCTTTCCAAGGCGTTTCCGCCCCAGACCCTCTTTTCAGATCTTGATTTTGAGATCAAACGCGGGGAGCGGGTAGCGCTGATCGGCAGCAACGGCACCGGCAAGACCACGATCCTGAAGATCATCAACGGCGTCGTGCCGGCGGACGCCGGGACGATCCGGCTTGGTTCCCGCGTCCGCATCGGCTACTACGATCAGGAACACCATGTGCTCCATATGGAGAAGACCGTGTTTGAGGAGCTTTCGGACGCCTACCCGACGCTGACCAACACGAAGATCCGCAATGTGCTGGCCGCCTTTTTGTTCACAGGGGACGACGTGTTCAAGCGGATCGGCGACTTAAGCGGCGGCGAGCGCGGCCGGGTGTCTCTGGCCAAGCTCATGCTGTCCGAGGCCAATTTCCTCATTCTGGACGAGCCCACCAACCACCTGGACATCGTCTCGAAGGAGGTGCTGGAAAACGCGCTGAACCGCTACACAGGAACTGTGTTCTTCGTCTCCCACGACCGGTATTTCATCAATACGGTGGCCACAAGGATCCTCGATCTGGCCGGGCAGGAGCTCACAGGCTATGTGGGGAACTACGACTACTATCTGGAGAAGAAGGAGACCATGACCCGCTTCACCGCCGCTCCTTCCGGCCCTGCCGCCCCGCAGGAGACCGTCGCCGAATCCGAAGCCAAGCTGGACTGGAAGCAGCAGAAGGAGCAGCAGGCCAGACTCAGAAAGCGCCAGAACGACCTGAAACGCACGGAGGAGCGCATCGAAGCGCTGGAAAACCGGGATAAAGAGATCGACGATCTGCTCTCACAGGAGGCCGTCTTCACGGACGTGGCGAAGGTCACAGAGCTCTCCCGCGAAAAAGAGGCTCTCCAGACCGAGCTGGAAAGCCTCTATGAAGAATGGGAATCGCTGTCGGAATAGGGCCCCTGTTCCAGCAGCCGATAGGTCAGCAATAAATACAACAGCTGGTCCGGATCTTCCAGATCCATATGGACCAGATCCCGGATATGGTTCATCCGGTACAGAAAGGTGCTCCGGTGAATGAAAAGCTCCTTCGCCGCCTTCACCGCGTTCATCTGACAAGTGATATATGTGCGCAGGGTCTCATAGTATTCTGTCTTATGGGCCCTGTCGTACTCCCGCAGCTCCAGCACCGGACGGCTGCACACCGCCTCCGGCTCCAGCTTTTCCGTACATCTCCCCAGAAGATAATCAAGAGCGATATCCTCGAACCGCATGACCCAGCGGAGAGGGAACCGCTTCATCCCCTCCTCCAGCGCGATCCGCGACTGCAGGTAATACTGCTTCAGCTTCCCGAGTCCCGTGAACGCGTAGCTGATGCCCGCCTTCAGATAGCTGTCCTTGAGAAATTCCTTCGCCGCGCCCACCGCTTCTTCCATCGTCTTCCCGTAATGCTGCAGATTGACGCACACCACGATGTTCTCATCCAGCAGAAACGCGCAGCTCCCCTTCATCAGTCCCTCCAGACGGTTGCAGATGAAGCGCACCACCGTCAGGTTCTGCCGGTCCACCGTAGATACGTGGATCGTCATGCAGAAATACCAGTGGCTCTCCTCCCAGTGAAAGCTTTCAAAGCGTGCCGCGAGGGACGCCGCCTCCATGCTCTCCCCGGTCAGGATGTTGGACAGCAGCCGATCCAGCGTGTAGCTCAGATCCGACTGGAGCACCGTGTATTTCTCCAGCATCTGCTGGATATATTTTGCCAGGTGGACGAGAAGATACTCGTCGTAATACCGGAACTTCCGCGACGATTCCACGAGGATCACCCGGTAGGCGTTGTGGTTCCGGTCGTAGATCTCCGCGAACAGATGCTTCTTCTGGGTCGCCGGATCCACGTAGCGCTGCACCGACTCCTCCCCGGAGGGCGTGTTCTTCGCCTGCGCCGCGGCCACCTGATTGTGCTGCAGGATCTGCTGAAACTCCGGCATCGTATCCATCATCGTGCTGTAATCGATGATGAATCCGCCCGACGTGCTCACCATGATCGGGTTGTGGAAGATCCGGTAGGACGCGTCCAGAAGCTTTTTGAGCGTCCGCTCCGAGAGCGCCATGCTCTGCATCCGCTCGTCCCACGCGTCGTATGTGTCGAAGATCCGCTGGACTGTGTTGAACAGCGTCTCCGCGCTGGTCTCCTCCGGAAAAAAGCAGACGCCGGGCAGAGGGCGGACGCCCGGCCGGTAGCCCTCCCCCACCACGAGGATCAGATTGTCCCCGTGGCTTTGCAGAAGCTGCGCCGTCACGTCCGCCTCCCGCGCGATGTAGACCTTGTTCTTTTTAAACTCCGTCCCGCTCTGATAGAACAGCGGACGCTTCAGGTTCATCTCCTCCGACAGCTCTCCCAGACAGCAGTCCGGATAATTCTGGCGGAGCCGGTCCGCCAGAATCTGCATACTGATCCGCATAGGCTATGCGAATTTTCTCATGGCCGCTTCCACCACATGGCCCACCAGAACGGAGGTGGTCACGCTTCCCACGCCGCCCGGAACCGGGGTGATCGCGTCCACGATGGGCTCCACCGCCGCGTAGTCCACGTCGCCGCAGAGCTTTCCTTCCTCATTGACATTGATGCCCACGTCGATGACGGTCTGGCCTGCGGACACGTACTCCGCGCCCACAACGCCTGCCCGTCCCGCGGCCACGATCAGGATCTCCGCCTCTCTCGTGACGGCGGGCATATCCTTCGTTCTCGTATGGCATACGGTCACGGTGGCGTTCTTCTTGATCAGCATCATGGCGGCCGGTTTGCCTACCACGAGGGAACGTCCGATGACGACGGCCTTCTTGCCGGTGCAGTCGATGCCGTAATGGTCAAGGATCTCCATGCAGGCCTGCGGCGTGCACGGCGGGAATCCCACCTTCTTGCCGGTGAACACGCCGCCCAGAGAAGCGTCGGTCTGGCAGTCCACGTCCTTTTCCGCGCACAGCGCGTTCTCCACGACCGTCTGGTCGATGTGCTTCGGAAGCGGGCGGAACATGAGGACGCCGTGGATATTGTCGTCCTTGTTCACCTCGTCCACCACCTTCAGAAGCTCCTCCTGCGACACGTCCGCCGGAAGAAGATATTTCTTATACTCCACGCCCAGCGTCTCGCAGCGCTTGGTCGCGCCTCTCTCGTAGGAGAGGTCGTCCGGGCGCTCGCCCACGCGGATGATCCCAAGCGTCGGTCTGATCCCCTTCTCGTTCAGCTTCGCCACATCGGCCTTGATGCGCTCGTTGAGCGCCGCGGTCACTTCTTTTCCTAATAACTGTCTTGCCATGTTCCTTGTTCTCCTGTTCTCATGTTCTATCTTAGTCTTTCATTGACGGCGGCGAAGATCTCGTCCGCCTTTTTCACGTAGGTCGCGATCATCTGATCGGCCTTCTCATTGAGGGAGGCCGCGTACTCCTTGTCGGCCATGGATTTCGTGTTGATGAATACGTTCAGGGACGCTCCCAGAAGGGCCGCCCGGCAGAAAGCCGCTCCCACGCCGGCGTCGGAGATGGCGAGCGCCGAACCCTTGGCCGCAAACTCCTCGATCACGTCGATGGCCTCGCAGCATTTCTCCATGATCTCCATGGGCACCGCGCAGGCGTCCTTCAGGACGATGGCCATGACGCGGGCCTTCTCCGCTTTCTCCTCCTCAGTCTCGCGGGGCATTCCGTAAGCCTTCGCCAGCGGCTCGAACACCTCGGCGTCCGCCTCCACCAGACGGAGAAAATCCGCCTGCAGCGCCGTTGCCTTCTCCTTGAGGGCGATGATGTCCGCCTCCACGTCGGCGTATTTCTTCTTGCCCACGGTCAGGCTTCCGACCATGTTGCCAAGCGCCATTCCCACGGCGCCCACAAGAGCGGAAGCGCCGCCGCCGCCCGGGACCGGCGCCTTCGACGCCAGCACATCCACAAATTCTTCACAGCTGTTTTTTGTAAATCCCATGTCATCCTCCATATGATCGGGCAAAACCGCCCGTTATGCTCTCAGCCTTACATGGCATATGGCAGGGGACGATCTGTTCCCTGCCTGCCATCGTTCTTATGTCGTATTCTGTTTTGCGCCGAAGTCTTAGAACAGTCCGGTGATCTTTCCGGTCTCGTCCACGTCGATCTTCTCCGCCGCCGGAACCTTCGGAAGACCCGGCATGGTCATGATCTCGCCGGTCAGGGCTACGATGAAGCCTGCGCCTGCGGAGATCTTCAGGTTGCGCACGGTCACCTCAAATCCGGTGGGCGCGCCCAGCTTGGTCTGGTCGTCGGTCAGGCTGTACTGCGTCTTCGCCACGCAGATCGGGCAGCCCGCGAATCCAAGATCCGTAAGCTCCTTTGCCTGCTTCTGGGCGTTGGCCGTCAGGACTACCTTGTCGCCGCCGTAGATCTTCTGTACGATCGCGTTCAGCTTATCCTCGATGGTCGTTCCCTCCAGCTCGTAGGAGAACGTGAAATCGTTCGGCTCCTCGCACAGACGAACCACTTCCTCAGCCAGCTTGACGCCGCCTTCGCCGCCCTTCGCCCATACCTCGGACAGGACTACGTTGACACCCAGCTCCTTGCACTTCTCTTCCACCAGCTTCAGCTCGGCCTCGGTATCCGTCGGGAACGCGTTGATGGCCACCACGCACGGAAGCTTGTAGACGTTCGTGATATTGCTCACATGCTTCAGGAGGTTCGGAAGTCCCTTCTCCAGAGCGTCCAGATTCTCATTGTTCAGATCCGCCTTCGCCACGCCGCCGTTGTATTTGAGAGCGCGCACGGTAGCTACGATCACGACCGCGTTGGGCTTCAGGCCCGCCATGCGGCACTTAATGTCGAGGAATTTCTCGGCTCCCAGATCTGCGCCGAAGCCGGCCTCGGTCACCGTGTAGTCGGCAAGCTTCAGAGCCATTCTCGTCGCGGTCACGGAGTTGCAGCCATGAGCGATGTTTGCAAACGGGCCGCCGTGTACGATAGCCGGAGTTCCCTCGAGGGTCTGTACCAGATTGGGCTTCAGGGCGTCCTTCAGAAGAGCCGCCATCGCGCCCTCGGCGTGCAGGTCGCCTGCCGTCACCGGCTTCTGCTCCGACGCCTTTCCATAAGTATAGCCGACGATGATCCTCGCCAGTCTCTTCTTCAGATCCATGATGTCGCTGGCCAGGCAGAGGACCGCCATGATCTCGGATGCGACCGTGATATCATATCCGTCCTCTCTCGGCGTTCCGTTGGTCTTGCCGCCAAGGCCGTCCACCACATTGCGGAGCTGACGGTCGTTCATGTCCACGCATCTTCTCCAGGTGATCTTTCTCGGGTCGATGTTCAGATCATTGCCCTGGAAGATATGGTTGTCCAGCATCGCCGCCAGCAGGTTGTTCGCCGCGCCGATCGCGTGGAAATCTCCGGTAAAGTGAAGATTGATGTCCTCCATCGGGACGACCTGCGCGTATCCGCCGCCGGCCGCGCCGCCCTTGACTCCGAATACCGGTCCGAGGGACGGCTCGCGGAGCGCTACCACGACCTTCTTGCCGATCTTTGCCATACCGTCCGCCAGTCCTACGGAGGTGGTCGTCTTGCCCTCTCCCGCCGGAGTCGGGTTGATGGCGGTCACGAGGATGAGCTTTCCGTCCTTCGCGTCAGAATCCTTGAGCATATTGTAGTCGATCTTCGCTTTGTACTTTCCGTACTGCTCCAGATACTTGTCGTCGATCCCGGCCTTTGCAGCGATCTCGGTGATCGGCCGCATCTCGCACTCCTGTGCAATCTCAATGTCGCTTTTGAATCCCATAATGAATACTCCTTTCTGCGCTCCGGTCCCTTCCGCCCGAAGCCGCCTGCGCTGTGCGCCTGTCTTTTTTACAAGAAAATGTATCTGCATTTTCTTGAACTAATTGCATTATATTACTTTGATAAATTTTTGACATCCTACACATTGCACTATACGCAGAGAGATTTCAAAGTGGAGATGGACAGGTCTCCCGCCACCACCATATCCTCCGCATGGAATCCAAACGGGAAATTATCGCTGTACAGGATCTGGGCCGACGGCGGAAATTCCTCGTCTCCCGCCCAGAAAATGAAGCGCATCCGGTAGCCGTTCACCAGCTCGAACTCATAGGCCACGTCTCCCATGGCGATCCGCTTTGCCCCGGGGATCCGCTCCATCCCGGCCGCGAAGGCGTCCAGCTTAAAGCCGAAACCGTAGGTCAGACGCTTGATGCAGCGCCCGGTAAAGGGCTGGTTGTAGAGTTCCCCATAGGTGGGCACCTCGCGGAACGTCATGAACCTGCCGCCGGAGGGAATGTATTTTCCCTCCAGCAGATAGCGCAGCACAAAGGTCTTGGCGGAAAGACTGTTCATCAGAATATCGGAGGCGCGCTCCTCCTGCGTTTTATCCGCCGCGCAGACGGAAAATTCGGGATAATCAGCCTCGTAGCTGTGTCCCATGAAGCGAAACCGGAATTTCCCTTCATTTTCATCATACACTATGTTCAATCTTTCGGCAGCTTCTTTTGCGTCCAGCGACCGGTATTTTTCCAGATAGTGCTCAAAGGGCACTTCTTCCTTGTGATTCTCGATCTCCAAACTACACGACCTCCTGTTTTACGCTGGGGAACAGATCCGTGTTGGTGTGGGGAAGGAAGCAGGCCGCCACAAACTCGTCCATATAGCTGGGATCCGTGCTCAGTTCCATGTACGTCATATTGTGGGCCAGCTCGTGCACCTTCTCCTCTGCCTGTACGGACAGCGTCATATTGTATGCTCCGGTCAGAGAGGAATTGCCGATATAGTGGAATTTCTCGATCTCGATGTCCGGGAACATGCCGATGACCACCGCGTTTCTCATATTGATGCCGCTTCCGATGCCTCCCGCCACATACACGTTCTCGATCATGGACACGTCGAAGTCCAGCGAGCGCAGCATCGTGCAGACGGCGGAGAAAATCGCGCCCTTCGCCCGGATAAAGTTGTCGATGTCCACCTCGTTGATCTCCACATCCTTGTGGCCGGCCGCCTCCTCCTGAAAGGCCAGCACATAGCTTCCGATCCCGTAGGGATCCCTGCGGACTCTCTTTCCTTCCCGGATGAATTTTCCCTTGGGGCTGATGATGCCGCAGCGGAACAGCTCCGCGATCACGTCGATGATGCCCGAACCGCACAGGCCCACCGGCTTCTGTCCGTCCTCTCCCACGATGCTGAGCTTCGGCTCCATTGTCTCCGCGTCGATGGAGCACGCTTCGATGGCTCCGTCTGTGGCGCGCATACCGCAGCTGATGTCTCCGCCCTCGAAGGCCGGTCCCGCGGAGCAGGCGCAGCTCATCATAAAGTCAGAGTTTCCAAATACGATCTCTCCGTTTGTTCCAAGGTCGATGAACAGATTGAATTCCGGCTTGTTCCAGATCATACTGACCAGCGTGCCGGCCGTGATGTCTCCGCCCACATAGCTTCCGATGTTGGGCGCCACCACCACGTGCGCGTCGGGATGGATGTGAAGCCCTAAGTCATAGGCGCTCACATTGTCCGTCTCGAAAAACGCTGGGATATAGGGCTCCATGCGCAGCGGGTCGGAGTTGACTCCCATGAGCAGATGATTCATGGTCGTGTTGGACGCCACGCACATATGATAGATCCGGCTGCCGTGGAGCTTTGCCGCATGGCACATGCGATGGAGCATGGGATTGAGCGTCTCCTCGATGATCGCCTTTTGCAGCTTCTCCTGTCCGCCGTCCTTTCTGGACTCGATGATCCGGTTGATGACGTCCGCGCCATACCGGATCTGGCCGTTTCCGGCCGAAGCCTTTGCCAGCAGCGTTCCGTCCGTCATGTCCAGAATGACCGCCGACACCGTCGTCGTACCAATATCTATGGCCACGCCGCAGATCCGTCTGTCGTCAGACGGGAGCAGGTCGTAGACGTACGTCTCCTCCCCGCAGGTCTTCAGCACGGCATTTACATGGAACCGGTTGTCCCGGAGGACGTCCGGCAGTTTTTTCAGCACCTGATAGGTCAGTTTCACCTTCTGAGCGCCTGTGGCTGCCTCGATGGCCCAGATCAGCCTCTCGTTGTCGGGCATGGTATCGTCGAGAGTCGGCTCCTCCATCGCCAGCTCTGCCACCGAAAACGCATTGGCGAATGCGATCCCGGCTTCCTCCACGTCCTTTTTTGCATTCTCGAAAATGGCGATCTCCTCTTTCGAGCTCAGATCGGCCACCTTCATCCGGCTCTTGTAGGCGGATGCGATGTCCGGAACGACGACCGTCACGTCCCCCGCCACCTTGCTCACGCAGGCCAGGCGCCAGCCCTGCGCGAATTCTTCTTCTGAAATATGTCTTGTCCTCTCGCTCTCCAGATCGCCACTGATATATTTTACCTTGCATTTTCCGCAGGATCCGTTGCCTGAACAAGGGGCGTCAATGGCTACGTTTGCTTTTCTCGCCACCTCCAACAGATTCTCTCCGGCTGTTACCGCCACGGTTACCGCAGCGCCGTCTTCGTACTGAAATGTCACATTCGGCATAAGATTATACTCTCCATAAGTAGTTGTTTTTCGGCTCTCTGCGGCTCTCTCCCCCGCAGCGCCATGTTCAGGTATCTCTCGCTGATAAAAACAAAGAGGCACAAACAACGTTGTGCCTCCTGCTTCGCTTGCAATTAGATCTCCAGATAGGAGTCCGCATACAGATTGTTATTCTTAATGATGTCGCAGGACTTGATCGTCTCCATGAGGCGCAGGTCGTTGGGGTTTACGATAGCGGAGGTCAGACCGCACATCATAGCCATGGCAACCATAGCGGAATCCATGATCGGACGGATATGCTTCGGCATACCGTTGGAATTGTTGGAAAGTCCGCCGGTGGAGTTCAGCTCCATGTCGGAGATCATCTTGATGCACTCGAGGATCTGCATCTGCTTGTCCTGCATGCCCTTGATGACCAGGAACAGCGGATCGAACCACAGATCGGACGGATCCATGCCGTGCTCCATACCTCTCTCGAGCATGGTCTGGCAGTACATCATACGCTCGTCGTTGTCTTTTGCGATTCCCTCGCCGTTGCAGAGCGCGATGACGATGGCGTCATTGGCTGCGGCAAGGTCGATGTACTCGATCCTTCCGGCCGCGTCTGCTGAGTTTACGATCGGTTTTCCTTTGGAACGATTGTAAACAGAGATACCTGCCTCGATCGCCGCCTTGTTGGCCGTGTCGAGCGCCAGCGGAACGTTGTCGAACTCGCTCTGAAGGAGCTGTACCGCCCACTTCATCAGTTCCGGTCCGTCGTTCTCTGCCGGTCCGATGTTCACGTCAAGATAAGTAGCTCCTGCATCGAGCTGCTGCTTTGCACGCTGGATGATCGGCTCCGGATCCCTCGTAGTAAAAGCTTTGTTGACTGCCGGAGCGGTCGTGGAAAGTCTTTCACCAATTGTTATAAATTTTGCCATCCTTATGTTCTCCTTTTACTATATTGTAACCTTCCGCCGAAGGCCGTTCCCCGCGGCGGAAGGTCCGTTTCCCTTAAATCTCGCCGCTTGCCTTCATATCCTTCAGGAATTTTACAAGCTGTACTGCCTCGTTGGGAGCCACGATGACTTCCCAGCCCGGAAGCTTCGCCTCGATATCGCCCTTCAGAACGGCAACCTTGCCCGGGATCACCAGTTTTCTGCATTTTACCTTCGGCTCCACGTTCTCGATGATGAACTTGGATACAGAGGTGGAGGACAGCTTGCCTGCCGCCCATGCAGTCAGAACGGAAAGTCCGCCCGCGTCGCTGATGACCAGATTGCACGGCACGCCGGAACGCTCCAGCTCACCGGATACGACGAAGTAGGTCAGAGCAAAGTCTACGGTGGTCAGAACGAGAGAATTCTCGTCCGCGCCGTTGAGGGCATAGATGCCCGGCTCTACCTTCATGGGCTTCTGCGGGTCGGTGTAGACGTTCTGTCTTAAGCCGAACAGCGGAAGCGCTCTCGCGTAGTTCATGGTATCCATGACGATGATCGAACCATATTTCAGAACGAAAATGGACGCCAGAGAGATCTGCATCGGCTCATCGTTCGGAGCGATCTTGGACAGGTTCACGATCGACGGATATCCGCAGGTTCTGTCCGGATTCTTTGCCAGACACGCGCGTCTTACCTGTACGGTCATGGCGAAGGTCTCTTTCACGGAAGCTCCCGTGGTGTTGAGGAGAAGCTCTTTATAGCCAAGCTTCTCAATGGCTGCGGTCGTGTCGTACAGCTCGTCGATGTTTGCTCCGGATACGCCGAGAGCCACGCCTGCGGCCTTCGCGATCTCGGTCATCGCCTCATAGTTGGAAGCGTCCGCTCCGTCAAGGATCGGCTTCTCGGCCTTGCATACCTCAAGGGCAGCCTTTGCGGCCTCCGCATCCTTGCAGGCAAGGATGATGGTCTTGCCCATACCGGTCACTTTCTTCACGGCTTCCACATAAGCTGCGCTGTCGCCGGTGTACTCCACATATACCATCTCGGCATGCATTCTCTCGCCGATACGGTCGTAATCTACCTTGTTCGCCTCGGCCATCACCGCGTCCACATCCATATCGGAGGTCAGGTTCACGGCGAATCTCGGTTTGCTCACAAAGGTCTTCTCGTGTCTTGCCAGCACGGTCTCTCCGCCAAGGCTGTACTCTGCGTCGCCGGTTCCGACCTTGATGGTCTTCATGGGCGGTGCGGTCGCCTCGGACAGGGTCGCCAGAGCCTCTGCAGACATGTGCGGACATTTGCTGATGTCTACCGCGCCCTGCGCCACCTTCATGGAAAATGCCATACAGGTCGGGCTGCCGCACTCTTTACAGTTGGTTTTCGGTGTTAATTTAAAGATATCTAAGCCTTTTAATGCCATCGTATTTTTCCTCCTCCCTCAATTATACCAGTTCTTTGACCAGTTTTGCGATCGTTGCAACGGAAGTCGGATGCTTCAGGATGACAGCGTTGGAGCCGGACGCAAGAACGGATGCGGCCGTGGATACTTCCATACCGATACCGCGCGCTTCCTGATCGCCCCACTCGGGCATATCTTCCTCAGAAGCCATCGCTTCCTTTACATTCCATGCCTCGTCGGCAACCGGCGTGATGATCGGCATCTGAAGCTGCACGTCGCTCTGTCCAAGCGCCGCCGCCTTCACGCGGTCCATGGTGGACACCACGTACTCAAAGCCGTATCCGACTGCCGCCGTACCGACGTTCATCACGATGTTGGCCGGAGCCACACCGAGCTGGGAGATTAATACGTTGAGCTGTTTTGCAAGGTTGATATCCACTGCGGACTCCGCTCCTACCTTCTGGGAGTAAGCAAGTCCCGCCGCAGCGGCGATTCCCTTGTAATCCTCCTCCTTGGCGGCAAGGATCACAACGTTCTTTCCCTGCGCGACCTCGGAAGCCTTGGCCAAAAGCTCTCCATCTTTTGCCACGTTCTTGCAGCCTGCAATGACCAGAGGCACGTCGATGGCGTCAACGACTTCCTTCACTGCTTTCATGCACTCCTCCGTGGACTTGTCCTCGCCGTTGGGATCCGCTCCCTCCAGCTTCAGGCACACGAAATCCGCGCCGGGCATCTCCGCCGCCTTTTTGGCGATCTCTCCGATGGTAGCGCAGCCTTCATAGTATGCCTTTACACCTGCCGGCTCGCCCTCCAGACCAAGGTCGGAGATCATCACGCCGATCTTCGGTGCATTCTCGATCGGAGCGTCGAACGAGTAGAACGGTAATACGTTCTCGCCGCCGATCTTCACTGCCTTATCGCCACAGCCGAACTCAACCGTGTTGATGGAAGCGTTGAATTTTCCTGATTTTCCATTGAATGGCATTGGTACATTTCCTCCTTAAAAACATTTCGTCAAAATTATATCACAAAATCCTTTTTTGTAAAAGACTTTCATGCATTCCAAAAGGGCAACCCTGTGTGGGAACAGGGCGCCCTGTTGGGTATTGTTACGATTCGCAGCCCTCCGCCCTCATGCGCACTCGTCGCCTCTGCGAGGCTCCAGTCCCGCTCCTTCGGAGCTAAGACTGCTTATGAGGGCAGAGTTCCTGCTTCGCAGGCTCGATATGAATCTGCCGACTGCCTCTTACATGCAAGCATGACGAGTCCGTCTGCAGATCCATGCCGGCTGCGAATCGTAACGCGAAAGGCTCCAGAATCCCGTCTGCGCCTTTCGGCACAGCCGCCGCGGCTTGACGCCGCTGAAAGATTCTGTCGCTAAGCGGTCGGGCGAAATCAAATACTTCGCTTCGCTTCGTGCTTGATTTCTTTCCTCCCGGAAAGGCTCCAGAATCCCGTCTGCGCCTTTCGGCACAGCCGCCGCGGCTTGACGCCGCTGAAAGATTCTGTCGCTAAGCGGTCGGGCGAAATCAAATACTTCGCTTCGCTCCGTGCTTGATTTCTTTCCTCCCGCTTACATCATCGGCTCGAGGCCGAGGGCGGGGTGGCCTTTCTCGGTCAGGAACTCGAGGAGGGTCTCCGGATCGGTGGCGATGGTCTCGTCGCCGACCATGTCGGTGAAGTTCTCGATTCCGTAGAGCTCCTGAGCGGTCTTGTTGAGACGCTCGGCCACCTGCTCTTTCAGATCCTTCGGCATCCAGACGATACGCTCGATACCGCCCTCAGCCTTCATGAATTTCTTGGAGGCGATGAAGTGCTTGCCGTGGCCCATGAAGCCCGGGGTCTGCACGCCGCCGCCGGTCATGGAAGCCAGCTCGGGGAAGGTCATTCCCAGAGGAGTCATGCCTGCGTACTCGCGGTTGGTGATGATCACTCCGTTGGAGAACGGCTCGATGCCGCAGATGCACTCGAAGCATCCGCAGGAGGTCATGGGATCCTCCATGATGGAGTACAGCGTCACGTGCTCCAGAGCTCCCTGGGAGAATTTCGCAACTGCTTCATCCACGTCCTCGTAGCGTCCAAGGTTCTCGTCCACGACTCTTTCCTTCGTGATGACCTGGCACGGTCCCTGCGGATCCAGCTCGTTGGTCGCCTTGGCGTCCAGCCATGACACGGCTCCGCAAAGTCCAAGTCTCTCCGGGGTGACGACGCACACATGGCTCGGCGAGAATGCCTGGCACATGATGCAGCTGTAATATACCGGAACGGACTCGTCGGTCAGAGACACGAGACGCTCGTCGCGGCGGTCGTAAGCCGGAACTGCCAGCTCATGGCGAAGTTTGGAGCACTCCTCCGCGTCCGTCACGATGGTCACCGCGCACTTGTCTACGACGGCCTCGAACTCATTTTTGATATTTGCGTACAGAACCTCGGCCAGATCCTTGGCGCGGAAGCCTGCCTCGTAGGTTGCCTTGCTGATACGGACGCGGATCATGTCGCGCTGTCCGGTATGCATGATTCCCTCCACACAGTTGATGTAGCTGTGGAATTTACGCTCGAACACCGGCTCGAAGTCGGTCTGCATATTCTTTCCGGCCACGTCCACGATGTAGGCGATCTGCTGCTTGCTTCCCACCTCCATCTGATCGAAATCCGGTCCGATCAGCGTGAACTTGTGGTCCTCCACCTCGGTCAGCTCCTTGGTGCATACAAGCTCGAAGCAGTCCTTTCTGGATCCGTCGAACTCTACCTGCATGTCGCCCTTGCGGATGATCTCGCCCTCGAATGCGGAGGCGAAAGCGACCGGGATGTCGATCTTCGTGATCTTGATCTTGATATCGCGGGCTTCAAGGGAGGTGGCGTTGAATTTGGAAACGTCCTCCTGCACGATCAGGCTCTTCGGTACGCGGAAGATGTTCTCGGTCTCGTTGGTGATGACCGGGAAACCAAGAGCGATCGCTCCGGCTCCGCACGCCACGATCACATCATCCAGCGGCTTGAACGCGTTGACAAATGCCGGCACGCGCTCGAAGGTGTATTTCATCAGAGCGCCTGCGTCGCCCGGCGTCACGTTTCCGAAGATCAGAGCCGCGCGAAGAGCGACGGATACGACGTGGATCACAGAGGTCACGTCCTTGCCCAGCGGCACGACGCGGACTGCATATCCCATGTTCAGCCCTGCTTCCACGCACTGGTCGATCACGCCGCCTACCAGCGTCACGAGGATACCCTGCGCCTGATAGCTCTTTACGAGAGCCACAGCGTCCTCCTTGGTCGGAGCGCTTCCGAGGATCACGGCCACGCCCGGGATGTCTCCGGTAACCAGCGGCACGCCCAGCTCACGGATGATGGCGTCCGCCAGATGTCCGTAGCACGGCTCGCTGTACGGCTCTGCGCCGTTCAGATATTTCAGAACCTCGATGAACTCTGCGCAAAGCGCCGTCGCAACGCCGCTCATGAACGCGTCGTTCAGTCTCTTCTCTCTGGTCATCAGCGTCTTTACCACGCCCAGAGCCTCTTTTAACTCGCCCAGATTCGTAACCTTCGTACCGGTTACGGAATAGTAGCAGGGCAGGCTGTAAGCGGTGTTCGGGAAGGACACTGCCTGATCTGCGCCGTACTGAGCGATCGCTCCATCGATGGCAGCCTCGGTCAGCCCGTAGACTGCGTCATTGCCGCCAAATACTCTATCAAATAATGTCACGGTATTCTACCTCCAAAAATTTAATTCGCTTGATCGAGGATCTCCTTGATCTTCCGGATCTCCTCCTTTGCAGACTCGCTCACGTCAAATGGCGATTTTCCCTGGCGGTCTGCGTCTATCACTTCCGGGTTGTAATGGATGAATCCAAGTAAATCTTCCGCCGGGATCTTCGAGCGGACAAATTCCTCGTCCTCCTGCGTGCGGACCTTGTTGGCCACCACGCGGACCTTCTTTACTCCCAGATCCTCGGCCAGACGCTTCACGTTCTTATAAGTCTGCACGCTTCTGGCGCCCGGCTCGATCACGACGATGAACTGCTCCATGGACTCGCAGGTCCCCCGGCCCAGATGCTCGAGGCCGGCCTCCATGTCCATGATCACCACGTCGGTGCTTCTGAGGATCAGATGATTGATGATCCTTTTGAGCATAACGTGCTCCGGGCAGACGCATCCGCCGCCGCCGGTCTCCACCGTGCCCAGCAGCAGAAGCTTCACGCCGTTGTACGTCTTGCTGTAAGTGTCGGGAATGTCGTCCACCTTCGGGTTCAGCTTATACATCTGATTGTCCGGTCCGGCTCCCGTCCTCTCCTCGATGAGCTTTCTCATCCGCGTGATCGGAACGATGGAATCCAGGACCTCCTCCGGAAATCCCAGCGCCAGCCCCAGATTGGCATCCGGGTCCACGTCGGCCGCCAGCACCGTGCGTCCTTCCTGCGCGTACAATCTTGCAAGGGTGGCCGCAAAGGTCGTCTTTCCGACTCCGCCCTTTCCGGTAATTGCTATCTTCAATGTCTATCCCCTCCGGTCATAAAATTTACTTTTCGTCTCCGGCTTAGATTCCGATGGCCGTTCTCTTCTCCTCGATGCGCTCGATCATCAGATCGACCAGCTTCTCGATGTCAGTCTCCACCGTGTATGCAGCCTCAACCCAGTCGCGCACGCCGCTGGTCAGCCACTGTGCCATCTGATCGGAGCCCGCCACATACGGATCTACGCCGAGGAACGTATCGATACCGGTCGCCACCACGTAGTTTCCGATGGATACAGCTTTCTCGGACATCCACTCGGGAGCGCAGCCCACAACCGGAAGCTGAGAAATGTTCAGTCCGGAATCCTTTGCCAGCTCGGCTACCAGGATCATCATACGGCTGATATCCACGCAGGATCCCATGTGAAGGACGGGCGGGATGTCCGCCAGCTCGCAGACTCTCTTCAGTCCGGCGCCGCACAGATCCTTCGCGCGCTTATCCATCAGACCAGCCTTTGCAGCAGCCTGGGCCGCGCATCCGGAAGCTACCACGACGATGTCGTTGGCGATCAGCTTCTTCATCAGCTCAATGTGCGCATAGTCCGGACGGATCTTCGGGTTGTTGCAGCCTACCATGGCCACAGCGCCGCGGATAACGCCGGAGGTGATGCACTCGATGAGCGGCTTGGTCGTTCCGGTCACGTCCACCTGGGTGTTGGTCACGCCGTCAAGCACCTTTACAAGCGCTTCCACGGAATATCCGACGGTGGATTTCTGCTTCATATCCGGAATGTACACAAGCTCCGGCTTTCTGTTCTGGAAGTTGTCGCAGGCAAGCTTCACGATCTGCTTTGCCTTCTCCGCCGCGGTGCCTACGCTGAAGCGGATGTACTCGGAATCCGGCATCTGCGCGATGGGCGACGTGGTGATGAACTTCGTGTGGAAGCATTTGCTTAAGGGGCCAAGGGCCGGGAAGATACACTGTACGTCCACGACGATCGCCTCGCAGGCTCCGGTCAGGACGACGTTCTCCTGCTGCAGGAAGTTTCCGGCCATGGGAATTCCGCGGCGCATCGCCACCTCATTTGAGGTACAGCAGACGCCGGACACGGTAATGCCCTTCGCTCCTACGCTCTTGGCGTACGCGATCAGCTCCGGATCGTCCGCATACTCGCAGATCATCTCGGAAAGCGACGGATCGTGTCCGTGCACTACGATGTTTACGTTGTCAGCGTTCATAACGCCAAGGTTCGCCTCGGTGTCGATGGGCTTCGGAGTTCCGAACAGGACGTCGGAGAACTCCGTACCGCACATGGATCCGCCCCATCCGTCGCAGAGACCGGTTCTCAGGGACTGGCGTACCAGCGCCTCCGGCTTGGAGGAACATCCCATATGGGACATATGTAACGCGCAGGCAACCTCGCGGTCGATAGCTCTCGGCTCGATCTCGGCGTCCTTCCAAAGCTTCTGGGTGTGCTCCGGCGCTCTCTTGATCCATCTCTGGGTACCGAAGGGCTTGCCGTACTCCAGAAGAGCGGTCTCGGCCACCTCGTGAGCCAGATCGTAGATGTCTTTGTTTTCCGTCTCGATTCCCCACTCTTTCGCGATGCGGATCAGCTTGTCGGGATCTTTTACCTTGTAAGCCCCGTTCGGATCAGCCGCGTAGAGGGTGTGGCAGATCTCGCGTCCGTGATCGGAGTGGGTCGCAGCTCCGCCGGCCGTGAATTTCAGGTAGTTACGTCCTACGATACCATGAGCGTCGCATCCGCAGATTCCTTTCGGAGCCTTCGGAGTGATACGGCAGGGGCCCATCGCGCAGATACGGCAGCAGATACCCTGCTCTCCGAACTTACAGTGAGGGGTCTGGTTTTTTACACGGATCTGCCATGCATCGGCGCCAACCTTCGCGCCGGTCTCGAGCAGCCTGTTTGTTGCTGCTTCGAACTCTTCAACTGTTGTTAATTTAAAGTCTCCCATATAAATCTCCTTTTATACGGCCGGCTTTAAAGCCCAAGGCCGTCAATGATTTTGTATAATGCCTGTCTGACAGGGTTGTCCGCCGGAAGCTTTGCCGTCGGCGTGCCGGCGCTGTCATACTCGTACACGCCGTCATCCTGAGGCACGACGCCCAGAAGCGTAAGCTCCTGCTTTTCGATCTCCTCGCGGATGCCGTCGTTCAGTTCCCCGCCCGGAGCCCGGTTGACGATCAGGCCCACCGTCTTCGGCTTCAGCCCGCATTCCGGGATCAGGCGCGCGATCCGCCCTACCGCCTGGATCCCGCGGCGGGAGCAGTCGCTGACCAGAATCACGGTGTCCACGCCGGGAAGGATGCCTCTGCTGATGTGCTCCATTCCCGCCTCGTTGTCCACGATCACATAGCTGTAATTCTGGGCGCGTTTGGCAACCTGAGCTGACAGCAGGCCGTTCACGAAGCAATAGCAGCCTTTTCCCTGCGTATGTCCCATGACCAGCAGGTCGTAGTCGTCCTCCTCCACGAGAGCGGAATCAAACTTGAACTCCGTATAATCCTGCTTGGACATGCCCTTCGGGATCGGGCTGTTGTCGGATAATTCCGCCTGCGCAAGCTCGTCCCTGATGTCTCCCAGCGTCATATCGACCTCTACTCCCAGCACCTCGTTTAAGTTGGAATTGGCGTCCGCATCCACTGCTAAGATCGGTCCCTTTTTCTTGTCGGCCAAATATTGAATCATCATGCCGGTCAGCGTGGTCTTTCCCACGCCTCCCTTGCCTGCCACTGCAATTGTGTACGGCATACTGTCATCTCCTAAATCGTTTCCTGTTTTTTATTATACAAGCGTGCAAAGTCCGGACTCGTCGATGATCCTCGAAACGTCCTTCCACTTGTTCAGCGCGTACAGATGGATTCCGTTCACGCCCAGAGCACGGTACTCGTCGATCTGCTTGATCGTGTAAGCGATACCTTCCTCCTTGAATGCCTCGATCTTCTGATCGTAGAACATGTCAAACGGCTTTCCGTCCGCATCCTTCGCCGCGAACGGGTTCGGGAACAGCCAGTGTCTGGAGATCAGTCTCGACAGCTCTCTGTCCATGACGCAGCCGTTGCGGGAAAGCGCCATGTTGATCGTCGCCGCCATGTCGAGGATCGGCATAACTCCGATGTCTACCGGCATCGTGACGCCTGCGCTGCGGATGGCGTCCAGCCAGCGCTTGAACTGCTCCATATCCCAGCAGAGCTGCGTCATGATGTAATCCGCGCCGTTGTCCTGCTTCTGCTTCAGGACCGCGATGTCCGCGTCAAGGCTGCGGCATGCGATATGTCCTTCCGGAGATCCGGCTACTGCGATCTCGAATTTGTCGCCGAACTGATCGCGGACAAATTTTACAAGATCCGTCGCGTAAGCGAAGTCGCCGCAGGTCGTGGTCTCGCCCAGCGGGATGTCGCCGCGCAGAGCCAGCATGTGATCGACGCCCTCGGCCAGATACTGATCCAGCTGCTCCTTGATGCCCTCTTTGGTATTTCTGATGACCGTAAAGTGCGTTACCGGAATGCTGCCGGCTTTCTTGATCATCTGACATACCTCTCTGTTTGCGCCGACGTTTCCGCCGCCTGCGCCGTAGGTACATGAGATGTAGGTCGGGTTGTACTTCATCAGATGGTCGATGGTACCCGGCAGGTTCTCCATACCTTTGTCTGTTTTTGGCGGAAACAGCTCAAAGGAGAGAAGTGTCTTCTCTTTCATAGCTTCTGACAGTTTCATAGTTGCTTACCTCCACTTGTTTGATTTTTTACGCGGTCGGCGCCTGCGTGTTTTACAGGCAAATGCCGCGATCACGAGCGAAGCGCTGGAAGCGCGCTCCGGCTCGCTGTGACCTTGGGTGTTACTCTTCTGTGCAGTTGATCTTCACAACTGAATTGGCCAGATCCACCATGGTGATGGCTCCCTCCACGATGACCTCGGCCCCCATAATGTCTCTGATGCAGATCTTCCTTCCATCCACATCGATCCGGCTTGCGTTCTTGATCAGGATGCTTTCTTCCTCCTGCTTTCTTCCGTATACGGTCGCAAGACACATAATGGTTCCCTCCTACTGTACGAGAGAAAGAGCAATGGATAATCTCATGTTGCCTTTCTCGAAATCCTCGACGCCCTTTTCAATCTGGGCCGCCGCCTCTTCCTTGCCCTGCTCGCGAAGGTGTTTTGCGATCTCCGCAAGCTCCTGCGCATGATGACGGTTGTGATCCAGCATATATGCCAGAACTGCCGTATCCTCATCCTTGGGCTGCTCGCCGTGGGCATGTCCGCAATGGCTGTGGTCATGTCCGCATCCGCCGTGCTCATGGTTGTGATCGTGCTCATGTCCCGGCTCGTGGCTGTGCGCATGGCTGTGAGTCACGTCCCCATGGGTATGCTCGTGGTCGTGGCCGTGATCATGTCCGTGCCCGCCGCACCCGCATCCGCAGTGGCTGTGCTCCTCGTTCGTTACGTGCATCCGATTCTGCCTCCTTTTTTGTCAAAACGTTTATCAAAATATGCATTATGTTAATTTTTTGACATTATTATAATGTATTATACCCCCCGGGGGGATTTTTCGCAAGCTATTTTATATATTTTTCACAAATATTCCAGCCGGTTTCCAACTGTCCGCTGTACAAAGACTCAGGGCCGCCGGGCAAAGACGGGGAGGAGCGGTACGCCCCAAAACGTCCCGCTCCTCCCCTCGCTTTTAGGCCTTTTCCAGAAGAGCCGTCACCGTATCGGCCCCTGCGATGTAATCTTTTTTGATCCCGCGGGATTCCTGGAACAGCCCTATGGCCGTACGCGTATCCGTTCCCAGCCGCCCGTCGGCCGAAAGTCCTTTTCCGAAGCGCGCCACGATCCGGTCTCCCGCCACGGTGTTCAGCCGCATCTGGAGCCATTTGACCGTCTCCCCGCTGCTCCCGGGGGCGTACGTCCCGGTATCGGCGTTTTCCGCTCCAGCCTTCAGGGCCAGCTTCCGGATAGCCGCCGACGTATTTTTCCCGTTCACTCCGTCCGCCTGAAGCGTTCGTCCCGCGATCCCCGTGATCCCGTCCGCCCGCAGCGCCTCCTGGAGGCTTTTTACCGCTTCCCTATCCTCCGCGGCAGGCGTTTTATCGCCGGGGGCAGGCTTTTGGGCTGCGCCCGTATTCCAGACGCTCAGATCCACGTTTCCCCGGATCCCTCTGACCCGGCCTTTGGAGCTGTACTGCCATCCCCGCTCGCCAAGTCCCGGCCGGAGCGTCTCCTTCATCGTGCCGTCGTCCTTCGCCGGATAGCGGGCGATCCAGAAGCTGCCTCCGATGGCGGCCGGATCCAATACGTTCCGGTACCAGTCCAGACTGCAGTAGACGCCGCACGGATACCCCGCTCTCTGGATCTCTCCGCGGAAGGCCGACGCGATGCCAGTCAGCGCCTTCTTTCCAAGCGCTCTTTGCGCTTTCTCCTCCAGATCCAGCCAGATCCCAAGCTCCAGCTCTCTCCCGTCCAGAATGCGCAGAACCTCCTTCGCCTCCCGGGCCGCCTGCTCCTGCGTCAGCGCATAGCTGTACCGATAGACGCCTCTTTGGATCCCCTGCGCCCGGCAGCCCTCGTAATTGTGTTCAAAGGACGTGTCCTTCCCGCTCCGCCCGGCGATCCGCAAAACGGCGGCTTTGACGCCGTCCGCGGCCACCAGCTTCCAGTCCGGCCTGCCCTGATAGCTGGAAACGTCGATTCCTCTCATATGCTTTTTGTCTCCTTTCAGAAATTCCCGGCGTTTTTTGCCGGTTTTTATATGCATATGCGGAAACGGCTCGGATGGGGAAAGATTTTCTTCCCCTATCCGCCGCGGGACCACAGCCAGCTCACAGCAGAGCTGTTCGCTGTCCGTTGCCGTGCAAATGGCTGTCCGTGCAAGCACAGCAGCCGCTTGCACAGCGTATCGCGCAAAAAACGGCCCCTGAGGGGCCGCGGGACAGTCAGACATTTCCGCTCTTACGCAACGCGGTTCATCTGACTTACCATATCTATAAATTGCTTCATATCCTCCACGTAAGTATACGGCGCATATTCCGAATAAATCTCCGGACTGTCCAGTATGACGATCTGCACGCCATCCGCCCGCAACGCTTCCAGCGTGCCCGGCAGACAGCGCGCCTCGTTTGCCGTCCTGCACCGGTACGCCAGACATCCCGGCTGATCAAAAATCTTTGCGACTACATAAATTTTTTTATCTCCCATTCCATTCACCTTCCCAATAAGTTAAACGCTCTACAAAATCTTGTTCGCTGCAGATCCTTTTTGCTATATATTCTTCATAAAGGATTTTTCCTATTTTGCTATCTTTGTATTTGTAAATGTATGTGTGGCTCCAAATATTAAACAAATAATCATTTCCGCACCACAACTGAATTTCGATCGGATATGCCATACTGTCTTTTTGATAATACAGATGGATAGCCCGGTAACCGTCATCAATCTTCTTCCCTTTGCGCAGGTCAACCACCCTGAAATAATCCGGATATTTTTCCGGATATCGTTCAAATTTCAATCTAAATCCAAGCACATCATTAAAACACTGTTTAAATCCCCCGCCAGTCCGGAGTGTTTTCTCATATTTCCGCATAATGGAATCATCGCTTTTAAACCTTGAGCCAATCAGGTTTTCTTGTATCAGCACGTCAATATAACTCGCACGGTATCTTTCTATATCCTCTAAAATAGTTTGCAAAGGTGTTTTCCGTAACGATAGCTGCTTTAAACTTCTTCCCAATGTCGATTTGTAAGATAACATGTCCAAAGTTTCTTTTGAAATAAACAAATCCATCCCGTCCACCGCCTTTATGAAAGTAGTATAACATAAAATCTGATACAGGACTACCTTAATTCAGAAACCGTTCATCACAAGGGAAGCCACACCCTCTCCGTTCCGCCGTTAAAAGTGCAGTTGATTTTCGTAGTATTTTCTCCTTTTACTTTTTGTTCTTGCCCCTTTTAATGCACAATGAACGAGGAAAAACGGGGCGGGGTTGTCTAAAACAACAAATATATTGGTTGACATTAATATTACAACCTTCCATCATAAGCGAAAATAAATAAGCCTACCTTGTCACTTGACCAGTACAGGTAGGCTTATTTTTTAAGCACTCCGGAGGTCAACCACTTTGTGGGCGGTTGTTCCCTCTTTGTGTCTTTACTATAACTTGATTTTTTAGAACTTGCCCGCGTTCGCCGCTTCCTCGATGGAAACAGCCACCGCTACGGTCATGCCGACCATCGGGTTGTTGCCCGCGCCGATCAGACCCATCATCTCTACGTGAGCCGGAACGGAGGACGAACCTGCGAACTGTGCGTCGGAGTGCATGCGGCCCAGGGTGTCGGTCATACCATAGGAAGCCGGTCCTGCCGCCATGTTGTCCGGGTGAAGGGTACGGCCCGTGCCGCCGCCGGAAGCAACGGAGAAGTATTTCTTTCCTGCCTCGGTTCTCTCCTTCTTATAAGTACCTGCCACCGGGTGCTGGAAGCGGGTCGGGTTGGTGGAGTTGCCGGTGATGGACACGTCCACGTTCTCCTTCCACATGATCGCAACGCCCTCCGGCACGCTGTTGGCGCCGTAGCAGTTGACTTTCGCGCGCAGTCCCTCGGAATAGGACTTGCGGAATACCTCTTTCACCTCGTTGCTGTACGGATCGTACTCGGTCTCCACATAGGTGAAGCCGTTGATGCGGGAGATGATCTGCGCCGCGTCCTTTCCAAGACCGTTCAGGATCACGCGCAGCGGCTTCTGACGGACCTTGTTCGCCTTCTCGGCGATACCGATGGCTCCCTCTGCGGCCGCGAAGGACTCGTGGCCTGCCAGGAACGCGAAGCACTCGGTCTCCTCCTCGAGAAGCATCTTACCTAAGTTTCCGTGGCCAAGTCCCACCTTGCGGGTGTCCGCAACGGATCCCGGGATACAGAAGGACTGAAGTCCCTCTCCGATGGCAGCGGCAGCGTCGGCAGCCTTACGGCAGCCCTTCTTGATGGCGATGGCTGCGCCTACGGTGTAAGCCCAGCACGCATTCTCAAAGCAGATGGGCTGGATGCCTTTGATCTGTCCGTACACATCAAGGCCCGCGTCCTTCGTGATCTTCTCCGCTTCCTCGATGGAAGCGATTCCATAGCTGTTCAGCACAGCGTTGATTTTATCGATACGTCTCTCATATGATTCAAATAATGCCATTTTCGTCTACCTCCCAGAAATTACTCTTTGCGCGGGTCAATGATCTTGACTGCATCCGCTACGCGGCCGTACTGGCCCTTTGCCTTCTCCCATGCAGTGTTGGGATCGTCGCCCTTTTTGATAAAGTCAGTCATTTTTCCAAGAGATACGAACTGATAGCCGATGATCTGATCGTCGGCGTCCAGTGCGATTCCGGTCACATAGCCTTCCGCCATCTCCAGATAACGGGGTCCCTTTTTGAGGGTTCCGTACATGGTTCCCACCTGGGAGCGCAGACCCTTTCCAAGATCCTCAAGTCCTGCGCCCACTGCAAGTCCGTCCTCGGAAAATGCAGACTGGGAACGTCCGTAGACGATCTGCAGGAACAGCTCTCTCATGGCGGTGTTGATCGCGTCGCACACAAGGTCAGTGTTCAGAGCTTCCATGACAGTCAGGCCCGGAAGGATCTCTGCGGCCATCGCTGCGGAGTGGGTCATACCGGAACATCCGATGGTCTCCACCAGAGCCTCCTGAATGATACCCTCCTTCACATTGAGGGACAGCTTGCAGGCTCCCTGCTGCGGAGCGCACCAGCCCACACCGTGGGTAAAGCCGGAAATATCTTTTACTTCCTTGGCCTGCACCCATTTTGCCTCCTCCGGGATCGGAGCAGCGCCGTGATGGACGCCCTGAGCTACCGGACACATTTCTTCTACTTCACGTGAATAAATCATTTGTTTGAAACTCCTTTCAAATAATCCTGTATGAGCGCTTTGGACAGAAGCTCCCATACAGGTTCATTATTTCATAAAATTGTCGTTTCGTCCAGTCTAATTTGTCGATTTTTAAGTAACAGTTCAGCCAGCCGGGAGTGACAGGCCAAAATCGTGCTTGCACGAATTGGGGCCTGTTGCTTCCGGCTGAGGGAGCGCCCGATTATGAGCAAAGATAGCCGCGTAAGCGGCACCTGTTACTACTCCAATCAGCCTCAAACACTTGCTGTTTGAGGCGTGAGAACGTGATTCAGGTGTGAGCGGGCTCCTTTTGCGAAGCAAAACTTCAAATGAGCCCGCGAATGTTCCTGTTTACAGGGCACCTGTGAACAGGAACAGCGCGTCAGCGCGGCTTTGCGAATGGCGCGGGCTGAACGGCCCCAGAGAGGCGATGAGTGCGAATGGCGCGGGCTGAACGTCCCCGCAGAGACGACGAGTGCGTATGAGGCGGAGCTCACATAAAAATCCCCATGCCGGATCATAAATCCCCGGCATGGGGAAAAGGCATTCTCTCTTACTGCTCCTCCGCCGTAAAGAACACGAAAAACGTATCTCCGGTGGAACCGGTCTCGGTGCCGTCGTCGAAGATTTCCATGTAGGAGACGGAAAAATCAGCCTCTCCATCCGGCACTTCAAACACAAGCTGTCCCGTGCGCTCCTCGTTGACCGCCAGATCGTACTCCGCCGGGAGCATCCCGTCTGCGGACAGTTCCTCATAGTAGGTGACCGGCACGTCGTAGGCGTCTTCGCTTTCGTCGTTCCACTGCACTTGAAAATCCGTGTCGTACATGGTGATCGTGGCAGTCGAAGTATTTTTAACCGTGATATCCGCCACCATGAGCTGATTTCCGTCCTCCGGCGCATAGCCGTCCAACTCCCCGCAGGTGTAGGCGCTGTTCACGGTGTAATCAAAGAAATACGTATGCATCGTATCTCCCATGCGCCCCTCCGCGTAGCCGTCCTTTGCATACCCCGTACCGGATCCGCAGCCAGTCAGCAGCGCGATCCCCATCGCGGCGGCCAGTCCCATCAGCATTTTCTTTTTCATCGTCCTCTCTCCTTTTTGCGGTTACTTTTGTAAAGCACCTTCATCATACCACAAAAAGGATCCGTTGAAAAGCATTTGTGCCGTGAACGGCGCGGGGGAACCGCCGCCCTATCCAAGCACATAGTTTCCGCCCAGCACGAAGCCTGCCGTATCGGCGGCCGCGGGCACGGATAACCGGCTGTTTTTATCCAGATAGCAGTGCTGGTCCATGTGGCTGCTCCAGCGCAGCAGTACCAGATTGCAGTGCATCCCAAGAGGCGTATATTCCTCCAGCAGCGCCCGGATCTGATGCTTCGCGGGCGGTTTTTCCATCTCCGCCGTATCCAGAACGACCGTGAACGTATCTTCGTTCCGTCCGAACAGGCGTTCATAATTCTCAAGCTGGGAGGCTCCCCTCCTCATCCAGTCATGCCATTTGAAATATTCCACGATCACAGCCTTCCTCCCCGTGGCAAGCAGGAGCATCTGCTGCATGACGGCTCCGGTCCCCCGTCCGCTCTGGATCTCCTGCAGTTTTCCGAGGAGAAACCTAAGCTGCTCTCCGGAATACCCTCTGCCCGCGGCCCAGCCGCCGGTCCACGCGGCGAACATCGGAAGCTGCTCTGGCGGCGCGCTCTCATAGTCCAGATATTCCGGGATTCGTTCCACCTGCCGCTCCAGATCCTCGTAGAGGCTCTGGAGGACCGCCATATACCGCTCAAAAAACGCGTTCCTTCCGGACTCCTGATAGATCTCCGGAAGATACTGCGAAAAGCTGCTCCACGGAAATTCCACCCGGAACCCGTCGATGGAAAAGCGGCTGTCCGCCCTCGAAGCGTACACCTTGATCAGCACCCACAGATAGCGCCCCGTCAGCTCGTGCAGGAGCAGATCGTCCGCGCCCGCCCTCCGGATACAGACGCCGCTCTGGATCCGCTCCTCCAGCTCGTCCGCCGTCATCCGCGGCAGATCGTCGTCGGGGGCCGCGTCGAAGGCCGCCGCCAGAATCTCATACTTGCAGCCCTCAAAGCTTCCCTCCAGAGAGAGTCTGTGCCACGTCCCCTCCGGCTCCGCCGAATCGTAGACCGGCGCAAAGAAGGCAAACACGCCTCCGCCCTCTCCGGTGAGCCGACAGTCCTCTGTAAGCTC
>JAUNHB010000029.1 GCA_030524125.1 Eubacteriales bacterium | reverse complement strand
AGTATGGAGAGGTGAAGGAGTATTTCTATCAGTTTGGCGGAACGGCGATGAAGGCAGAGGTGGCCCCCGGAACGAACGAGGTGATGAATGATGACGATAGAATCGCGTTCAGCACCGCCTCTGGCACAACTGTCACCATGAGCAGCGCCGACGAGGATGCAAAGCTTCTGTATGTGGTGTCGGAGACTTATGTAACTCCGGCCAGACTGACGGTCTCACGGGTGACGGGTGACATCTCCGGCCTCGAGGACGGCGCGTCAGGGCGATATTTCAAGATCGGAAACCGGTGGTATGAGACGGATAAGGAGGCGAAGGTCTTTCAGGAGGGAGATCTGAAGCTTTTCAACAACGACAGCGACAGGAACATCGAAATGTATGTGGGGACGGTGGCGCTGGTCGAGGATAAGGAGCCAAGCGAACAGATCATCTACGGCTACGAGGTGCAGCCGGCCCAGCAGGTAAGCGATCCGGAGGCGGCCATCGTGACACAGAGCAATCCGGATGGCGGGAACGTGGCCAGCGCGGTGGTGGAGAAGGGAGCTTACATTTCGTTCCGGTCTCAGACGCCGGGCGCGGAGCTCTACTATATCATCGGCAGCTCTGATCAGGTACAGGATCACGAGGACGAAACGACCGGGACGAAGTTTTACAACGACACAACGGGTATCCTTGTGGATGGGGATTACGGAAGTCAGTTCTATGTGAGCATCAAAGCGGTAAAACGCGATGAGGCTGGTGATAAGAGCATGAAAGACAGTCGGATCATCTGCTTTATCTACACGATCGCAGAGCAGAAGCAGGTGCTTGCGCCCACGGCGACCCCGTCCACGCAGGACGACGATCCGACGGTGATGACGCCGGGAGACAAGATCCTTCTCTCCTCCTCCACAAGAGGAGCGGCGATCTACTATACGACCGATGGAAGCGCTCCATCGGCGGTGATGAATGAGGACGGAACGGTGACGGTCGAAGGGACGACACAGCTTTACGATGCGTCGGAGGGGATCCTGATGCCGGAGGAAGGAGAAGGGTACTTTACGGTCCGGGCCATCGCGGTGGCCGAGGAGTTGAAAAACAGCTCCGAGGGGAAATTCGTCTATGCGTTTCCTGATCCGGTCCAGAGCCCCTACGCCACGGTTCCCTCGGGAAGCGTGGATCTGGGGCAGGAGATCATCCTGAAAAACCGGACCGATGGCGCGACCATTTATTATACCATATCCACCAGCGGCACGGAGCCGGCGGATCCCACGCTGTCAAGCTCGGTCTTCACAGAGGAACAGCCCATTGTGATCAGCGGGCGGACCGTGGTCAAGGCGATCGCCATGAAAAACGGGGCGAAGAGTCCGGTGATCACGCTGACCTACGACACGAAGGATCAGCTGTCTCCGCCGGAGGCGTCCATCGCCAGCGGCTCCATGGTCCCGAGAGGGGCGAGGCTGACGCTCGACGCGGAGAGCGGCGCGTCCGTCTACTATACCATAGACGGCAGCGACCCGTCGGACGCCTCCAACTCATCGGCGGCCATGGGACGGGAGCTCATACTGGACGGAAAAGCCGGAGACCTTGTGACCGTCAAGGCTTACGCCCGCAAGGAAGGAAAGTCGGCCAGCGAGGTGGTCACTTTCACGTATCAGATCAGCCAGAGCGCCGGAGGCGTGACGGCGGATGTGGAGAGCGGATCCTCCGTGTCGGCGGGATCGAAGATCAATCTTCTGACCGACGTGACCGGAGCGGAGATCTATTATACGACCGACGGCACGTCTCCTGCGGATCACGGAGTCAGAGGAGCGGTGGTGACCGTTTCCGGCACGCCGGGCAGTGTGTTTACGATCAAGGCGGTGGCCAGAGTGGACGGAGAGTCGGGAACCGTGTGCACCTTTACCTATAAGATCAAGGAGCGTCCTTCGGCGCCCACGGCGTCTCCCGCGGGAGGCGTGCTGACGGTGGCCACCCGCGTGGAGCTAAGCTCCCCGGCGGAGAAGATCTACTATACGACCGACGGCACGACGCCCACCGAGAGCTCCAGCCTGTACAAGGAGGCGGTGCTGATCAACCGGACGACGCAGCTTCGGGCTATCGCCGTCTCGGAGGACGGGGAGGTCAGCGAGGTGGCCACGTTCCAGTACACGGCGGCGTCAAGAGCCGGAAGACCGGAGGCGTCCATCGCCGACGGTTCGGTGGTGGAGCCGGGAACGCAGGTGCTCCTTCAGACGGAGACGTCGGGAGCGGTCATCTACTACTCCACCGACGGCACGGAGCCGACGCTGGACAATCTGGACCAGATGCTGGAGTACACGGAAGGGATCACGCTGAACCGGACCGTCACCGTCAAGGCGGCGGCCTATCGGGAGGATCTGCAGCTGTCGGAGGTGGGAACTTTCAGCTATGTGGTGGAGACGATCCCGGCGGTGGAGCAGAAGAAAGCCGAGGAGGCGAGGCTCGAGGCCGAGCAGCTCCACGCCACCGACGCGTCCGGCCTGACCCGGAACACGGACGGGGACGACTTTGACAAGGAGCGGACCCTTCAGGAGAAGGACTATCATACGACCGTGTCCGGAACGGAGGAGGCGATCCCGGAAGATACGGTGCTCGTGACGGAAAAAGAGACCTACGAGACGCGGGCGCTTGAAAATGTCCGTCAGCTGTTCGGGGAGGAATACACGATCCTCGACTCCTACAATATGTACCTGATGCGGGGCGGAAGCATCGTCCAGCCGGACGGACAGGTGGAGATCGGGATCCCGATCCCCGACCGTTATGAGAACGCGGCGGTGACCATCGTCTACATCGACGGGAACAACCGGATCACGAGGCAGCAGACCCGCCGGGAAGGCGGGATGGCGTACGCGTACACCGACCATTTCAGCAACTATGCGCTGGTGGGGCTGGAGGAGATCGGCGAAGGAGGATTTTCTATTCCGTATCTGCTGATCCTCGAGATACTGGCCGGGCTGTGCGCGCTGGCCGGAGCGATTTACTTCATCCGGAAAAAATGGAAGAAGAACAGATAAAGACTACCCGAACGAGTAATGAGCTGTCCGGGGAAGTGTGCTAACATACCAGATAGAGAGGTGGACTTATGAGAGAGCAGAGCCGTTTTTGGAGAAAACTGCATAGAGGGCCGGCGAAAGCCGGCCGGAAGCTGGCGGGGACGATCTGCCTGTTTCTGACGGCGGCGCTGCTCCTCTCTCTGTGGAGCGGCGGCTTCCTGCGGGCGAGAGCGTTGGGGAATGTGATAACATTTCAGGAGGGGGATCCGGTATGGGTTGTTAGATCAGACGATGATGGCGAAAGATATCAGATAACGGCAATGGAAAAGTTCGAGATCAGCCAGACCGTTGAGACGGGGAACATTACACTTCGCACAAATGGGCAGGAGAAAGAGCTGACGCTTCCGGAAGGGGAGCTCGGCGGCACATTGGAGGCTGCCTATGTGGAGGATGCGACGCTTTCTGTTGAGACGATTAAGGTCAGTACATCGCTGGAGCTAGGAAATCCTCAAAACAAATATGAAGTAGCGGTAAAAGCAGATATAAAAGGCCGAGAGAGGGCGATTGAAGATTTAACTATCTATTTTCCGGGAAGCGATAACACGACCTATTATTGTCTGGTGACGGATCAGGACGCAGAGAACAGCTTCTCGGACTTTGAAAAAAGCGTGAGAGAACAGTATGCACCTCAAGAAGACGAATACACAGTCGTCTCGGAAAATGCGCTGATCACGACGGACGACGCCGCCGGACGGGCGTTTCACGACACCATTGAGACCTATATGGAGAAAAAGGGTGCGAAGGAATACCGGGCCGGGGAGGAGATCCCGCTGTATGATGGAGAAAATTTTGTCGTGCGGATCGATATGCTGACCGTGTCGGAGCAGGAGTTCCAGATCCATGGATGGAATTACTACCTTTGGGAAGAACTTGCAGGCGATTATGATCTGGCGCTCTATACGTCGTACAGCTACGAGCTTACGAACACTGCGCAGACGACCGAAGCGCCGGAGCCGGTGCTGGAGAGCGGCCGAAGCATCGACTCGGAGGACGGCGTGCCGGAGGCGGACGCGCTGACAGGACTTTCCATGGCTGCTCCGGATGATCTGACAGAAGAGGAGCTGGAAGCGTACACGAAAGCCTATGAAAACGGGACGCTGGAATACATCCTGAGCGACGAACCTGTCACCTCCTTCCGGGAAGCGGAATGGAAAGAGTGGGAAGACAGTCAGGATCCGATCCCGCTTGACGGGAACCGGTACTTGTACACGAGAGTCCGGCCATCTCAGCCGGAAGACGATCCCGAGACCGGTTCAGAATCAACGCTCTACCTGATCAGCGATCCGGAAGAATACGAGATCCGCTATATCACAGAAGCGCCGGAGGATTTGGAGGTGTCGCTTCTCGGGCAGACGATGCTGGAGGGGAGCGCAGTATCCGATCAGGTGCTGATCGGGGGCGCGGCGGATGGAGCGAGGATCTTCTATACGGCGGACGGGTCAGAGATAAGCCTTACCAAGGTGGATCCCACCACAAAGGCGCTTCTTGACCGGCGAGTTCCTCTGGATGAGCGCGGAGTCGAGTATTATAAAATGGGAGACACCGCATATGCCCGTGTGGATGGGCTTTGGTACGCGTGTGAAAACGGGATCCTGTATGAAGGAGCATTCACTCCGGCATATGATACAAACGGCGGTCTCAAGATCCGGACATGGGTCGTGGAGGATGGAAAGGCGCTGAGAAAAGGCGTGGAGAAGGAGTATTTGCGCTTGAATATACCCAGGATCCGGCTGGAGAGCGGATCCGATCTGACGTCTGAAACCGTGGAGACGGTCTCTGACGACCGGATCACGGCGGTGATTGTGAGTAACCCGTACGAGGATACGACACAGGGGCTGGGAGCGGCTTACGAGGCGGCGATCGAGACCGGGACGATCGAATATTTCTGGAGCGACACGGAAGTGTCGGAGGCGGATCTCAACCGGCAGACGTGGACGGAATTTTCCGGGGACGCGCTTCCGATGTCCATGGAGGACGAGTATCTCTATGTGCGTCTGTGCCCGTCCGGGGAGGACGCGGGAGAATATCCTGCGGAGATGTTTGTAGAAAGCGCGGTTCGGGAATATCATTTTACCTATAAGGACGAGACTGCAGGGCCTCTTTCCGTGACGTCCTCCGCCGAGACGGGCAGCGAGGTGCAGGGAGACGGCATGACGGTTTCCGCATCTGTGACGCTTACGGCGCTCACGGATGCGGAGGAGACGCAGGCGCGGATCCTCTACACGGTGGACGGCGGGGAGCTGTCGCTCTCGCGGGTGGACGATGAAGCACTGAGAGAGAGGTTGTCCGCGTCTGCATCGGAGTCCGGCAGTGTTCCGACGACAGCCGTGGATGAAGGGAATCTCTATGTGAGGGTGAACGGCATCTGGTACGGCTGCGGAGCGGCGGATACAACGATGGTCTACGAAGGACCGTTTGCGCTGGATCCGGAGAAGCTGGCTGCGGAAGACGGCGTGACCGTGAAGGCGCTGGCGCTCGCCGACGGCTATGCGGTGAGCGCGGCGCAGGAGTTTAAGTTCCAGGGGCTGCGCGCGCCCGAGATCCAGTTCGAGAGTGGAAGAAAAGTTCCGGTGTCCTACGACGATATGCTGACGGATCTGGTGCTGGATGACGCCTACAAGGGTACGGGGGCGACCCGCCAGTATCTTCTGAGCAACCGGGAGCTTTCGTCGGTGCCGGACAACTACTGGGTGGACTGGGACGGGACGGCGGTGAGTCCTGAGAGATTTAAATACCTTTACACCCGCGTGACCGTGCCGGACGGAAGCGGCTTCGTGGGAAGCGCAGTCAGAAGACATGACCTCACTTATATTACGGAATCGCCGGGAAGCGTCACAGCTACGGCCTATGTGGACGGCCAGCCGGTGGACGGAAACGCCGTCGACTTCGGAGACCAGATCGAGCTGGTGGAGCTGGAATCCTCCGGCACCGGGGAATCCGGCGAGAAGGCGCTGATCTTCTATACACTGGATGGAAGCTGGCCTTCGTTCACGAAGGTGGACGCGTCCGGGAGAGACCCGCTGGACGAGAGGTATTCCGAGGAAACGGCGGGAACTGTGACCTATGAGGATACACTGTACGTGCGGGTCAACGGCCTCTGGTACGAGTGCGGCGATGGCACAATGCTTTACGACGAAGAGACGAAGATCGAGGTGGATGAGTCGATCTATGTCAGCAGCTACCTGACCATCAACGCCCAGGCCATCGTGAACGGCCGTGTGATCGGTAAGGCGAATCAGTTCAGCTATGCGTTCAACTTAAGAGATCAGGTGGAGGCGCCGACTGCCTCAAAGGCGAGCGGCGAGACGATCCGCATGGGAGATCTGATCAATCTTTCGGGAGGAACGATCAACAGCAGGATCTTCTATACGTTAAACGGAAGCGCGCCGGTGGTGACTATTGTAGAAAAGGAGGGCGGCGGAAACGAAATCGAGCTCGGCGAAGGGACGGAAGAATTTACCTTGGAACCCATCATGATCCAGGAGCCCGTCGCTTCCTACGGGAATACGGTGACGATCACGGCGGTGGCCTGCATGTTCCGGGAATATTCGGGAGGGCGGATCGCCCGCACGATGCGGGACAGCAGTCTGGCCACCTTCACCTACACGGTGGAAAACCAGGCCGTGGTGGAGCCGGTGCGTTCCACTCCGGCTACCAGCGCGCAGGAGCGGGCAGTGGTCAGGGTCGGATCGAGGATCCATCTGTATACGGCCACGGAAGGGGCGGAGATCTTCTACACGATGGACGGGACGGAGCCGGCGTTTGACGAGGATACGCTGGAGCCGGCCAATGAGAGCACGATGAAATACAGCGCCCGGCAGGAGATCGTGGTACCGGAGATCACCGACTCGTCGGTGATCACGATCACGGCGGTGGCTTACAAGACGGGGCTTGCCAGCAGCGACATCTCACGGCTGGTGTTCCGGTACCCGGAGGCGGTGACGGCGCCCTACGCGACGCCTGCCGCCGGATCGGTGACAGAGAACACGTCCGTGGAGCTGAAGACCTCCACCTCCGGGGCGGTCATCTACTATGAGGTCGCCTACGGCTCGTCGGTCCCGGCGGATCCTACCGAGGACAGCAGCGTGTTTGACAGCTCCAATCCGTTCACGATCACCAGAAGGACGACGATCAAAGCCTTCGCGGTGAAGGACGGCATGAAGAGCGCGGTCGCCACGTTCACCTACGAGGTGTCGGAGAAGCTGGACGTGCCGGAGCCGTCCATCGAAACGGGATCCGTGGTGGCGTCCGGCACGGTCATCGAGCTGGACGCAGACGAGCACGCGACGATCTATTACACGGTGGACGGTTCCGACCCGAAGAAATCGGACAACAAAAACGTGCTGATCGGCGACAGCGTGATCATCAGCGGCAGCGCGGGGACGGTGGTGACGGTCAGGACCTACGCTGCCAGGACCGGTTACAGCGACAGCGATATCGGCTATTACAGCTACAGCATCAGTACATACGACGGCGGTATTTACGCCGACAAGGAGACCGGGAGCACGGTCAGAAACGGCGAGGTGATCCATCTGAACACCGACGTGTCCGACGCTGTCATCCGCTATACGACGGACGGCTCCACGCCCACAGTCAGCAGCACGTCCGGAAGCGCGGTCACGATCAACGGAGAACCCGGTGAGAACGTGATCCTGAAGGCCATCGCCGTGTCGGAGGGCACGGACCGGGCGGTATCGGCGGCGACGTTCACGTACACGATCATGGATAAGCTGGCGGCTCCCACGTCGTCCGTTCCGGACGGTGCGGTGTTCACGGCGGAGGGCGCGGTGACGCTGACGGCGGAGTCGGGCAGGATCTACTACACGACCAACGGAGACGACCCGACCACGGCCAGCAGCCTTTATAAGAACAGCATCGTGGTGGATCAGGCGGTGACCATCAAGGCCATCACGGTGGGCGACGATCAGGAGCAGTCGGACGTGGCGGTCTTCACCTACGGTTTTGCGGATCAGGTGGAAACGCCCCAGGCGTCCTACGCCAGCGGAGAACTGGAAGTGGGAACGGAGATCGCGTTTTTGTGCGGCACGGAGGGCGCGTCCATCTACTACCGGACGGACGGCACGGACCCGGATCCGCAGGATACGGACAAGACGACGCTCTACACCGGCCCGGTGCGGGTGGACAAGGCGGTCACGTTCAAGGTGATCGCCGTGAAGGATCATATGCAGGACAGCCGGGTGCTCACCGTGGGCTACACGGTGAGAGAGCCCGAGATCGCGGCGGTCCCGGAGGAAGAGGAGAGCCAGCTTCAGGACAGCGGGGGCGGACGGCTCCAGAGCAGGAGAAGCTTTTCCGATTCCGCGTCAGGGCCCACCTACTCGGACGTGGTGCTCAAAAACGCATCCTACGGGGTGGTGGTATCCTCCAACGAGGGCGTCCTGCCGGACGACGTGCAGCTGAACGTGGAGCAGGTGCAGGTGACGGATTCGGCGCAGAGGACCGTGAAGCAGGCCGTCAGCGAGAGCTACGCCGTGGTGGCGGGCTACGAGGTCACGCTTCTGTCCAACGGAGAGGAGATCCAGCCGGACGGAGAGATCGAGATCGGCCTCCCGATCCCGGCGGAGTACGAGAACTCCATCATCCAGGTGGTCTATCTGGACGAGGACGGATCGGCCAGACTTTACGAGACGAGGCGTTCCGGAGGAGTGGCCTACACGACGGTGGATCATCTGAGCACCTATGCCATCGCCGCTCCGGTGGAATATGAAGAGGAGAGCGGCGGATTTCCGTGGCTGCCGGTCCTGTACAGCGCGGCGGTGCTTCTGACAGCGTTGGGACTGTGGCTGCTGTACAGATCCAGAAAAAGGAAGGAAGAGGGCGAGAAGGAGCATGTATAACCGAAAATACTATTCGTTTGAGCGCAACAATTATTACTATGGGAAGCTTCTGACATCGAAGGATTTTGAAAACGAGCAGGGGTACATGAACGACAAAAGAAGGCTCGTCAACCGGACGCTGCACGGCTTCGGCATCGTCTACGGCATGGATGTGACGGCGGCGGACGACTCCTCCGTCATCCTGCAGTCGGGCATGGCGCTGGACGCTTCGGGACGGGAGATCGTCGTGCCCCGCATTCAGGTGCTGAAGCTCTCTACCGTGGAGGGATATTCCTCGCTGAAGACCGAGACGGCCTGCCTTGGCATCGCGTACGCGGAGGAGGATACGGATCCGGTCTATGCGGTCATGGACACGGATGCGGACGGCGACGGCAGACGCTACAATCGGAAGAGAGAGAGCTTCCGCCTGTTCCTGAAGGACCGCAGGGACTGCTTAAGGAGTGAGCGGAGCGAAGACCAGTATCTGGCGTCCTCCGTGCTCTATCAGGACGAGGATCTGTGCATCACACAGTATCTTCCCACCTTCCTGACGCCGGATACGGCCGTCAGGACCCGCACGGAGATCCGGAAGTTAAGCCATACGCCCTGCGTGCTCTCCTTCTCCTGTCAGGTGTCGGCGGACGGACTGACGCCGTCCGGCGTGCGCGTGGGCGCGGACAATCTGAATCTGGAGTACGGCGGCGTGTCGGTGATCGAGCAGGTCTTCCGGCCGGAGGATTATGTGTTTGGAGGGGAGGACATCACGGTCCGCTTCCACGGCATCCGGATCGACAAATCCGGGGCGGCGGAGACTGCGCAGGACGTGCAGATGAAGATCGCTCCCGTGGAGGAGACAGTGCTGGAGCACGTGCGGCGCACCGGCTATCAGGGAACGCTGGACGTGGATCTCGACCGGAAATATGACGAAAAGCTGTGGATCGCGCAGATCCGGCTGATCCGCTCCGAGAATCATTCCATGATCGACCGGGTGGAGAGACCGCCCTTCGGGCAGTATGTGAGCAGCACCGAGCAGCTGATGACGCTGGAGCTTCTGCACGAGTATCTGATCCCGGAGGCGTTGGGCGCAGCCGGAGAGCAGACGCTCGTGACCGGAGGAAGCGCCCCGGCCAGAGAGCCGTCCGCCAGAGAGCGCAGAGCCGACTCCAGCGGCGTCTTTGAGATGTCGCTGGGCGGAGGCGGAGAGGTCGGCAGAGCGTATTTCTCCGACGAGATCATGCACGGCCTCGGAAGCGGCCCCGTCTATGTGGAGATCGGCGTGGAGTACATCAGCCGGGATCCGGCCACCAGAAGCGACAAGGAGTCCATCATCCTCGGGGACGGCGGCATCTTCGCCGCGGACGACCCGACGGACGGGAAGGTGCTGGAGCTTGACCGGGCGGTGAAGATCCTGCCCGACAGAGGGACCTTTATCGTGGGCGTAAGGCCGCGGACGAAGCTTGGACGGATCGGGCTTCGGATCCGGTGGTACGCCTTCAAGCCGGAGGATCTGGAGCAGAGAGTGTACAGCCAGAGAGAGCAGAAGGGCTGCATCATGGTGCAGCCGGATACGGTCGTGCTCCCGCCGAAGGGAAGCGTCCACATCAGTCCGGTGTTCATCAATATGCCGGAGGAGACGCTGACGTACACGCTGCTGGATCCGGAGGGCGGCAAGATCGACAACAACGGCATGTATACGGCCCCGGCCCAGGAGGGAGTCTACGAGATCAAGATCGAGGCTCTGGGCAACCCGGAGATCTTCACGCACGCGTTTGTGATCGTCTCCCAGAAAAAGGCCGACGAATAACGGAATCGAAGAAAAGTAGGTGAATGAGATGTTTCCTGCGCTGAATATGGAGTTGGAGATCGTCCGGACGGTATTTGAAAATCCTGTCAACGACGTATATGTGTGTACGGACACCCTGAAGGATACGGGCGTTTTCTACACGCTGGTCTCCATCCATGATCCCGGCTGCCGCAAGACGGTGACCGAAAAACTGAACCGGTCAAGACTGTTCTTTTCCAATCGGGATTTTTTAGGCTCGTTCATCTACGAGAACAGACTGAATCTGGTGTTCCGGTACTACCATGAGAACCTGCTCTCCCTGCTGGGAGGCGTCTATCTGGCGGAATTTGCGGACTGCAAGAGAGCGGCGCTGGGGCTGATCGCAGCCTGCGCCGAGTGCGGGGCCGGAGCCGACATGGGAATGCTCCTTTTAGACGACAGGAACATCAACATCACCCGGGACGGAGAGATCCAGTTCAACTATTTTCTGGATTTCTCGAAGCTTCAGCCGGGGATGGAGGAGAGCCGGTATCTCAGGCGGACGGCGGAGAAGGTGTTCGGGATCCTCGAGCTGAACTATAAGGGAAAATACGAGTCGCCGGACAGCTACCCGGGAGACCTCCGGCTGTTCTACATGCGGATGACCACGACGGGATTTCTGTCCATGGGACACATGATCTCCGCGGTCCGGAACATGCCGGATAAGCTGGTGGAGACGAGAGGGCTCCTCTGGTGGTTCAGGAGCCGTTTCCGCAGGGTGCGGGGATTTTTGTTCCGCAACTCCATGACCGCGTTTCTGACGGTGGTGGTGCTGGTCACGCTGATCTACGCGGCGTTCCAGATCCAGAGCCGCTGGCGGGTGCGGCGGGCGTATGAGAGCAACATCAGCTATTACGGCATCGAATACATCGGCAATGTCTATTTGGGCGATGAGGAATAGAGGGACAGATACTTATGAACAAAGTGTGGAGAATCATATTGCTGGTCGTGCTCGTCCTTTCCGGCGCGGTCGCGGGATATCGGGGAGTGCAGGACAGATCCGTGTCCATGGATTCGCTCCTTGCTTTCTGCACGGCGGAGAGCGGAAATACCATCGCCAGCTGGTACGAGGGGAACGACACGGTGGTGGCTAGGATCCGCCGGAACGGAGCCATCGACGCGTCGGTCCGGTTCCGGACCCGTCAGGGAGATTCCATGTACAGCATCGAGGGGATCGCCGCAGGCGAGCGCTATGTGTATGTGCTGCGGAGCCGGCTGAACCGCTATGACGGGAAGCTGGAGAGCCAGGAGCTGATGGTGCTGGATTTTGACCAGCTCTTCGGGAAGGAGAAAAAGGTCTTTGACCTGACGGACGAGGAGAACTGGCGGTACGGATGGATCAACGCCTCCGGGGATACGATCACGCTGATCGCCACGGACAGCGCGGAGACGACGGCCGTCAGGAGAAGCTACGAGTTCGGCTCCGTGCTGGACGACACTCTGTCCCTGAAAAATACGAGGACTTATCCGATGGAGGCCGGAGAGGGCATCTACAAGGCCATGGGAAACAGTACCAATCTGGTGTACATCTCCGACTCGGGCAAGATCTACTGCGCCAGCGAGGAGGACGTCTGGGAGGTCTATCCGGCCCGGACGCTGGATACGCTCATGTACCCCACCTTCATCGCCTATGCGGAGAGCGGATATATCTATCTGGGAGAGCATGAGACCGGAAATATCCTGCGCCTGAATCTGTCGGACGGCAGCGAGGAGACGGTCTTAAGCGGCAACAGCCCCTTCGGCGGCTCCGGACTTTACACGCCGGGCAACGTGGCGGCCATGTCCATGTCGAGCCTGAACACCTTTACCGCGCTGGTGAGGAGCGGACAGGACGACGGCTTTCACTTCCTTGTGAGCGAGGACGGCAGCGCCCATGTGATCAACAGCTTTCACTACGGCGTCCCGTCGGTCGCCCTGGACATCCTGAAGACATGGGTGATCCTCGCGGCGGCGGTACTGGCGCTGTGCGGACTGCTGGCGGCATTTGCCAGCGCCATCCGGGGCGGGCACACGATCATGGAGCGTCTCTTAAGCGCCACGATCCCGCTTCTGATCCTGACGATGGCCCTGTTCGGCTACATCTCGTTCCGGTATTACGGAAGCGCCATCAACGAGAACTTTGAAAAACAGGCCATGGACGAGGGAAATATGCTGGCGGCGCTGTTCGGACAGGATTCCTTCAACGAGATCGAATATCCGTACGACTATTCGGGGGAGGCGTACTCCTACTTAAGCAGTCAGATCGCCACCCGCGACCTCTACACGAGGATCCTCTACTATGAGAACGGGTCGCTGTATGTGGGCGTGGACACCAACAGCCCGTGTTTCTACCCCTTCGACATCCTGATGAATCGTCCGGCGGAGGAGCTGTACCGGAGAGCGGCGCTCACCGGCGAGGCCGTGACCGGGACCATCGAGGACCGGATGGGAGAGCGGCTCGTGTGCGTCACGCCGGTGGGAGGCTCGTCGGGAGAGACTGTTTATCTTCTGGAGACCGGCGTCTATACGTCCAACATCGAATCCTACACGGGGACGTACGTCAAGGATTTCGTCATCGTGTGCGTGGCGTTTCTGATCATCGTCATGGTCGTGCTGACCGTGCTGTTCTATCAGATCCTGTTCCCGCTGGGCGAGATCAAGCGGGAGATGCAGCTTTTTGCGGACGGCGACAGGAGCATCCGCATCCGCAGCACGTCGGAGGACGAGCTGACCGGCATCTCGCAGGTGTTCAACAAGATGGCCGACGACATCGACGTGCAGATCCTGAATCTGGAGCGTCTGAGCGCGACCTATTACCGGTTCGTGCCGCCCAGCATCATCGGGCTTCTGGGAACGGACAATCTGGCGTCCCTGACGCTGGGGAGTCATGTGAGAGGCAATTTCGCGGTGCTCAACATCCGGCTCTATCCGGAGGAGACGCTGCCGCTGGACCAGACGGAGACGCTTATGAACCGGTTCTTCAACACCGTCAACCGGTTTGCCCAGCAAAACGACATGATCTCCATCGTGGACGACGCGAACCTGCAGAGCATGATGCTCGTCTGCCAGAACGGCGTGGACTCTGCGGTGGTGACGGCGCTGACCATACTGGCGAGGATCGACGCAGACAACAAGCTGTACGGCAGGGAAGGCCAGCTGGAGGTGATGTTCGTCATGGACCGGACGGAGGTATATTTCGGCATCTGCGGAGACGAGGAGCGCTACATTCCCGTGGTGCTGGCTCCGGCCTTTGAAAAGCTTCTGGCCAACGGCACGTTCCTTCGCGGGATGGGCAGCCGGTTTCTGATGACCGAGACGGCTTACGGCAGCATGGCGGGCCGGGATTCCTACGCCGGACGGTACATCGGACGGCTCAGGAACGAGGAGCTGGATCTGGGGCTTTATGATATTTTCGACGATCGGAGCGCGGAGCAGATCCGCCTGATCCGTCAGACAAAGCACGCGTTTGACAAAGCGATGGAGCTCTATGAGAAGGGCTTTTACTACGAGGCGAAGAATCTGTACGCCATGGTGCTTCGCGAAAATCCGTCGGATATGGCGGCCAAATATTATATTTTCCGCTGCGAGGCGTTGGAGGGCGGAAAGTAAGTAACCGGTTGGAGGGAGCGACAGAATGGGAAGTCTGTTCAGAATGATCATAAATGCGGTGACGCAGATGTTTCGCGGGGTGCAGGGTTCCTATGCTTTCCAGCTTCTTGGGAAGGCGTTCCTGAGGCTTCGGACCGCGATCATGAATCCGTTCCAGCGGGTCGTGCGCCGGATACAGCAGCTTTTTAACATCAATATCATCAGCTCCCGGCTAGTGGGGCCCATCAATGCGAAGGTGCGCAAGATCCTGTCGGGAGAGGCAAAATCGCCGGACGACTATTTTACCGTAGGGCGGTTCTGGATCTCCAAGATGCTGGTGTGCGTCATCATACTGGCGTCCTGCGCGGCGGTGTTCATCTATTTCAACTGGTTCGCCGCCCCGATCTCGGACAGGACGGCCACGGAAAATCTGATCACGACCGTCTACTACGATTACGACGACATGGATCTGGGCGAATACACCGGCAGGGCCAACATCCGGGCGGCCAACGGGGCCGTGGTCTACACAGGAGACATTGTGGCGGGCGTGTGCACCGGAAACGGCACGCTCTGGAATCAGGACGGGCTTCTGATCTACGAGGGGGCGTTTGAAAACAACGATTTTTCCGGCATAGGAACGCTCTACTATTCCGGAGGGACGGTCCAGTACAAGGGAGAGTTTTCCGCCAACAGCTTTTCCGGGAACGGAGTGCTGTATTATCCGGACGGGACGAAGGAATATGAGGGGCAGTTTGAAAACGGAGCCTACAACGGCGAGGGCGCGCTGTACAGTGAGCAGGGGATCCTGATCTACGAGGGAGAGTTCCAGAGCGGGGCTTACCACGGGCAGGGGATCAGCTATTACAGCAGCGGCATCAAAAAATATGAAGGCGAATTTTACATGGGAAGGGCGCAGGGCAGCGGGAAGCTGTATTCCTCATCGGGGAAGGAGCTGTTCGAGGGAGCCTTTGCCAGAGACGATATTCAGTACGAAGCGCTTCTGGGGATGAACTTGGAGGAGGCTATGGCCATGTTCCGGGAAACCCCGGTGACCTACTACAACGACGGCGGCACCAGCCTCCTGTTCGAGAGGGCGCAGGTAATCCTGCGGGTGGACTGTCTGGTGGAGCTCAGGCTCGACAGCCAGTCGTCCGGCAGCGGCTCCAGCTGGTATATCCCGAACGAGGACGGGGATACGCTGACGGAGACCGAGGAGAGTCAGACGACGTTGGAGGAGGAGAGCGGCGGGAGCGCAGGCGGCACGACGGAGGAGAGCGATCCTGAGGAGGAGAAGGACGAACAGCAAAGAGTGCTGGAAAGCCTGCCGGTCAGCAACCGGTATTACATCTACTACTACCTCAGCTCGGACGAGTGGCAGACCCAGGAGGAGCTTGACCGAAGCGCGGTCAACATCACGGGAGTGTCCTCCTACCGGGACGCCTTGAGCGTCGGATTTCTGGAAGGGCAGGACATGACGCCGGAGAACGGCGCGCCGTCCCTGCAGGAGTGCGTGGCCATCGAGCGGGTGAGGCTTTCTAAACCCACCGCCTTCAGCGGGATCAGCTACGAGCTGACCACGAGGAACCGCTCCTACGTGGAGGTGAGCGGCATCAATCTAGCGGATGCGATCTATGAAGAGGTCTACGAAATAGACAATGTCCGGTACAGGCTCTGCTACCAGATGGACGAGCCGGAAGAGCTTTTGTTTGTAACTGTGGAAAATTACTAGGGAGGAGGTAAAAAATGGCAGACTTTTCGATTATTTCAGATGTGAGCAATGAAGTGCTCCGGCTGCTTCGGGAGCATATCTGCCCGGATCTGATCCAGTCTCCGGAATCCATCGCGCTGGCTTCCCCTACGGATAAAAACGCGGATTTTCAGCTGGGACTGTATCTGTATGATATTCAGGAACTCAGAGAATATCAGCAGGCGGATCTGATCCGGCTGAGAGGAAATCAGGCGCAGTATCCGCCGAAGCCGCTGAATCTGTTTTTCGCATTGTATATGAGTACCAAATCCCAGCTTCTTTCCAATGCGGAGAACGAGCAGCGGATACTGGGAAGAGTCATACAGGTGCTGATGGATCACGCGATCCTGTATGAGACGGCCGGGGAAGAGGAGACCAGCGCGTCGATTACGCTGCTCCCGTTAAGCTTTGAGGAGAAGACGAAGATCTGGTCGGTGCTGTCGGTGCCGTACCAGCTGGGAGTCTACTTCAGCGTGGCTCCGGTACTGCTGTCCTCGAAGAGAGTCAGAAGCTTCCGCCGCGTCGTGGCGGCTGACTTTGAGCTGGAACAGGGAAGGGCCCGTTAGGCGGAGGTGCGTATGATCAGATTTAAAATTGCGTTTGTCCTCCGGCTGGTGGACGACTTCTCCGGGGCGTGCATCCGCAGCAGCCGGTTCCGGTTCTCCGTGGGAGAAAGGATCGTGCATCCGGTGGAGAAGGCGGAAGGGCTCTACGTCTTTCTGGAACCGCAGCAGGAGGAGACCCGGGTCTATATTGAGGGGAGCGGCTATCACTCGTGCAGCATTCTGGTGAAGAAAAGCCTCCTCGACCCGGAGGAGCCCGTGGCGGATGTGCGGATGTACGCGCAGGCGGGAGGCGGGCTTCCGGGGTGCGAATACCTCTGCGGGACCCTTGCTCCGCCGGGAGGCGGGCTTCCGGCGCAGGTGTACGCCAGAAGGACGAGGCCCACGGGTCTTACCTTCCGGGAATACCGGCCGGACGGGGAGAGCTGCATCCTGTATTTTCAGGGCTTTACAAAAGAGAACCTCTTAAACCGGCCTTACGAGCTGGGGGAGGGGGACGACCGGACGATCCTTGTGCTCACGGAGAAGCGGGGGATCGGAGAATACCGGGCCGAGCTGGAGGGAAAGCCTCCGGACGGCGTCCGGGCGGGAGAACCGCTCGTGAGGATCTACCGGTCTGTGACCGATCGTTTTGGGGCTTACGCCATCCCCGTGGAATGCGGGGAGGAGCGTCTGATCCGGGAAGTGATGAGGCTTCCCCATAGAGAATCAGCAGAGAGAGGGGGTGGAATGTGTCGGTGATTGTGACGTCGGGGGCGCAGCTTATGTGCAGCTTCGGCATGGCTCCGTCTGTGCTCAATGTGCTCCCGGCAAGTAAGATCCTGTGCAGCGGCGTGCCGCCTGCCTGTATTACAGACATGCAGCCCATGACGAACATCATGCCGTTTGGAATGTGCACTTCCATGGCGAATCCGCAGGTGGCTGCCGCGACAGCGGCGGCGCTTGGAGTCCTGACGCCGCAGCCGTGCATTCCGGCGACGGCGTCGCCATGGACTCCGGGCTCCCCTACGGTGCTGACAGGAGGAAAACCGGCGGTCAACCAGACATGCAAGTGCATGTGCAGCTGGGGCGGGGTCATACAGATCGTAAACCCGGGGCCGGCCACGACAACCATGATCCCGTAGAGGCGGGACCGTATCAACCAGGAAACCATTTTGAAAGGAGGACAGGTCTGAAGCGAAACGACTTCGGACCGGAGAAAACATGGCAGAATATTTATCCCCAGGAGTATATGTGGAAGAATTTGAATCAGGGCTAAGACCGATGGAGGGCGTGAGCACCAGTACCGCCGGATTTGTCGGAATGGCCGAAAAAGGAAAGGTGACGGGAACCCCGGAGTTTGTGACGAGCTTTGCGGATTTCAACCGGAAATTCGGCGGCTATCTGCCGGAGAACGGGTTCGGCGAGTTCCGTTATCTGGCGTACGCGGTGGAGCAGTTCTTCGCCAACGGCGGTTCCCGCTGCTACGTCATGAGAGCGGTCGCCTCCGACGCTTCGGCGGCTTCCGTGGCGGCGGGCGGAGTGACGATCTCGGCGAAAAACCCCGGAAAGTGGGGCAATGAGATCAAGGTCACCGCGACGGCGGCGTCCAAAGGAAAGACGGCGGTCCTGGAGGCCACCGGAGACGACGCGACCGGAAAGGTGTACACGGTAGCCAACGGCTCCATCTTCGCGGAGGGAGACATCGTCGCGATCCGTTCCAACGGAAGAGTGACCGGCTACAACCGCATCGCCATGGCGCAGGGCAACACCATCACGCTGGCGGTCCCGGTGAAGGAGGATCTGGTGGATAAAGCGCCGGTTCCGAAGAAAACGCTGTCCACCTGCGAGATGAACGTCGAGGTCGCCTACAAGGATCAGGTGGAGCTCTACGAGGGCGTATCCCTGAACGTGGGATCCGCTTCGTACATCACGAAGATTATGGCGAAATCCGATCTGGTGGACGTGGCGGCAGGAGAGATGAAGGATGCGGCAAATCCGCTGTCCGTATTTAACGCGGCTGCAGACGCCGAGAAGGCGGTCGTCTTCCTGGCAGGCGGAAGCGACGGCGGCAAGAAGGGCATCACCGACGACATCTTCATGGGAACAGACGCAGGCCCCGGCAAGAGAACCGGTCTGGCGGCTTTCAAGGAGATCAACAATGTGAGCATCATGGCGATCCCTGGCGTGACCAGCCCCGCCGTACAGCTTGCGCTCGTGGCTCACTGCGCGGGAACCGGCGCCAGCTTCGCAGTGCTGGACGTTCCGCAGAACCTGACCCGTCCGCAGGACGTACTGGCTCACAGAGAGAAAGTAGATTCCGACTACGCGGCGATGTATCATCCGTGGATCCAGATCTACGACGTGCTGAACAAGAAGCCGGCCTACATCCCGCCTTCGGGAGCGGTGTGCGGCATCTACGCCAGAAGCGACGTGGAGAGAGGCGTACATAAGGCTCCGGCCAACGAGGTCGTCTACAACTGCATCGGACTGTCCTGCCTGTACAACAAGGCGGAGCAGGATGTGCTGAACCCGGCGGGCGTCAACCTGATCCGCGTGCTTCCCGGACAGGGGATCCGCGTATGGGGCGCAAGGACCTGCTCCAGCAACAGCCTCTGGAAATATGTCAACGTCCGCCGTCTGTTCATCTATCTGGAGGAGAGCATCAAGTCCCAGACCAACTGGGCGGTGTTCGAGCCCAACGACGAGATGCTCTGGTCGAGAGTCGGCAGAACCATCCGCGCGTTCCTTCGCGACATGTGGAGAAACGGAGCGCTGGTCGGATCGACGGAGGATCAGGCGTTCTATGTCAATATTGGAAGAGACACCATGTCCCAGAGCGACATCCTGAACGGCCGTCTGATCTGCGAGATCGGCGTGGCGCCCAGCCGTCCGGCTGAGTTCGTGATCTTCCGGATCACGCAGTTCATGGAAGAGTCGTAAGTTGGTGAGATAAGAAAGGTAAAGGAGGAACACAGACGTGGCATATCCATTTAAAAAATATAATTATAAGGTCGAGATCGACGGCATTACCGAGGCGAGCTTCTCCGAGGTGAGCGGCTTTGACGCCAGCGTGGACGTGATCGAATACCGTACCGGCGACGAAGGCGTGAACTGGGCCCGCAAGATGAACGGCCTGACCAAGTTCGGAAACGTGACGCTGAAGTGGGGCATGACCAGCTCCTTAAGCTTCTACGAGTGGGTGACCTCCATCTCGCAGGGAACCTCCCTCGGAGAGGATCACAACAAGAGCGTGACGATCACGCTGTTCGACGACGACGGATCCACCGCTCTGGCGGTATGGACGCTGACCAACGCGTGGCCCAGCAAATACACGGCTCCCGATTTCAACGCCAGCTCCAGCGAGATCGCGTTTGAGAGCGTAGAGCTTGTGTACGAGTCCATGACAAGAGAGAGCTGATCTTGTACCGGCATCGCCGCCCCGCCGTATAAGCGGGGCGGCAGTCGTGCCAGATGCGCCAAATGCGCATAAAGGAGAAAACAGATGGAACTGATCACAGAATTTGAGTTTGAGCTTCCGAGAGGGTATGTGGACGAGAACGGGGAGGTCCATCGGAAGGGAGTCATGCGGCTGGCGACGGCGGCGGACGAGATCCTTCCTCTGCGGGACCCGCGGGTGGTGAGCAATCCGGGGTACCTGACGATCATCCTGCTTTCCCGCGTCGTCACCTCTCTGGGGACGTTGACGAATATCCGGCCGGCGACCATCGAGAAGCTGTTCTCCGCGGATCTGGCTTTCCTGCAGAATATGTATCAGAGAGTCAATTCCATGGAGCAGCCCACCGAGAGGTGCGTGTGTCCGCACTGCGGGGAGAAGTTTGAGAAGCCCATAAATTTTATGAGGGCGGAATAACCGTCTATCCGGAGGATGAGCTGTACAGGGAGATTTCCTTTGTGGCTTACTATTTCCACTGGAGCTATGAGTCGGTGATGCAGATGGATCACCGGACGAGGCGGAGATTCTGCGCGGAGATCTCGGATATTCATAAAAAAATAAGCGGAAAGCCAAAGAATATATTTGAATTGTAGGAAGAAGCGGAGGCGGAAGGATGCCGGACAGAAAAGAATTTACGGTCGGATGGGCGAGAAGCCAGAAGGCGGTGTACCGCAGAGGATATAATTTTGTCGTCTATCTGGACGGATGCCAGATCCCGTTCCAGAAGGTTTCCGGGCTGTCGGACGAGGCGGGCTTTGAAACGCTTCAGGAGGGCGGATACAACAGAGGGGCGCACTATCTGATCCAGCCGGGATCCGGCGAGCGGACGGTCACGCTGGAAATGGGGCTGCTGCCCGGCGAGGCGGAGATGCAGGAATTTTTTCCGGGCTGCCGCTTTGAACAGGAGGTGGCGATCTATGTACTGGGATCCGGCGTGGGAACGGAGAGCTCAGTCAGCATCGCCGCCAAGTATTATCTGCAACGGGCGTTTGTGCGGCGGATCTCGCTCAGCGAGCTTCAGGCGTCGACCAGCGGATTGATGATCGCCACGCTGGAGCTTGGCTACTCGTCGCTGGAGCAGGAACAGGAGTAGCGTCCGGGGCGGAGACGGAACGGTGAGGAAAGGGTGTGAGGTGGCATGACCAGCGGGTTTCTTGATTTTTCCAACGGGATCATTGCGAAATACGGCGGAGCGTCCCGCCTGTTCGACGCCGCGCCCATGGTCTTTCCGGCGGAGAGGGACGGGCAGGAGCCGGGGACTTTCGCCGGCGACACGTATGTCACCAATTTTTATAAGATCCGTCATCTGACCGAGGAAAATCATCTGTACCGGCAGAATCTCACGTTTCTGACACAGCTGATGGAAAAACGGTTCTATCAAAATCTGTATCCGACGGTGGAGAGGCAGGTGGAGGGAGCGGTCCGGGCGGAGCTTCCTGCTCTGGAGGAGCGCACGGTCCGGGAGCTGACGACGAGGCTTGAGACGCTCGTGCGGGAGGTCGGCGTCCGGGAGCTCTCGGTCCTGCGGGAACGGATGGAAGGAGACGCGGCCCGGACGGGGCCGGATTCTGAGAAGGCGCGCACGTCCGGCACTTCGGAGACGGAAAAGAGCGAAGCGCAGCCGGAAGAGCGTCTGAGACGGATGTTTGAGGACGCCGCGGGACTGAGTCCCGCGAGCCGGGTGATTCTTTTAAGAAAGATCGAGAACATTTACAACAGCACGCTCCACGCAGATATGCGGACGACCGTCTACGAAGGCGGACAGAGAAATATTCTCTATCCGGGGACCGTCCGGAATATTTCGTCCTCCGCCCGGACGGCCGGGAGAGAGGCGGAGTCTGGTGCGCTCCGGCAGGACGCTGATTTCCCCCTCGCGGAGGAGGTAAGCCGGAGAGCCGGCTTCTGGCCGGTCGGCAGCGCAGATCCTGCCGTGCGGGAACGGGCCGGAGAGCTGACGCACCTTCCGGCAGAAGCGGAGACGGGAAGGGAAGAAGATCTGACCCGACTGGAGGCGAAGGCCATCGAGGCGGCAGAGAGAGCCGTCCGGCTTTCCGGGACGCCGGAGCCGGGACGCCCGCAGGAGGCGCAGCCTGCGCATCCGTCGGCAGAGGAAGCCGCGCGGGTCGGCCGCCTTCTGGAAGAGTCCGGTGAGACCGGAAAAACGACTGTCCGGCGGGGCGTGTACGTGCCGCCGGAGACGCTGACGGAGACGACCGGCGCGCCGCTCGTCCGTCCGGAGGCGATGCTTTCCGGACAGGCGGGAAGCGTCGAAGGGAATGTGCCCGTCGCGCGGATGACGTATGCCGAGCCGCCTTTGACCGACCGGCCGGGAGCCGCCGCGGGGATCGTGCCGGGCGCGTCGCCGTTGCCCGGTCAGCCGGAGAGCGCTGCGGAAAATGTACCCGGTATGCCGCTGACGCATATCCCGTCGCTGTTACCCGCCCAGCCGGGAGCCGCTGCGGAAAATCTGTCTGCCGCGCAGGCGGATCCGGTATCCCTGTCTCAGCCCGGTTCATCGGGAAGTGCCGCGGGACATGCGTCCGGTGCGCCGTTACTTTCTGCCGCCGCGTTTTTGCCCGGTCAGGCGGAAAGCGCCGCCGAGAACAAGCCTGCCGCGCCTATGACGCACGTTGCGCCGCCGTTGCCCGGTCGGCCGGAGAACGCTGCGGGACGTACGCCGGGAGCGCCGTTACTTCCTGCCGCCGCGTCCCCTCTGCCCGGCAAGGCAGAAAATGCCCCCGGACACATACCGGGTAAGTCCATGCCGCCTGCAAATTCGTCTCCGTCCGGTCCGTCGGAAAATGCTGCGGGGAATCTGTCAGCGACGCCCATGACGCACGCCGCGGCACCTTTTTCCGGTCAGCCGGGGACTGCCGCCGGAAGCGTGCCGGGCGCATCTGCATCTGTGACGCACGCCGCGTCCCTTCTGCCCGGTCAGCCAACGATTCCCGCAGGACAGGCGATTGTTACGTTCAGGCCCGGCCAGCAGGAGAGCGCCGCGGCACACGCGCCGGATACGCCGCGGCTCCATGCCGCAGCGTCCGCTTTATCCGGACAGGCAGAAAACGCTCCCGGACACATGCCGGGCAAGTCTATGGTACCTGCGGCTTCGTCTCCGTCCGATCCGTCGGGAAACGCTGCGGGAAATCTGTCGGCGGCGTCCATGACGCACGCAGCAGTGACTTTTGCCGCCGGAAGCGTACCCGGCGCATCTGCATCTATGACGTACGCCGCGCCGTCTTTGCCCGGTCAGCCGATGATCCCCACAGGACAAACGTCTGCGTTGTCTCGTCCCGGCCAGTTGGAGGGAACTGCGGGATACGCGCCGGGAGCGCCGTTGCTCCATGCCGCCGCGTCCCCGCTGCCCGGACAGGCGGAAGCCATGACCGGAAACACAGCGGGCATGTCCATGACGCCTGCGGCTTCGTCTCCGTCCGGTCCGCCGGGAAACGATGCTGGGAATCTGCCGGCGGCAGCCATGACGTATGCGAAAACGCCTTTCTCCGGCCAGCAGGCGAGCTCCGCCGGGAACATACCGGCAGTACCGATGACGCACGCCGCGTCCCCGCAGATCGCCATAGGAAATACCGGAGCATCCGCAGCCCGCGCCGGGGATGCTCCGGTACTGGGACAGCGGGCATCCGGACCCCTTTTTGAGAGGATCACGGCGCGGGCGGCAGCAATACCGTCCGCTGACCGGATCCCGTCCGCATCCATGGCGCACCGGACGTTGGCGTCGGGCGGTCTTCCGGACGGAGTCTTGCCTGCCGCCCCGCAGAGCGGATGGAGCGGGAATCCGGCCTCCATGGTCTATGAAGAGAGCCGGGAGAACGAGACGTCCGGGACGGACAGCCGGAAGCTTCGGCGGAGACTTCAGGAGATCACCGAAGAGATCCGGGAGGTGCGGACGACGACGGTCCGTCAGGAGACGCTGGAGAAGAGCCAGCAGGAGGCGGTGAAAAAGGCGCTTCGCACAAACCCTGCGATCCTGACGGAGAGCGGAGCGACGTCCTACGTGGCCAGACAGGTGCAAAGCGTTGTGGAGCAGCAGCTGGAGGAGAGCGTCAGCCAGATGGCCGGACAGGTCTACCGCAGGCTGGAACAGAAGCTCAGGACAGAGCGGGAGAGGAGAGGACTGATATAGATGAACAAAAAGAATGAGTTTCTCATGAGAGACGACGGGCCGCTCTCGAAGGCGCAGCTCATGTACGGATCCTATGACGGGCTCCGGGAAAACGCCAGAAATATGAAAAGCATTTCCGTGCAGTTCAACCCCTCGGAATATTCCGTCAGTCGCGGCCTGAAATTCAAAAATAAAACAGGGCACGGGGAGGAGGCGGATCCGAAGGATCTGCAGGCGGCGGACAGCGAGCTCGCCAATCTAAGAGTCAGCCTCGTCCTCGACGCCGCCACCTATATGCCGGAGGCCAGGGAATATTTGAAGGACAAGCAGACGCTCGCCGACGTGTGCAGCGAGCTGGCGCTCCTCATGAAGATCGAAGGAGAGAACCACGAGCAGCCGTACGTATGCTTTTCGTGGGGCGGCATGGCTTTCCTCGGCCATATGACCTCTCTGAACATCAGTTACCAGATGTTTGACATGGACGGCAATCCCGTGCGGGTCAAGCTGGACGTGGAGATCGAGGGAGAGGACCTTAGGGTCTCCAAGGAGATCCGGGCGAATCCGAAGGAATCTCCCGACCGGACAAAATACCGGAGACTGAACCAGCGGGAGGAGCTCTGGATGCTGGCGGACGCGGAATACAACGACGTCTCCTGCTGGAAGGAGATCGCCCGGGAGAACGGGATCCTCAATCCCAGAAGAGTCGATCATACCAGACGGCTGAAGGTCCCCGCGCTGTAACGGACGGAACGGTTTGGAGGGAAGAAGATGGATTTGATGCAGGAGAGCACCGACTACGGCGCGCTCAGAAAGAAATATGGGGAATTCCGCGCGCCCTCCATGGAGGTGACAGTCGGGACGACCAGACTGGCGGCGGGGGAGAAGGCGGACGTCCGTTCGCTGGAGCTGGAGCTGACCAGCGGTCTGGAGGCCTCCGGCTGCGTGTTCTTTCTCGAAAACGTTTACGAGGAGAAGCAGACGGATTTCAAAAAATTTGTGGAGAAGCTCCAGCTTGGAGAGATGGTGGAGGTGGAGCTTGGCTATGTGCGCCGGGAATCTCTCTTCAAAGGCTATGTGAACAAGATCGACTATCAGTTCGGCATGGAGGACGGCTCCTGCCGGATCCGGGTGGAGTGCATGGACGTCAAGGGACTCCTCATGAAGACGCGGCGCATGGAGTTTTTTACACAGAAGAGCGCGGACGCCGTCGTGGGTTTCCTTCTGGGCGAGCCGCCGGTCAGCGGCTACCTGTCGGGAAAGGAGCTGGATTCCTGCCCTGAGGACGAGGTGCCCCTGCGGAGTCACATGATGACGGACTACGAGCTGATCTCCGAGCAGGCGGACAAGCACGGATATGAGTTTTTCATTCTCCAGGGAAAGGCGTATTTCCGGAAGCGGCAGAAGGTCACCTCCGCCATCGCGACCCTCTCTCCCGGAAAAGGGATCCTGCGGGCGGGATTTTCCATCTCGGCCCAGTCGCTGGTGGATAAGATCGAGATCCGCTCGGTGGACGCCTCCAGCGGGGCAAGGATCCAGGGAGAGGCGTCCATAAGCGGAAGCTTCGGGAAAGGCTCCGGCCCCTCGAAGCTCCTGAAGCAGACGCGGCAGGTATTCTATGAGCCGGGCGTCAAGGACGCGTCGGAGGCCGCGCTTCGGGCGCAGGCCAGGATGGACGACGCGCGAAGGCGGTTCGGCCAGCTGGAATGCGAGTGCGTGGGGATCCCGGAGCTGGCCCCCGGGCGCTTCGTGGAGGTGGAAGGCCTGTCCGGCATCGCGGACCGGAAATACTATATCACGTATGTGCGGCACGTGTTCGACGAGGAAGGCTACCGGACATACATCACGGCAGGAGCGGACAGCCTATGAATTCGATTACCGATTTGATGCGCAGTGAAAATGAATATTACGACAACCAGAAGGCTACGGGCTTTGTGCAGGGGACGGTCGTGGAGAACAACAACCCGGATTTTAAAGGGATGGTGAAGGTGGAGTTCACCGTCTGGGAGACCGGGAAAAACATGTGCGAGTGGGTGCGGCTCATGGCTCCTGCCGCCGGTCCCGGCTACGGCTGGTACTGGGTGCCGGAGATCGACGAGACGGTGCTGGTGGGATTTATCGGCGGAAGCTTAAAGAGGCCGTTCCTGCTGGGAAGCCTCTATCCGGGCGGCGCGGCCATGGTATCGGAAAGCTTTGACGAAAACAACAGGAAGAAGCACCTGCGCACGAAGGGCGGCGTCGACCTGCTCCTGACGGACGAGGACCAGAAGCAGACGATCAAGCTGACGACGCCGAAGGGGACCGTCGTTCTGGTGGACGACGAGAACGAGATCGTGAGCGTCGCCGACAAGGACGCGGGCAACACGATCCGCATGGACTGCAAAAAAGGGGAGACCACGATCCTGTCAAAGTCGAAGCTCCTCTTAAAGGCAGGGGAGAAGACGCAGCTTCAGATGGACGGCTCGTCGGGCGAGATCAGCCTGAAGGCCAGCAAGGTCGCGGTGTCCGCCGACAACGAGATCGGCCTTAAGGCGACCGCGGCGCTGAAGGCAGAAGGCGCGCAGGTGAAGATCAGCGGACAGTCCCAGGTGGACGTGCAGTCCTCCGGCCCGCTGAGCGCCAAGGGCGCGGTAGTAAAGATCAACTGACGGGCCGGTCAAAAGGCCCTTTTGCGGAGGAAAGGATGGAGTCTATGGACAGTTCAAGAGCATTTCTGGGAAGAGGATTTTCGTTTCCTCCCGAGGTGGATCCGGTGACGGGGCAGTTTAAGATGGCGGAGGGCGAAGAGGACATCCGCCAGGCCATCTATATCATATTGATGACCAGATTCAAGGAACGGGCCATGCTGCCGGACTTCGGCTGCAACCTTCAGGCGTACGTCTTTGAGCTGCCGGACCCGGCCTTCGAGGCGCAGCTGATCCGGGAGGCGGAGGAGGCGCTGACGCGCTATGAGCCGAGGATCCGCAGAGTCAGCGTGTCCGTGGACAAAAGGGAGCTTGGCAAAGGGACGATCTACCTCAATATCGACTATTATGTGAGAGCCACCAACAATCCGAACAATCTGGTATTTCCCTATTATCTGGAGGAAGGAACCGGAGAGCTTTAAAGCTTCGAAAAGGAGAAAGGACTGGGGAGCGATATGGAAAACACCTATGAAAAACTTAAGAAGCTGATGCACTCCTATGTGCCGGAGTTCGCCTATGAGCGCGGAAAAGAAGAGCCGGGCTGCGTACTGACGGATCTGTGCGGCGACATGATGAACGAGTGTCAGGAGCGCTATGGGCAGGTGATCCCCAAGCACCGGATCCAGTATCTGAACCTGTTCGGCCCCATGCTGAAGGAGCCGGTCAGCGCCTCCAGAGGCTACGTGCAGCTTCAGCCGGTGAAGGGGCACGAGGGGATGGTCCCGATCCCGAAGGGGACGAGACTTCTGGCCTCTTCGCCGGAGGCGGGGGAGATGGTCTTTGAGACGGAGCACAGCCTGACTATCTGCGACGCGCAGCCGGTCATGGCGGTGATCACGGACCGCGAGAGCGACCGGATCATCCGGCACGATCTGACAGACGGAGCGTCCGGGGCCTTTCAGGCGTTTGGCGTGCAGGGGGAAAACTGCGCCTGCCATAAGCTGTATCTCTGCTTCGAGGATCTGTTTACCGGGCTTGGCAGTCTGGATCTGCGGGTGCGGATCCGGACGTCCGGGGAGGAGGAAGAGCCCGGGGCGGCGAAGCTTTTAAGCGGAGACGGGGTCGTATGGTCCGTGCTGGAGCCGGACGGGCAGGAGAGGCCCTTCCCGTCCGTGGAGGAGACAGACGGAGCGATCCGTCTCAGGATGGAGGACTATACGCCGGAAAAAGCGGCCGTTGGGCAGAAAGAGGGCTATTATCTCACGCTGTCCTGCACGGGAACGCTGCCGACGATCTATATCAAATCGCTGTCGGTCTCTTTTTCAGGAGAGCAGATCGTCCCGCGGGAAGTGCGGCTGAACGGAAACGACGAGCCGTCCGGCAGGATCTATCCGTTTGGAAAGCCGCTGGGGCTCTACAATGAGATGACGCTGGACGACCCGGAGGCGCTGAGCCGTCCCGGGGCGAGGATCTGGATTAAGTTCCGTCTGGATTACCGGATCCACGAGGAGACGCTGGAGCTTCCCGACATGGATCTGGAGTACAAGGCGATCATGAAAAAACCGAAAAAGCAGGCGAGCATCCGTCCGGCGGAGGTGCTGGCGGACTATGTGTGCTGGGAATACAAGAGCCGCACGGGATGGAAGCGGCTTCTAAAAGAGGAGCATGTATCGGCCATGTTCAACGGCTCCGTGGAGGGTCAGGCGACGCTGGAGTTCGTCTGCCCGGACGATATGGCGGACTACGAGGAGGGCTCCGGCGAGGGCCGCATCCGGGCCAGGCTTCTTCAGGCGGAAAACATCTACCGGGTGCCCGCCGTCTACAAGTGTCCGGTCATATCCGGGATGACGCTGTCCTATTCCTATGAGGATCATCCAAGGAGCGCGTCCTATGCGCTGGCGAAAAATAATTTCGATGAGCGGGATGTGACGGAGAGCTTGAGGGACGGAGGGAGCGCCAGCCTCTTTTTCCAGACGGAGCATGCCAGACGGACCATGTATCTTGGCTTTGACCGGTCTGTGGCGGGGATGCCCTTCAGTCTCTATTTTGACATCGAAAACGACAGCGACCGGGCGGTGGAGTTCCAGGCGGAGTATTTGTCGGACCGGGGTTTTCTGCCGGTTCGGACGGTGGACTATACGGAAGGCTTCTGCGGTTCGGGAGCCATGCTTCTGATGATCCCGGAGGATATGGAAAAACGGTCCCTGTTCGGCCGCGAGGGATATTTCCTCCGTTTCGTCAGCGCCGGCAGGGAGCATCCGGAATACGCCCTTCCGCGGGTGAAGGGGATCTACCCGAACATGGCGCGGATCGTCAACGTCAACACGGTGACGGAGGAATTTTATCTGGACGATACGACCGAGGCGGTCCGCATCCAGCTCTCCCAGCAAAATCTTCTGAAGGCGGAGGTCTGGATCCGGGAGCAGACCGGCCGCGGGGAGGAGTGGGTGCTCTGGAAGAAGGCCGAACAGATGTACGAGGGCGGCAGGAGCTACCAGCTTGATATGGCGTCGGGCGAGCTGTCGTTTCGGAAATACGCGTTTGCGGACTTTGCTCTGGCAAAGGAGGGTCCGCTGATCCGGGTGGCCCACAGCAATTACAGCGGCGGGGCGGCCAATCTTCCGGCTCACGCGATCACGACGCCGGGAACGGCCATCCGCTATCTGTCCGGCGTGACGAACCCCTTCCCCACCTACGGAGGCTACGACGGCTACACGGAGGACGCCGCCATGCGTCTGGTGACGGGGATGCTGAGGACCCGGAACCGGGCCGTCACGGCGAGGGATTTCTTTGACCTGATCTCGCAGGTGTCCTACGGGGTAAGGAAGGTCAAGTGCGTAAGCCATGCGGACGCCTACGGAAACACCCGCTACGGGAACGTGACCATCGCCGTGCTGGTGGAGGAATACGAAAAAGGAGCGCATGTGTTTTCCGGTCTCAAACAGGCCATCCGCGACCGGCTGGCCAGAGACAGCGCCCTCTTCCCGTCGGGAAAGAGCCTGACGCTGATCCAGCCGTATTTTATCAGGCTGAGCGTCAGAGTGTGGATCGAAAAGGATTCCATGGATCAGGCGTACGAGCTCCAGCAGCAGGCGCTGGAGGAGCTTCGGCAGTTTATCGATCCGCTGAAGGGCGGCGTGGGCGGCCGGGGCTGGGAGATCGGGGAGCTGCCCCGCATGTCCCAGCTGACCGCCAGACTCAGGACCCGGATCGCCGGGTGCAGCATCTCCAGAATGGTCATGACCGCGCTGGTGGACGGAAAGGAGCTGACCGTCACCGATGAGTTTTATGAAAATATGAAAAATCCGTTCCTGATGGCGGTGAACGGCGAGCACAGAGTATATATCGAGGTGAGCGAATGCTGAAAGTACCAGAGCTTGACGATCTGACCTATGAGCAGATCATACAGAGGGCGGTGAGCCGGATCCCGTCCATGACGGAGCAGTGGACAGACTACAACAGCCACGATCCGGGCATCACGGTGCTGCAGACGTACGCGTGGCTTACGGATATGCTGGACTATTATATGAACGCCACGGGGGACGTCCACGTGGAAAAATATTTGAAGCTTCTCGGCATCGAGCCGGAGAAGGAAAAACCGGCGTCGGGCTACGCGGTCGTAAGCAGAGCCTTCGCGCAGGACGAGATCCCGGCCGGCACGAAGCTTCTGGCCGGAGACGTGCCCTTCGAGACGGTGGGAAGCTGCCGGGCAGGCGGCAACCGGTTCTGCGTATTTTTAAGCGAGTCGGACGGACGCTGCGCGGACCTGACGGCTTTCGCGGGCCGGGACGGCGACTATGCGGAATGCTTCGCCTCGGAGATGTCCGGGGAACAGAGCGTCTATCTGGGCTTTGAGCGTCCTCTTTCGGACGGAGACGGACTGTATGTCTGCGTGCAGGAGGACGGAAGACGCGCGCCGTTCGGACCGGATTTCCGGCTGTGCGGCCTGCGCTGGCAGGTCTGCACGGAGGAGGGATTTGTGGACGCGCAAGTTTCGGACGGAACGTGCGGCTTTCTGAAAAGCGGCTTTGTGCGGATCTCCCTTCCGGGAGAAATGAAAGCGTTCCGGCATCCTGAGGCCGGGAAAGAGGCGTATTTTGTCCGGTGCACGCTGGAGAAGGGAAGCTATGATATCCCTCCGCGGCTTGGCATGATCTATGTCAATCCGATCGAGGTGGTGCAGAAGCGGACTGTATGCCGGGAGGGCGATCTGAAGGAGCAGCTGCGGATCGGACAGACCGACGGCTGCGCGGAGCAGGAACTGTTGTTCGACTATCCGAACGTCATGGATTTTTCTCTGCTGCTGGCCGGACCGCAGGGAGAGAGAGTCCTGTGGAGACGGGCGGATCACTGGGAGCAGGCGGGATATGAGGATCGGATCTTCTCCTACGACCGGGAGACGCAGACCGTGCGGTTCGGAGACGGACTTCGGGGCGCGGTCCCGCCGGCGGGATGGTCCGTCCATGTGACGGGACTGACCTGCTCCCTGTTCCAGGCGGGAAACGTACAGGCCGGCGAGCTGAAAAGCTTTGCGGATCCCGAACGCTTTCCGTGGCAGGTGTCAAATCCCATGCCGCTTCAGGGAGGCCGGGACCGGGAGAGGCTTTCCGACATGCTCGCCCGCATGGAGAGCTCGCTGTTCGCCCAGAGACGGATGGCCTCGGAGGAGGATTACGAGCGGATCGTCAGGGAGACGCCGGGACTGATGATCGAGCTGGTCCATGTGATCCCGGGGACGGTGTACGGACAGCTCTATCACCGGCAGGGGAGCGTCAACGAGGTGGTGCTGGCCGTCAAGCCGTGGAGCCGGAGCGCAAAGCCGGAGCTTGGGGAACGCTACCGGAGAGCCATCGAGCGCCACGTGGAGCCTTACCGGCTTCTGAACATGAAAGTGAGCGTCGTATCTCCCGTCTATGTGGGCGTGGAGGCATACGGACGGATCGGCCTTTGGAAGGATACGCAGGACGCCAGAGAGCGGGTCCGCCAGTGCCTCCGGGAGGCGATCGACTATACGAGGAGAGAGCGGCCGTTCGGGGCTGTGATCTCCTACGGCAGACTGTTCACCCGTCTGGAGATGCTGGAGGGCGTGTCCTGCGTCTACGAGCTGAATCTGGAACAGGCAGGAAGCGGCGCGTCGAAAAACAGCCGGGGAGACATCCTGCTCCACGAGGACGCGCTGAGCTGCTTTGAAAAGATGGAAATTGAATTTGTGGAGAAAGCATAGAGAGAGGAGGAGAGCCGCATATGATGGAAGCTTTGAAAAAGGTGAATTTCTATCGGCTTGCCCTGAAGGAGGGACGCCGCTTCGGTATGGAGCT
>JAUNHB010000028.1:16383-32092 GCA_030524125.1 Eubacteriales bacterium | reverse complement strand
ATCAATGGGTTGAGGCCACTTTGAACATTTATAACTGTCAAAGACCGAATTATACGTTCGTTTTCTGTTTTTGTCAATCGCCATAAATTTTGCAACAATTCAGCCCGCGCCATTCGCAAAACCGCGCTGACGCGCTCCCCCGGCGCTCCCGGCTGGCCGAACTGTCACATAAATTTCAGCTATTCCAATTTGGCGCTTGCAATCCTTCGGCCGCGCGTTTATACTGAGAACAAACTACATCTTTTTTATAACATTACCGGTTTTAAGTTCCGGAGGCTGCGCGCCGGGCGCGGGCTTCCGGCCAAGAGGGAATCCAGTGGAAGTCTGGAGCTGTCGTGCAACTGTATGCGTGCAGCCGCGTCTCATATCCATTGTGGGCCATCCATGAGAAGGGAGGAGCGGCGCTACTGCGCAAGCCAGGATACCTGCTTAAAGCTGCTGCCACGTACAACACGCAATTGGAAACGGCGAGGTGATTTCTTTGTGTTACCCGGAAATCATCTTTTCCAACCCGTTTTCCCTGTGCAGACGGCCAGCAGTTCGGTATGTTATCTCTTTCAGTATGACGCCCCTCGCTCCTGTGCACGTATGGAAAACGCGGATTCCATCTGCAAAGGAGCGTTTTTCTATGTACGACAAAAAGATCTCTTCCTTCTCCGCCCATACCACCGGAGGCATCCTCTCCAGACAGTATGCGGCCTTCTACGCGGACGAGCACACGGTCATCCCCGAGGGCTTTTCCAAGATCATGCCGGAGGCTTTCTTCCGTCAGATCAAAATACGAAGCGTCCGGTTCCCGTCGACCCTGACCGCCGTTTTGCCCAAAGCCTTCGGGTCCTGCACAGGACTTCGCGAGGCGGTCCTTCCCCATGGCGTCCGGACGCTGGGGACGGAGGCGTTCGCCGGATGTTCGTCTCTCCGGACGGTCTATCTGTCCGACAGTCTGACCGTCATCCGGCCGGGAACGTTCCGCGAAGACAAGAGGCTTGAGCGGGCTCTCTTCACTACCCGGAGCACGCTGGAGCAGATCGGAGACTATGCGTTTTACAACTGCTCATCCCTTCAGTTTTTTCTCATGCCGTCCGGCGTGCGGTCGGTCGGCCGCGAGGCCTTCGGGCGCTGCAAGGGACTTCAAAAGGTGCGGTTTTCAAAGAAACTGGAGCGGATCGGGCCGAAAGCCTTTTATTTCTGCGGCGTCTCTTCGCTGGCGCTTCCGCCGTCGCTGACGGTCATCGAAGAAAAAGCGTTTCATCGATGCTTTCATCTGACCGAGGTGCGCATTCCGCAGAGCGTCCGGCGCATCGGGCCGCAGGCGTTCAAGGGCTGCGACCGGCTCCGGACGCTGGAGCTGCTGCACGATCCGGACGAGCTGGGGGAGGACATCGTCAACCGCCGGACCGTCATACGCTGCCGGGAGGGCTCCGCCGTGGACGCTTACTGCCGGACTCACGACTGCATTGCCGAATATGTCTGAACAAAGGGGGGACGCCATGAAAACGATGATGAATTTCACGCTGTCGCAGGACGATACCGACCGGTATCGCACGGCGCAGGAGCTGAAAGCGTTCTATGAGGCCGCAGGCTGCGACGGGCTCGAGCTGATGCCTCTCGGGGAAGACCAGAAGGGGCTGATCGGGCCGGGCATGACCGTGGGCGTCCACGCGTGCTGCCTGAGCGACTGGATGGAGCTTGACCGCTCCTTCCTGAGCGGGCATTACCGGAAGGATCTGGAGACGGCGCGGGCGCTGGGCGCGCGGTACGTCGTCTTTCATGTGACGCAGGTGGACGAGGAGGAGATCTTCACCTATCGGATGAAGCACACGGACCGGGAAGTGATCGAGGCCGCCGCAGATCTGATCAACGGGCTTCTGGACGGACAGGATTATGAATTTGAATTTCTGATGGAAAATCTGTGGTGGCCGGGGCTGAACTTCACGGATCCCTCCATGACCCGACTGCTGCTGGAATCGGTAAACTATCCCCAAAAAGGACTGATGCTGGACACGGGACACTATCTCCACACCAACCGGGCGCTTCGCTCCCAGGGGGAGGCTCTCGCGTGGCTCCATCAGATGCTGGACGCTCACCAGGATCTGATCCCGCTGATCCGCGGCGTCCACCTCCAGCAGTCTCTGACCGGAGCCTGCGCGGAGGAATGGGCGCGCCGGCCTCCCGTTCCGGATCCGGACCCGGACGTCCGCGCGGGCCAGCTTTTTTCGCATATTTTTTCCATCGACCGGCATCTGCCCTTTACCCATCCGGAGGTGAGGCGTCTGATCCGCAGGATCGATCCGGCCTATGTCACATACGAATACATTACCCGGAGCAAAAAAGAGCACGCCCGCTTCCTGAAGGCAGGAAGGGACGCGCTCTTTGCGGACGGCTCTCTCAGCTTTGGGCCTGAAGCTCCCGCAGCTTCTCTCTGACCAGCTCCGGCACGGGAGCGGGCACGAACTCCCGGATATCCCCGTCGCAGAAGGCCACCTCCTTGACGGTGGTGGAGCTGAGATAGGCGTACTCCAGGCTGGTGGCGAGAAACATCGTATCCACGTCCGGATTCATCTTCCGGTTGGTCTGGGCCATCTGAAGCTCATAGTCAAAGTCCGAGATGGCGCGAAGCCCCCTGACTATCAGGTTGGACTCCGTGTGTCTGGCGAAGTCCACCAGAAGGCCGGAGAAAGACATGATCCGGACGTTCGGAATGTCGCGGGTCACCTCCTCAAGCATCCGCACCCGCTCTCCGGTGGTGAAAAGCGGCGTCTTTCCGCCGTTGTTCAGGACGCCGACGATCAGCTCGTCCACCGTCTTCGACGCTCTGCGGATGATGTCCATATGGCCCAGCGTCACCGGGTCAAAGCTTCCCGGATAAATTGCTCGTATCATTCCGTATCCTTTCCCTGCTCTGCGTCCTCCCGCTGGAGGAACACATGCTGGCTCGTCTTGTATTTTTTGTATTTGTAGGCGTGGAAGCCAAGCTCCGGCAGCCATGAAAAATCCGTCTCCGCAGACGCCTCCACGACGATCACCGTGTACTCGTCGGCCAGCGTGCTGTGAGAGAGATACTCGATCACCTGCCGCTCCAATCCCTGATCGTAGGGGGGATCCATGAAGATCACGTCGAAAGGCTTCTGCCCCTCCATCCGGTGCAGCGCGGTCATCACGTCGCATTTCTGGATCTCCGCCCGGTCGATGGTCTTCGTAAACTGGAGATTTTCCCGGATGCACTCGGCGGCTTTCACGTTCTGCTCCACCAGCACCGCGTGGGCCGCGCCCCTGCTGAGCGCCTCGATGGCGATGGCTCCGCTCCCGCTGAACAGGTCCAGAAACCGGCTGTCCGGCACGTCCGCCTGCAGCACGTTGAACAGCGTCTCCTTCGTCTTGTCTGTCGTGGGCCTTGTATCCAGCCCTTTTACTGTTTTAAGCGGCATACTCCGTGCCGTTCCTGCGATCACTCTCATCGAATCTGTCCGTTTCCGTAAATAATGTATTTGGACGAAGTCAGGGCGTCCAGTCCCATGGGCCCTCTGGCGTGCAGCTTCTGGGTGCTGATCCCGATCTCCGCGCCGAAGCCGAACTCGAAGCCGTCCGTGAACCGCGTAGAAGCGTTCACATACACCGCCGCCGCGTCGATCTCATTGAGAAAACGCTGGGCGTTTGCATAGTCGGAGGTGACGATGGCCTCCGAGTGTCCGGTGTTGTAGCGGTTGATGTGTTCGATGGCTTCCCCGATGCCGGACACCGTCTTTACAGACAGGATATAGTCCAGATATTCGGTCCCCCAGTCGCTCTCCGAGGCCGGAAGCACGCCGGAAGCGGCCTTTAAGGCCCGCTCATCGCCCCGCAGCTCCACTTTTTTCTCGTCCAGGCGCGCCTTCAGCTTCGGCAGAAACGCATCGATGATCTTCTCGTGCACCACCAGCGACTCGCAGGCGTTGCAGACGCCGATCCGCTGGGTCTTGGCGTTGTACACGATGTCCGCCGCCATGTCAAAATCCGCGCTCTCGTCCACAAACACATGACAGTTGCCGGTGCCCGTCTCGATGACCGGCACGGTGCTGTTCTCCACCACCGTCCGGATAAGGCCCGCGCCGCCTCTGGGGATCAGCACGTCCACATACTCGTTCAGCTGCATGAACCTCCGGGCCGTATCCCGGCTCGTATCCTCGATCAGCTGCACCGCGTCCTCCGGGACCCCCGTCTCCGCGAGAGCCTCCCGGATCACCTGCACGATGGCCTGGTTGGACAAAAAGGCGTCGCTTCCGCCCCGCAGAATCACCGCGTTTCCCGCCTTGAAGCAGAGGGCGAACGCATCCGCGGTCACGTTGGGACGGGATTCGTAGATCATCCCGATGACGCCCAGCGGGACCTTTTTCTTTCCGATCATCAGGCCGTTCGGCCGCTGCTTCATGGAGGTCACCTCTCCCACCGGATCCGGCAGCTTCGCCACCTGGCGGAGTCCCTCGGCGATCCCCTCCAGACGGTCCCTGTCCAGACGCAGGCGGTCCACCATGCCGGACGCCATGCCGTTTTCTTCGGCCCGACGCACATCCTCTTCATTTTTCCGGAGGATCTCGCCGCTCCTTAAAAGGAGCGCCTGCGCCATGTGGAGGAGCGCCTCGTCCTTCTTTGCCGTTCCCATCGTGCGAAGCAGCGGCTCCGCCGCCCTCGCGCACGCTCCGATCTCTTCCAGTGTCTTCATACGCATCCCTCCGGTCTTAAAATCCGCCGCTCCGTCACGATCATCTGCGGCAAAATGTCATGGGGCTCCGACGGTACTTCGGGAAAGATCTGAAACTCAAAGGCCAGCGCGATATGTAACAGTCCCGGATGCTTTTCCAGATACCGGTCGTAATAGCCTCCGCCGTAGCCCACCCGCCGGCAGCGCTCGTCAAAGGCCACGCCCGGCATGAGCATCAGCCCTTCCTCCGCCTTGCAGAGCGGGCAGCTCTCCTTTGGCTCCATGATCCCAAAGCTTCCCGGCTCCAGCTCCCGGAGGCTTTCGATCATGTAATAGTGCATGATCCCGTCTCCGTCCACCCGCGGGACCGCCACCGTCTTTCCGTCCTCCCACGCTCTCTCCATGAGAAGCCTCGTCTCCACTTCCCGTTTGGCGTCCACATAGGCCAGCAGAAGCCCGGACTCCCTGTAGACGGAAAGTCCGGTGAAGCGCTCCATGATCTTAAGGCTGTCCCCGTGGAGCTTTTCAGGGTCCGCCTCCGCCCGGCGGCGCTTCACCTCCGCCCTAATTTCCTGCTTTTCGTTTTTTGTCATATTTTTCACCCAGATTTACAATGCTGCCGTCCGGCTCCTGAATGTCGATGTTGTCCAGCTGGCTTCTCAGGTTCTGCCGCACCGCCGCCAGAAATTCCTGCCGCAGAAGCTGCTGCTCCTTTTTTTCGGCCTCGCTCAGCCCTTCCGCCTTTGATTTTCGGGCCAGCTCGTTGATCCTCTCGATCTTTTTCTCGTCCATAAATTCCTCCTCACGCCGTCGGCTCGTCCAGATAGTCGATCAGATAGAAATCCTCCGTCCGGTTGGCCCGGAAGACCGTCCCGGCGCGCTGTCCGTCCACGATCCGGTGGATGATCCCCATGTCCGCCCCGTTGGCGATGACCATATCCGCGCCCGCGGACGTGGCCAGCTTGGCCGCCTTCAGCTTGGTGGACATGCCTCCGGTCCCCACGTCGCTGGCGGAGCCTTTCCCCATCTTTTCAAAATGCCGGTCCACATGCTCCACGTACTCGATGAACTGCGCCTGCGGATTTTTGTTCGGGTCGTCGGTGAACAGTCCGTCGATGTCCGACAGCAGGATCAGAAGATCCGCCTGCACCAGCGCGGCCACCACCGCCGACAGCGTGTCGTTGTCTCCGAACTGGATCTCGTAGGTGGAGATCGTGTCGTTCTCATTGACGATGGGGATCGCGCCCATCGTCAGAAGCATCTCGAACGTGTTGCGGGCGTTCATCCGGTTTTCGCCGTTCACCAGCGTGTTTTTCGTCATCAGGATCTGGGCCGCCACCTGATTGTACTCCATGAAAAGCTTCTGGTACATCATCATGAGCCGCGCCTGTCCGATGGAGGCGCACGCCTGCTTGGTGGACAGACGCGTCGGGCGCTCCTTCATGCCGATGGTCTTGCGGCCCACCGCGATGGCTCCGGAGCTGACCAGTATCACTTCCTTGCCGCGATTGTGCAGGTCGGTCAGCTCCCGGACCAGCTTCTCCATCGTGATCAGGTCCGTAAGCCCCGTCTCCGGATGCGTCAGGGAGGAGGTCCCCACCTTGACTACGATCCTTTTTTTATCTTTGAAATTTTCTCTCAGTGTCGTACTGTCCATTGGTATTCCTGTCTCTTTTCTTTCGATGATTATCCGTAACAGTTCAGCCCGCGCCATTCGCAAAGCCGCGCTTACGCGCTCCCCGCCGCTCATACAGGGGCTTCCCAGCTCTCCGCCCACATGCGCACTCGTCGCCTCTTCGAGGCTCCAGTCCCGCTCCTTCGGAGCTAAGACTGCTTATGTGGGCGGAGATCCTGCTTCGCAGGCTCGATATGGAGCTGCCGCCAGCCTCTTACATGCAAGCATGACGAGTCTGTCCGCAGCTCCACATCGGCTGTGAAGCGTAACGTCCTATCGTTTAATTTACAACATCTTGACCTTGATGACAATGCTAACTTGTATAATTTTCGAGAAAATTGTAAAGCTCCTCCTCGTTGCGGAGGTATTTCCCCTGCCGGATCTCCTGCGCCAGCTCCTGCGGCAGCACGTCGAGGATCACGTCCGTGTATTCGTAGATCTCATTTTCCGGAAGCTGATAGACCGCCACATAATTGTTGTTGTTCACAAGAAGAAACTCATACGCCTCCTCCGTCTCCGGCCCGGATACGACCTCCTCCTGCGCCGGGAGCCCGGCGTCAGGCCGGCTCTCGGCGGGAAGCATCTCCACCAGCTGCGTCCCGCTTTGCTCCTCGGGCGGCGTGGACGCGCCCCGGTTCAGCCAGAGCACTGCGAACACAGCGACGGCGATCACGGCCAGCGCCGCAGCCGTCGGCCACAAAATTTTCCTGAACATACAAAAACCTCCTTTTTCCATATAGTATGAACCGAAAAAAGGAGATTTATGCCGGAAGACCTCTTCCCTCACTACATCAGATGGAGCTTTTTCACGATCCGCACGAGGGTGCGCCCCTTCGGGAAGCCGAGAAGCTCCTCCTCCGTCAGCCCCTTCAGGAGCAGCAGCGCGGCCGCGTAGACCGCCACCGCGGCCGCACAGGCCGCCAGCGTGGAGACGGCGTTGCTTTTGCTCGCCGCCATAAGTCCTTCGTAGACGCCGAAAGCCGCCGCTCCCATGAGCGCCGAGGAGACCGCCGGAACGAGAAATGTCCGCCGCACCTCCTGCCGGTAGCGCATATGCCGGGCGATGGATCTGCCGTTCAGCACACACATGAGGAACGCAAAGAAGATGTTCGCCCAGACGACCGCGTGGATGCCCAGATCCAGCGCCATCACAAGCACTACGAGGAGAATCACATGCAGGGCCAGAGAGACCGCCGCGTGGATCACCGGAAGCTTCATCCGGTCCATTCCCTGCAGGATGCCGTTGGTCAGCGTGGACAGTCCGTAGAGCACCACGGAGACGCTTCCGGTCTGCAGAAGCAGCGCCGACACCGCCAGATGCTCCCGCTGCCCGAACAGCAGCTGCAGGATCGGCGACGCCAGCACCGAGAGCCCCACCGCGCAGGGAATGCACACGACCATGACGAAGCGGATGGCGTTCTCCGTCTTTCTGCGCATCTGCCTCCGGTCCCGCGCGATCCGCGCGCGGGTCAGCGCCGGGATCGTGGAGGAGGCCATGGCCGAGGCCACCGCGATGGGCACATTGGTCAAAAGCTTGTACTCCCCGCTGTAAATGCCCCACAGCTCGTCGATCTCCGTACCGGCGTAGCTTTTGTACGCCATCAGATGCTTGAAGATCCCCTGGTCGATGATGCCGCTCAGGTTATAGACCGCCGTGCTGAGGATCACCGGAAAAATGGTGGCCAAAAGCAGCCCGAAGATCTCCGCCGCGGATTCCGTCTGTCGGCTTTTGTCCGTCCGAATCCTGCGGTTCATGACTCTTTGGTAGACTGCTAAGATTAAAAGAAGGAACAAAAGCCCCGCCAGCGCGCCCACGCCGGTCCCCAGCGTGCTTCCCGCCGCGCCGTAGGCGTAGGCCGCCGTATCCGTGTCCAAAAGAGCGTCCAGCTTCAGCCCGTAGCGGAACAAAAACCACGCCGCCCCGATGCTGACCGCCGCGTTGACGATCTGCTCCACGACCTGCGACACCGCCGTAGGCACCATGGAGCCCAGTCCCTGAAAATATCCCCGCAGACAGCCCATGACCGCCACGATCAGGATCGTGGGCGCCAGCACCTGGAGCGCCAGCCTGCTCTCCGGCGTGCTGACGAGCACCTCGCTGAAAAATCCGGCTCCGAAATAGACCAGCAGAGACGCGGCGCCGCCGGATACCAGCGCGAACGCCAGCGTACACCGGAAAAGCTTGTACGCGCTCCTTGCCTGTCCATCCGCCAGACGGGCGCTCACCAGCTTCGACACGGCCAGCGGAAGGCTGAAGGACGAGATCAGGAGCATCATGGAATAGACCTCGTAGGCCGCCGAATAATAGCTGTTGCCCACGGGGCCTAAGATCCTCGTGACCGGGATCCTGTATACCATCCCGATGACGCGCACCAGGATGGACGCGGCCGCCAGAATGCCTCCCTGTACAATATAGTTGGATCTGTTTCTGCGGTTTCCGTTACTCATTCCCATTCCTCTCGACAGGAGCGCCGTCTATGCGGACAGCGTCCGCGTACTCCTCCCAGATGCCGCACACCCAGGTTTTTCCTTGGTTGAAGACGATCTCCCGTCCCTCTTCGTCGTAATATTTGGCGGGGGATGCGTCCCCTCCGTACCGCGTCCAGCGGCCGCGTATCATTTTTCCGTTCGTAAATACGATGCAGTCTCCCTCGCCGTGGACGCCGAAGGCGAGATAGTCGTGACTGTCCCGCACCTCCCCGTGGCAGTACTGGAACACCACGTTTTTCACCGCCAGCTGCCGCCCGGTCAGCTCGTCCGTATGCCCGGAGCCGTACTGGGAGCGGTAGTAGAGCCCGTCCGCCGGATCGTACGTAAAGGCCGCCCCGACGCCTCCGTAGCCGCCCCTGCTCCCGCTCTCTCCGGGACACAAAACCTGCGCGTCCGGCTCGTCCCCGTAGTCCGCCGTGACCCCGTCCGCGGCAAACGTAAATTTGGGGGTGAAGCCATCCTCATACTCCCACGGATAGCCCCGCTGCTCCACTGCCTTTTTCAGCCCGTCGATGAAGAGATAGCCTGTGAACTCCGTGGCGTAGCCCGGCCTGGAGATCCGGTCGAAGGCGACCGGCGAAGGCACGTCGACGCCTTTGTTCGCCTGGCTGATATTGTCCACGCCGTCGCTGTTCAAAAGCTCCGCCACATACGGGACGGCCAGTCCCCAGTGGCAGTAGATCGCGTCGTATTCCAGCGCCGTATAGACAAAATAATCCCGGCTGGAGCGCACCGGTCCGATATGGTCCAGATCGTCGAACGCTTCAAAGATCCCCATCAGGCGGGTGATCCGCCCTTCCACACAGGCCTCGTAGACGACGGACGCCCGCGAGAGGCCGTACTGGGGCTGCGCCGCCTTGTTGTTCGGGATCATGACCGCAATGGGACGGCGGTTTCCCACGGAAGAGGGAACCGTCTCCCCGGTCAGATAGCTTCGCACCTGTCCGTCCTCCGCCCCGCGGGAGGAGAGGACCGGATACCTCCAGGACGGGCCGGTCTCCTGCTCCTCCGTCTCCTCCAAAGTCTCCTGCCCTACGACCTGCGCCTTCGGCGGGTCCGCCAGAGATTCCGTCCGGCCGCAGCCGGCAAGGAGCGCGCCCGTCAGCAAAAAAAGGAGCGCGGCTCTCATGAATCCGCTTCCCCGTCTCTCGTGATGCAAAGCTTTTGGAGCGCCGCCTCCTGCCTGAGCTCCATGTCGGCCGCAGCCTCCTCGTTCATATGGTCGTACCCGAGGAGATGGAGCATACTGTGCGCCACCAGAAACGCGAACTCCCGGCGGACGCTGTGGTTGTATTTTTCGGCCTGCTCCCGGACCTTGTCCATCGAGATCACGATGTCTCCCAGCAGCAGCTCTCCCGAATCCGGGTCAAAGCAGTCCGCCGGATGAGCCTCCGCCCACGAAAAATCCGCCGGAACCTCATATTCCACCTGCGGGAAGGACAGCACGTCGGTGGGCCTGTCCACTTCCCGGTACTGAAGGTTCATCTGATGGATCTCCTCATCCGACGTCAGCAGGAGATTGACCTGCGCCTCATACGGGCACTCCTCGTCCTCCAGCACCTGTTCGGCCACCATCCGGGCCGTCTTCTCACTGTCAAGACCTGGCAAGAGGCCGTACTCGTCTTCCAGATTTAGCGTCATGGTTCTCCTTTCTGCGGACCGCCTTTTTCTCGTAATCCTCGTAGGCGGTCACGATCCTCTGCACCAGCGGATGGCGCACCACGTCCCGGCTGGTCAGACGGCAGAACGTGATGCCCTCCACTCTGCCGAGCACCTTCTCCGCCACCTCCAGCCCGGATCTGACGTCCGGGGACAGATCCTTTTGCGTCTCGTCTCCCGTGACCACCACCTTGGAGCCGAAGCCCACGCGGGTCAGAAACATCTTCATCTGGGCCTGCGTGGTATTCTGGGCCTCGTCCAGTATGATGAACGCGTTGTCCAGCGTCCGGCCTCTCATGTAGGCCAGCGGGGCCACCTCGATCAGCCCCTTCTCCATATTTTTCTGGAAGCTCTCGGCTCCCATGATCTGATAGAGCGCGTCGTAGAGCGGGCGCAGGTACGGATCCACCTTGCTCTGGAGATCTCCGGGCAGGAAGCCCAGCTTCTCTCCCGCCTCGATGGCCGGGCGGGTCAGGATGATCCGCTCCACCTCGTTGGCCTTGAAGGCGGTGATGGCCATCGCCATGGCCAGGTACGTCTTGCCGGTTCCCGCCGGGCCGATGCCAAAGACGATCATATCCTTGCGGATAGCGTCCACATACTGCTTCTGTCCCAGCGTCTTCGGCTTGATAGCCTTGCCGCTGACCGTGTGGCAGATCATGTCGCCGTCGATCTCCAGAAGCGCGCCCGCCCGCTTCTCCATGGCCATGGCCAGCGCGTAGTCCACGTTCTGCTCCGTGATCTGGCTTCCTCTCGCCGAGAGCTCCAAAAGCTCCAGAAGCACCTGCTTTGCGCTTTCCACCTGCGGGCCGCTCCCCATGAGCTTCACGCCGCCGTCCCGGGCCACCACCGTCACTCCCGTAGCCCTCTCGATCTTCTTTAAATATGCGTCGAACTGTCCGTACACGTTCTGGGCGTGCTCGGACGGAATGTCAAAAATCTGATCCTGAAGTGTCAATTCCTCTGATCCCTTTCTTCTTCTGCCTCTTCTTCTGCGGGAAGGTCGATCTCTGGCGCCTGTTCCTTCACCGCGCCCGACTCGGTCACATACGTTCCCGAAGCCGTGCAGACGCCGCCGCTGATTTCTATTTTAACATTATTTTCAATAATTTGAAGTCCCTTTATACTTAATTTTTCAAAAAAGAGGGAAAGCCCGGCCTTTGCCTTCTCCCGCGCCTCCTCCTCCGTGTAGACGGCGGGGATCATCTCGTACTCCCGGACCGTGTTTTTCCCCACCGCCGCAGGCAGATAAAAGTTTTCCGTGAGCCTAAGCGGCAGCTCACTGGTCAGAAGGTCGCACGTCCCGAACGTCTCTCCCGGAAGGCTGAAGGCGAACCGGCGGCTTCCCAGCATCACGTAAAACGCCGTCCTGCTGCGGCCTGTATAGGTCTTTTTCTCATACTCCATGGAAAAGGACTGCGCGTAGCGCTCCGTGCGCCGGATCAGGACGTCCGCGTCCGCATGGACATAGTAGACGCTGACCGGCTCTCCTGCGTCGTCCGTCACCTCCACCCGGGAGGAGACGAGGACGTCCCCTTCCTTTACCTCGTCCCCTTCCGACACCGCGGGCGTGCCGCTGCGGACGATGATGGACGACACCAGACCGTCGGCCGCCGCCAGAAGATCCGCCGCCCCGGTCTCCTCCGCCTCCCCGAAGGACGCGTCCTCATTCTCCTTCACATGAATGATAAGCCTCGTTCCCCTGACCTCCGCAGACGTCCATGTGATCTCCGGAAAATGCTCCCTGAGCTTTGCTTCGATGTCCTCGCCGTGCACCTGCCATTTTCCCATGCCATGCACGACCTGCTCGCTCTCCAGATATTCCAGGATCACCTGATCGCTCAGCGAGAGGTTTCCCTCCACATGGATATTCCATATAAAAAGCGACAGGACATAGAGAAGCGCCATGGAGCAGACCGCCCCCACGGCAAACAGCTTCCGCCTCCGGTAGCGCCGCAGAATAAAAGGAAGGCCGTGTCTTTCGAGGATCACGGCCTTTGTCCTTGTCTTATGCAGCAGCGGGCGCAGCTTTTTGAAGCTGCCGATGCTCATGCACATCTCATATTCCGTCCCGCGGTTTACCAGCCCCCACAGCACGATGCGATGGCGGCTGCACAGATTGAAAAAGCGCTCCGGCGAGTAGCCGGAAAGCCGGATCACCACATATCCCTTCAGAAACTTCAGAATCCTTGTCAGCAATAACGGATCTCTCCTATCTGTCCCGATATTTTCATCTCGTCCTCCGTGTAGTAGTCGATGTGCAGCCCTTCGCCGCACAGGGTCATCTGACACGTCTTTGTCTGAAGCCGGATGCACCGGTCGGTACATTCGATGATCCCGCGGTAATTTTCCACGTACGCCTCGCTCCTGCCCGTCACGGTCAGCACGGCCGCGCCCATGACCAGATCCTTTGGAAGCTTCAGCTTTTCCGCCATCCGTTCTCGAAAGCTCATGCGTCACCACCCGGAGCCGTTTGTACCAGTGTATGCGCGGGATCCGGTTTTATGTGAGGTCACCGGAAAAGAAGCAGGCTGAACCACGTGACCACGTTGCCGCCGTTGGAAAAGGAGATCCCATACCGCTCCGCCAGATCGGTGACCAGGATCCCGTAGCTCTCGATGCACGGAAACATCCGGTCCGGATGGCGGCAGGGCGCGTCCGGATAGGAGCAGCTTCCGCAGATGGCGCAGGATTCCGTGGAGAGCGCCTGCACCTCGTCGCACTGCGCGAGAAAGATCTCCCGGATCCGGCGCGTGATCTCCTCGTGCTCCATCCGGGTGGCCAGCGTCTCTTTCATGTCGGCGATGTCGTTCACCTCCGCCACGGTAGTAAAGAGAAAGCCTCCCGTGTAGCGGCCGCACCGCTGCCTGCACTCCTCCACCGTCCCCACGGCCGGAGGGCAGGACCAGGATTTCGCGTACTGGGGACATTCAGTCTCGCAGATGTACCGGACCCGGTCGAGAAAGACAAGATCCGACACCTTCACGAACGCGTATTCGCATACGGGATAGGCGGCGATCTGCTCCTCTATCTTCTGCTGATCCATGGCGTTTTCTCCTCCCTTTTGTTTTTGTCATTATATATCCGGGACTTTCGGGAAGTCAACCGGAAGCCGCGCCGGCAGTTGACTTTTCCATCCGTCTTTCGTATCATCAGAGTGCGGGCCTGCGCGGCCCCTACAGAGAGAGAAAGAGAGGCTTTTCTTATGGAACAGGAGCTGACACAAGGGCCGGTGGCAAGGACGATGCTGCGCTTCGCGGTCCCCATGATACTGGGAGATCTGCTGCAGCAGTGCTACAACATCGCCGACACGCTGATCGTGGGGCGCTATCTTGGAGCGGACGCGCTGGCCGCGGTGGGCTCTGCGTTCGCGCTCATGACCTTTCTGACGTCCATCCTGCTCGGTCTCTCCATGGGAAGCGGCACGGTGTTTTCCATCCGCTTCGGCCAGAAGGACGAGACGGGACTGAAGGAAGGGATCCTCGCCTCCCTCGTCCTGCTGGGCGTGTGCGCGGCGCTGCTGAGCGTCCTTGTGTTCGCCGGGATCGACGGGATCATCTGGTTTCTCCGTACGCCGTCGGAGCTCACAGGGCTCATGCACGACTATCTGATCGTGATCTTCGGGGGCATCGCGGCCATCTTCCTCTATAACTTTTTCGCCTCGCTGCTCCGGTCGCTGGGCAATTCCGTCGTGCCGCTCGTCTTCCTCGCGGTCTCGGCTGTTCTGAATATCGTCCTTGACCTGTGGTTCATCATAGGACTTCACATGGGCGTGTCGGGCGCGGCGCTCGCCACGGTCATCGCCCAGTATGTGTCCGGCTTCGGCATCGCCGTCTACACGTTCCGGAAATGTCCGGAGCTGTTCCGGCGGGAAGCGGACGTCCGGTTCCGCCTGTCGCGCCTGAAGGAGATCGCGGGCTTTTCCTCCCTGACCTGCCTTCAGCAGTCCATCATGAACTTCGGCATTCTGGCCGTGCAGGGGCTGGTAAACAGCTTCGGTACTACGGTCATGGCCTCCTTCGCCGCGGCTGTGAAGATCGACGCCTTCGCCTACCTGCCCGTGCAGGATTTCGGAAACGCGTTCTCCATCTTTATCGCCCAGAACTTCGGCGCGAAACGGCAGGACCGCATCCGGCAGGGGATCCGGACCGCCGTGGCCGTCTCCCTCTCCTTCGGACTGTTGCTGTCGGCCCTCGTCTGGCTGTTTGCCGAGCCGCTCATGGGACTTTTTATCGACGCCGGCGAGACCAGGGTCATCGCTGAGGGCGTCCGCTACCTGCGGATCGAGGGAGCCTTTTATTTCGCCATCGGCGGCCTGTTCCTTCTGTACGGCCTGTACCGCGCCATGGCAAAACCCGGCATGTCCGTCGTACTGACCGTCGTCTCTCTCGGGACCCGCGTGGCCCTGGCCTACGCCCTCTCCTCCATCCCTTCCATAGGCGTCGCGGGCATCTGGTGGTCCGTCCCCATCGGATGGTTTCTGGCGGACGCGCTGGGCGTCGGCTATTATTTGTGGTACGGTTCGTTGTTCCGGATGCGGAAGGAACGGTAGATCTGCTCCAGCAGGATCACCCGCATGAGCTGGTGCGGGAAGGTCATCCGGGAAAAGCTCAGCCGGTAATCCGCCCGGGCCAGCACCGACGGCGCCAGTCCCAGCGAGCCGCCGATCAGGAAGACCATATGGCTCACGCCGCTTACGTTCCACCGTTCCATCCGGTCGGCCAGCTGCTCCGAGTCCAGCATGTTCCCGTCGATGGCGAGAGCGACCACGCAGGCCCCGTCCGGGATCTTTCGGAGGATGCGCTCTCCCTCCTTCTCCCTGATCTGAAGCTCCAGCGCCTCTCCCGCCCCGTCCGGCGTCTTTTCATCCGCCACCTCCTCGATCCTGAGCGTGCAGTAGCGGCCAAGTCTCTTTGCATATTCTGAAATGGCGTCCGCAAGGTACTTCTCCTTGATCCTTCCGACTCCGATAATTGTGATCTTCATAAAAAAGTGTCCTCCGATCCGGCGCTCCCTCAGCCGAGAGCAACAGGCCCCAATTCGTGCAAGCACGATTTGGCCCTGCCGCTCCCGGCTGGCTCTGTTCAGCCCGCGCCATTCGCAAAGCCGCGCTGACGCGCTCTCCGCTGCTCCGCAGCTATCTTTGCTCATAATCCGGCGCTCCCTCAGCCGAGAGCAACAGGCCCCAATTCGTGCAAGCACGATTT
>JAUNHB010000028.1:0-16283 GCA_030524125.1 Eubacteriales bacterium | reverse complement strand
GCAACAGGCCCCAATTCGTGCAAGCACGATTTGGCCCTGCCGCTCCCGGCTGGCTGAACTGTTACTGTGAATTATATCACACATTTGTTCTTTGTTGTGCTATAATAGAGCGGAATCACACGGATACAAAGGAGGATCCCCTTATGCCATGGTGCCCTATCTGCAAAAATGAATATATCAAAGGAAAGACCCGCTGCCCGGACTGCGACGCCGGGCTGGTGGAGGAGCTTCCCCCGGAGACGCCGCAGGATGCGCGCGCTTCCGACGGTCAGGCGACTCTCAGCGCGGAGGAAAAGGCCGACATCGAAGCCCGGAAGGCCGCTGCGGCCCATATGAGCACCTACGCCTCCGCCCGCACCAGACATTCCGAGGCCAAGTCCTCCGCGTGGACGTTTCTTCTCGTGGGAAGCGCGGGCTTTCTCGTCATCACGCTGGCGCTGATCGGATTGATCCGGCTGCCCTTCGGCGTCTTTTCCCTGGCCGTGCTGGAGGGGCTCTTCCTGCTCTTTCTGGTCGTCGCCGGGCTTTCGTTCAAGCACGCCGTAAAGATGCTGGACGACATCTCCAAGGAGGACAGTCTCGAGACCCGCATCCGCAGCTGGGCCGCGGACAATCTGAGGGCGGAGGAGCTGACCCGGGATCTGGATCAGGGCACCTCCGAGGAGCTTCGGTATTTTATCGTGTCCGAGATGATCCGGGAGCGGATCATGCGCGCATTCCCCGAGGTGGACGATCCGTACGCGGAGGAGCTGACCGAGCGCTTCTACAACGAGCTGTTTCAGTAAAACGGCATTCGTATCGCGCAAAGAAACGCAGAGCCTGCCGGCTGTCGGCAACTGTGGCTCTGCGTTTTTTCTATGTAACGCTTTTTATTTCTGGCTCAAATACTCGTGGATTCCCTTTGCCGCCGCTTTCCCGGCTCCCATGGCGAGGATGACCGTGGCCGCTCCGGTCACCGCGTCTCCTCCGGCGTAGACGCCTTCCTTGGAGGTCGCGCCCGTGTCCTCGGTGGCGACGATGCATTTTCTCTTATTGATCTCCAGTCCCTTCGTGGTGGAAGAGATCAGCGGGTTCGGCGACGTTCCCAGAGACATGACGACCGTGTCGCAGTCGATGACGAACTCGGATCCGGGAACCTCCACCGGGCGGCGTCTGCCGGAAGCGTCCGGTTCGCCCAGCTCCATCCGGATGCATTTCACGCCGGTCACCCAGTCGTTCTCGTCCACAAGGATCTCCACCGGATTGGTCAGAAGGTCGAAGATGATGCCCTCCTCCTTCGCGTGGTGAACCTCCTCCGCACGGGCCGGAAGCTCGGATTCGCTTCTTCTGTACACGATATGCGTCTCCGCGCCGAGACGCAGCGCCGTTCTGGCCGCGTCCATGGCCACGTTTCCGCCGCCCACGACCACGACCTTTTTGCCGTGCACGATCGGCGTGTCATAGGACGCGTCGAACGCTTTCATCAGATTGTTTCTGGTCAGATACTCGTTGGCCGAGAGGACGCCGCAGGCCGTTTCTCCCGGAATGCCCATGAACTTGGGAAGTCCCGCTCCGGAGCCGATGAACACGGCGTCAAAGCCTTCCTCCTCCATCAGCTCGTCCAGGTTCACGGTCTTGCCGATGATAACGTCCGTCTCGATCTTCACGCCCAGAGACTTCACGTTCTCCACCTCGGGCCCCACGACGCGGTCCTTCGGGAGACGGAACTCCGGAATGCCGTAGACGAGCACGCCGCCCGCCTTGTGGAGCGCCTCGAAGATCGTCACATCGTAGCCAAGCTTTGCCAGATCTCCGGCGCAGGTCAGTCCGGACGGTCCGGATCCGATCACGGCCACCTTCCTGCCGTTCTTCGCAGCCGGAGCCGCCGGCTTGATGCCGTTCTCTCTCGCCCAGTCCGCCACGAAGCGCTCCAGCTTTCCGATGGACACGGGATCGCCCTTGATGCCGCGGATGCACTGTCCCTCGCACTGGCTCTCCTGCGGACATACGCGTCCGCACACGGCCGGAAGGGCGGAGGACTCGCTGATCACGCGGAACGCCTCGTCAAATTTTTCTTCCTTCACCGCCGAGATAAAATCCGGGATATTGATGGAGACCGGACATCCCTGCACGCATTTGGGATTCTTGCAGTTTAAGCAGCGCTGCGCTTCCTCCACAGCCTCTTCCTGATTATAACCGTAGCATACCTCCTCGAAGTTCGTGGCGCGAACCTTCGGATCCTGCTCTCTCACCGGTACTTTCGTCATTCCCTTTGCCATTATCTGTCACCTCCGCAATTTCCGCAGCCGCCGTGATGGGTCTCGCCCTCCTGATACGCCAGAAGGCGTCTTCCCTCCTCGGTCTTGTACATGGCCGCTCTCTTCATGGCCTGATCAAAGTCGATCTTGTGGCCGTCGAACTCCGGTCCGTCCACGCAGGCAAATTTCACCTCGTCGCCCACCATCACACGACAGGCGCCGCACATGCCCGTGCCGTCCACCATGATTGGGTTCATGCTGACGATGGTCGGGATGCCGAGCTTCTTTGTGGTAAGACAGGCAAATTTCATCATGATCATGGGGCCGATGGCGACGCACAGATCGTAGTGATGTCCCTCGCTGACCAGCTTCTCCAGCATGGCCGTGCCGACGCCCTTGAAGCCGTAGCTTCCGTCGTCCGTACACAGATAGAGGTTTCCGACCTTGCTCATCTCCTCCTCCATGATGAGGATATCCTTCGTTCTCGCTCCCACGATGATGTCGCACTCGATGCCGTGGTCGTGGAGCCATTTGGCCTGCGGATAGACCGGAGCCGTTCCCACGCCGCCCGCGATGAACACGACCTTCTTCTTTTTCACTTCCTCGAAGTCATCCGTGACCAGCTCAGAGGGGCGTCCGAGAGGTCCTACAAAATCCGCGATGGAATCGCCTGCTTTCAGCTTCAAAAGCTTGTTGGTCGAGACGCCGATGGGCTGGAACACGATGGTAACGGTCCCGGCTTCTCTGTCATAATCGCAGATGGTCAGCGGGATACGCTCCGCATGCTCGTCGACTCTGACGATGATGAACTGTCCCGGCTCGCAGGATTTTGCCACTCGCGGGGCATGAATGACCTGCTTGTAGACGTTTGCAGAGAGCTGCTCTGCCTCTAAAATCTTAAACATACATTGCCTCCTATTTCCACAGCCGCCCGGTTTGCGGCTGCAAGTCATTACCTTTTATGATAATGCAAGTTCCTGTATATTTCAACAAAAAAATGCAAAACAGGCCCCTTTCACTGCCCCACGGCAGCCGGATCCGCCGCAGAGGGATCCGCAGGCTCCGTCCCGCCGGTCTCCTCCGTGACCTCCTCCACGGTCTCCTCCACATAGTAGATGGCTTCCATAATGCCGCTCTCCATGCCGTCCCCGTCGATCGCCACGGCCTGAAGGACCGTAAGTCCCGGATTGATGTAGATGGGGCCCCCGTAAACGCGGGAATAGCGGCTGGGCTCCTCCCCGTTGGTCGTATAGTAGACGGTGCTGTCCGCGTCCGCGCTGATGCTCACGTAAAACCCTTCCGTATAATTGCCGGCCTCCACGCTGAAGACCGGTTCCTTCGGGTAGGCGAGCACCACCTGATAGGTGGCGTAGCCCTCCTCGCTCTGCTGTCCGTCGGAGCTGATGAACACCGCCCGGAGCACCGTGGTCCCCTCCTCCAGCCGGATGGGCCGGTTGTACATCCGGCTGTTCTCATCCGGCGTCGTGCCGTCCGTCGTGTAGTAGATCAGCCCCTCTGTCCGCTGGTCATGGGAGATCGTGAGGTCGATGGCCGCCCCGTAAGTCCCCGACGGCAGGCTGAAGGCGGGCGCTTCCAGAAGCTTCGCTTCCTCGCTCTCCAGCTCCTCCGCCGCCCCGGTCACCGCGTCCTCCCCGAACGTGGAACGGTAAGACAATCGGTACGCCAGAAGACCGCAGAGCACCAACGCGGCGGCGGCAGCGCCCCCGCGCAGCCATCGTCTCCGGTTCCGCCTGGGGCCATCCGGCTCCTCCGGAGCGGTCTTTTGCGCTTCTTCCTCCTGCTTCGCATCCTCTCCGATGGGAATGTCCTCCGCAGGGTTGTAGTCCGGCACGATCTGGACGGCTCCGCCGCATTTTTCACAGTAAAATTTCCCCTCCGGGATCTCGATCCCGCATTTCGGGCATTTCATGTCAGCGATACATCCTTTCCGCTAGTGCTCGTCTATGTACTGTTCGAGCTCTTCCATGGACATCAGCACCTTTCTGGGCTTCGTGCCCTCCTCCTCGCCGACCACGCCGGCCTCCGCCAGCTGATCCATGATCCGGGCGGCGCGGTTAAAGCCGATCTTGAACCAGCGCTGCAGCATTCCGATGGAGGCCTTGTCCTTCTCGATGATAAATCTCCCGGCTTCCGCAAACAGCACGTCCCGGTCGCTCCCCGATCCGCTGTCGGGAATGACCGCGCTCTCGATGGCCGTCTGCATCTCCTTCATTTTCTCGGCGATCTCCGTCCCGCGCCCGGTCTCCGGCGCGCCCCTGCTGCTTAAAAACTCCACGACGGCTCCCACCTCGGCGTCGGATATGAACGCGCCCTGCACGCGCAGGGGCTTGGGGATCCCGTACGGGGAGAACAGCATATCTCCCTTGCCCAGCAGCTTCTCCGCCCCGTTCATGTCCAGAATAGTCCGGGAGTCCACGCCGGAGGACACGGCAAAAGCGATCCTCGAGGGCATATTGGCCTTGATCAGTCCGGTGATCACGTTGACCGACGGCCTCTGGGTGGCGATGATCAGATGGATCCCCGCCGCTCTCGCAAGCTGGGCCAGACGGCAGATGGCGTCCTCCACTTCCCCGGGAGCCACCATCATAAGATCCGCCAGCTCGTCCACGATAATGACGATCTGCGGCATTTTCTCCGGCTTGTTGTCGTCCGCGATGTCCTTGATGGAGTCGATCTTCTGGTTGTAGCCCTCCATATTCCGGACATTCAGCTCCGCGAACTTGTTGTAGCGGCCCATCATCTCCGCCACCGCCCAGTTGAGCGCTCCCGCCGCTTTTTTCGGATCCGTGACCACGGGGATCAGCAGGTGAGGGATCCCGTTGTAGGCGCTTAGCTCCACCACCTTTGGATCCACCATGATCAGCTTCACCTCGTCGGGCCGCGCTTTGTAGAGGATGCTCATGATCAGCGTATTGATGCAGACGGATTTCCCTGAACCCGTCGCGCCCGCGATGAGCAGATGGGGCATCTTTGCAATGTCCGACACCATGATGTTCCCGCCGATGTCCTTGCCCACCGCAAAGGCGATCTTGGACGGATGCTCCCTGAATTCCCGGGATTCCACCAGCTCGCGGAACATGACCATGGAATTTTCCTTGTTCGGCACCTCGATGCCGACGGCCGCTTTTCCCGGGATCGGCGCTTCCATACGCACGTCCGGTACCGCCAGATTGAGCTTGATGTCGTCCGCCAGCGCAAGGATCTTGCTCACCTTGACGCCGTGGGCCGGCTGCACCTCATACCGGGTCACGGCCGGGCCGCGGCTGGCGTTGACGACGGTGGCGTTGACGCCAAAATCCTCCATGATCTGCTGCAGATGCGCCGCCATCTCCTGAAGCTCCGCCGCGTCGTCCTTCTGGCCGCTCTGGCTTCCGGGCTTTTTGAGCAGAGACAGGGGCGGAAATTCATAGACCGCCTCCCGCGGCTTCTTCTCCGGGTCTCCGGCTTCCGGTTCCTCCATCAGCCTCTCCACCTCTCTGGCGGTCTCCGCTTCCGCTTCCGTCACCGCCTGCTCCTGCAGCTGCTCCCGGGCGGCGGGCGGCTCTTCCCCATCCGTCGTCCCGGCCTGCGCTCCTTTTTCGTTCTTTCTGCGCTCCATCTCCCTCTCGGCCTCCAGCTCCCGCCGACTCAACGCGTGCTTCAGAAGATCGTCCTCGCTGAAATCGATCTCCTGAAGTCCTCCCTGGGCTTCCGCGTCCGAAGGACTCTCCTGCGTCCGCCGCGGCTCGGGCGTGCGGATCGTAAAGCCAAACGGCCTTCTGGTCTCCTCCTCCGTGGGGGCCTGCGCCCTGGAAGGCTCCGCAAACGTCTCCTCCCGCGCGGCGGCCGGAGCGGGCATGGGCTCCTCCTTCACCTCCTGAAGGCCGTCCTCCGCCTGCTTCGGGATCGTCACGTCCAGCGCCACGCCGGATACCTTTCGCTGCAACCGCTTCTGCTCTCTGCGCTCGTCCGCCAGCTCCCTGCGCCGCTGCATATCCTCTCTCGCCGTCTGGTACACCTTCTGGCTTCCTCTGGACATCCCTTCCACGACCGAGAATCCGGTCATGGCCACAAAGCAGACGATCAGTACGCCGGCCAGCGCCAGAACGGCGCCGATATCTCCCAGCGCGTTGACAAGAAAAATACAGACCGCTCCGCCCAGCACGCCGCCTCCGGTTTTTCCGTCAACGCAGTAGTCCCACACCTCGCCAAGCTTCTCCGGCGTCCCCGGCAGGATCATGTGGATCAGCGCGGCCAGCGAAAGAAAACAGACGACCAGCCCCGCGATGCGGATAAGCGCCTCCGGATTGCCCTTGTTGGCCAGCACGAAAAATACCGAAAAGAGGACCAGCAGAGGGAACACATAGGCCAGCAGGCCGAAGATCCCGAACATTCCTTTGCTTAAAATTCCGCCAAACTCTCCGCCCGCGCCGAAGTTGCTGATAAACAAAAAAACGCAGGCGATCAGAAGGACCACCAGACCGATCTCCCGCTCCAGTCCGCTCTTCGGCGCGGTCTCCTTCTTCGCCCCCTTCCGGCTCCCGGATGCAGTCTGCGCCTTCCCCGAAGCTCTGGAGGCTCCCGTCTTCCTTCCCGATGTGGTTTTTTTATTTCCCGTCTGTCGGCTGCTCATATCTTATCCATCCTTGTCTCTGTCTTACTTGATGTGTAAAAAATAGGGTACCGCAGCGCGATCCCTGAGTCAGGCCAATACGCGGCGGAGATCGACTGTTCTCCCAAAATAGGATCCTGCCACCGCAGGATCCTCCGCCTGCGGCGGGCCGCGTCAGCGGCATCTTCCGCTCCGCCGCAGCGCGATCCCAAGTCCTCTTTTCTATGGCAGAACGTACCGTTCTGCCATAGAAAAGAGGACCCGCCCCCGAAAGGCAAGCCCCCACCTGTCGTTCCTGTTTCAAAGGTTTTCCTGAAAGAAGGCCAGCATCTCCTCCGCCGCCACTTCCTCGTCAGGCCCTTCCACCGTCACGGTCACCTGATCCCGATACTGGATGTCAAGATCGATCACAGACAGAAGCCGCTTGAGATTTCCGCTCTTCCCCTTATTGGAAATCGTGATGTCACTCTTAAATTCCTTCGCAAGCTGAAGGATCAGTCCTGCCGGTCTGGCATGCATCCCCAGTTCTTCGCCGATCGTGTACTGAAATGTCCTCATATCGTCCTCCCTGACCCGTTCTTCTCCGCCTCTTTGGCGGCCCCCATTTTTTCTGTATTATACCATAGGAAGGACGGAATGTAAACTGTCGGTACGCCTTGTTTCAGAGCTTCCGGAGCTTTTCCAGAAGAGCCTCGAAATACGGCGGGAGCGGCGCTTCCGCCTCCACATACTCTCCCGTGTCGGGATGGATCAGGCCGAGCGTCATGGCGTGGAGCGCCTGTCCTTCCAGATGATACGGATTCTTTCCCGATCCGTACACCGGATCCCCCAGAAGCGGATGATGGATGGACGCCATGTGGACCCGGATCTGGTGCGTCCTTCCGGTCTCCAGACGGCACTCCACGTAGGTGTAGCCCCGGAACCGCTCCAGCACCCGGTAGTGCGTCACCGCCCGTTTGCCGTTCCTGACGCCCGCCGCCATCCTCTTCCGGTCGGACGGGTGCCTGCCGATGGGCGCGTCCACCGTTCCCTCGTCCTCCCGGATGACGCCGCAGACGATGGCCCGGTATTTCCGCGTGATCGTGTGATCCTTCAGCTGGGCCGCCACATGGTTGTGGGCCGCGTCGTTTTTGCAGACGACCAGAACGCCCGTCGTGTCCTTGTCGATCCGGTGGACGATCCCCGGGCGCTGCACGCCGTTGATCCCGGACAGACTGCCCCTGCAGTGGTGCAGCACCGCGTTGACCAGCGTTCCGCCCGCATGACCGGCCGCCGGGTGCACCACCATGCCCTTCGGTTTATTGATCATCAGGAGGCTGTCGTCCTCGTAGAGCACGTCGAGCGGAATGTCCTCCGGCTCCACCTCCGGTTCCCGGAGCTCCGGAAGCTCCGCGGTCACCAGATCGCCTTCTGCGATCTTAAAGCTCGCCTTTTGGACGGCTCCGTTGACGAGGACGTTTCCCTCCCGGATCAGCTTCTGGAGGTAAGAACGGGACTGCTCCGGCAGCAGCTCGTCCAGAAAACGGTCCAGCCGCTGTCCCTGATGGCGCTCCTCCGCCCGGAGCGTCACGCGGCTCACGGCCTCCTCCGTCCGGGAAGCATCCGCTCCAGATCCTCATCCTTATAGTAAAAGAAGATCAGGACGGCCAGCGCCGCCATGGCGACGCTCACGTAAATGTCGGCCACGTTGAAGATCGGAAAGTTGATCAGCCGGAAGTAGAAAAAATCCACCACATAGCCAAGTCTCATACGGTCCAGCATATTTCCCCACGCCCCGGCCAGGACGGCCACCGCGATCAGCCGGATTGGCCAGAACTTTTCTTCTCTGGACATCCGGCTAAAGAGCCAGACGACTCCCGCCAGCACGAGGGCCGCGATCACCAGAAAAAACGCGCGCTGCCCCTGCAGGATCCCAAAAGCGGCCCCCCGGTTTTCCAGATAGCGCAGCTCAAACACACCGTCCACGATCGACAGCGCCTCGCTGCCCTTCAGGTAGCGGACAGCCAGATATTTGGTCCACTGGTCCAGCAGGATCAGCACAGCCGTCAGAGATACGATCCACACAGGGCGGCACAGATATTTATTCATGGCTCTCCCCCTCGCTCACATAGCGGGACGCCGAGAGCAGCTCTCCGTCCTGCACGTCTCTGGTCACAAAGGCTTCTCCTACGCGCTTTAACAATACAAATTTCACCTTTCCGGCGTCCATCTTCTTATCCAGTTTTGTCGTCTCCACGATCTCCTCCGGACGAAGGCCGGACGTCCGCACCGGCAGGTCATAGCTTCGGAACAGCTCCTCCGCCGCGGTCGTTTCCTCCTCCGTCACGTATCCGCGCTGCCGCGAGATCCACAGCGCAGCCGCGCAGCCCACCGCCACGCATTCCCCGTGGCAGAGCGTAAAATCCTTCAGCTTTTCTATGGAGTGGCCGATGGTATGGCCGAAATTCAGCCACGCGCGGATCCCCTGCTCGGTGGGATCCTCCTCCACCACCTGACGCTTGATCCGGCAGCTTCCGGCCACCATCCACAGAAGCGCCTCGTAGGAACGCTCCCGGATCCGGCTTTGGTAGGTTTTTAATTTCTCCAGATAATCCGGATCCCGGATCAGGCCGTGCTTGATGATCTCCGCCATCCCGCACGCAAACTGCCGCTCCGGCAGCGTTTCCAGCGTCCGCAGGTTCATATAGACCATCCGGGGCATATGGAACGCTCCCACCATGTTTTTGTAGGCGTCAAAGTCCACGCCGGTCTTGCCTCCGATGCTGGAATCCACCTGGGCCAGCAGCGTGGTGGGCAGCTGGACGAAGCCGATCCCCCGAAGGTAGGTGGCCGCCGCGAAGCCGGTCAGATCCCCCACGACGCCTCCTCCCAGCGCCGCCAAAAGATCCTTCCGGTCAAATTTCCGGAGAATCAGGTGCTCGTACAGGTCTCTCACCGTGTCGAGCGTCTTGTTCGCCTCCCCGGCCGGAAAGACGAACACCGACACCTCCCTGCAGCACCCCTCCAGGATCCGGCGCACCTCCTCCCCGTAGAGCTCTGCCGTGACGCTGTCCGCCACGATACAGATCCTCCGTCCCTCTGTCTCCAGCGGCCGGAGCGCCTCCGGGAGTCTCTCAAAATCCGGCTCCTGCCAGATGGTATAGCAAATCTGTCCGTCCCTGCGCACATCCATGCGCACATGTCCCATCTCTCCGGCTTCCTCCAGCGTGGAAGGAAGCTCTCTTCTTAGATCGCTCATGTTCTCTCCTGTCTCTTTCCCTTCAAACATAAAAAGCGGGCCGCGCAGGCGGTCTTTTTCTTCCCGCGCAACGCGATCCCACACTTCTTTGCTGTGCTGCAGCTGTCTGTCAGATGTTCGGAATATCGAACGCCCCGCTCAAGATCTCCTGAAAATCCCCGGAGATGTCCACGCTTCTCGGAGTTACGATAAAGATGTAGTTGGAAACCTTCTGGAGGTTCCCTCCGATGGCGTAGCAGGAGCCCGATGTAAAGTCGATGATCCGCTGGGCGATCTCCACGTCCAGCCCTTCAAAGTTCAGCACGACCGTACATCCGTTCAGCAGTGTGTCCGTGATCTCTCTGGACTCGTCGAAGAGCGTCGGCTTGAAGACGCACACTTCCATGCCTCCGGCATTTTTCTTAGAGCGCATAGGCATGATCCGGGAAGGCTGCCTGACCGGCTTGACCTTCTCCGACTCGCTGACGACGTCGTCCTCCAGATCATAGTCGAACTTCTTGTCTTTTTCCTGAACAGCCCGCTCTTTTGCTGCGGCTCGTCGTCGAAATCATCGTCGTCGTAGTCGTTTCCCAAGTGCATGGTATCTATCAGCTTTTCAAAAATGCCCATTGTCTGACTCTCCTTTATATCGCATAATTGCGCTCTCCAAAGATACCGGTCCCAACCCGGACCAACGTCGCTCCCTCTTCCACGGCGACCTCATAGTCGCCGGTCATGCCCATGGAAAGCACATCCATGTGTACATTATCAATGTTTTTTGTTTTGATGTCAACTGCCAATTTCTTTAAAGCGCGGAAAATCGGACGGTTTTCCTCCGGATCGTCCACATACGGGGCGATGGTCATAAGCCCCTCCACGTGCACCTGCGGCAGGACCGCGATCTGCCGGACAAGCTCCGGCGCTTCCTCCACGGTCACGCCGAACTTGCTCTCCTCCTGCGCCACGTTGACCTCGATCAGGATCCGGACCTCCACGCCCTTTTTTACGGCCTCCCTGCTGATCTCCTCCGCCAGCCGCAGAGAATCCACCGAGTGGATCAGCTCCGCCTTGTCCACGATGTATTTCACCTTATTGCGCTGCAGATGGCCGATCAGGTGCCAGTGAAGGTCTCCGGGCAGCTGCTCGTACTTGTCGCAGAGCTCCTGCACCTTATTTTCCCCGAACACCCGCGCGCCGGCCTCCATGGCCTCCCGGATCATCTCCACCGGCTTTGTCTTGCTGACCGCGATCAGCGTCACGTCCTCCGGATCCCTTCCGCTGCGCGCGCACGCCAGCCGTATTCTCTCCTCCACCGCTCTGTAATTTTCTGCGACCATAACGTCCTCTCCTTTGCTCAGTAAATGATCTGGTCCTCGTCCACCGCCTCGCCGTTCAGCACGATATGATCGTAGACGGTGAGTCCATAGCTGGTTCCCTGCTCCACCAGCGCATATTCCTCGTTCTCATAGAGAATGTTGATCTGCCGGAACTGAGTGTAGCCCTTGTTGATATTGTAGACGCCCTTCAGCACGCCTGTGTTGCCCACCTGAAACCGCTCCTGCGAGTCCTGCTGCACCAGATACGTGCCCATGGGCAGCTTCGTCTCTCCCGTCGTGTAGTCCGACTCCATGGGATCCACGTAGTAATAATCGTCGTCCTCATAGTAGAGGGTCATGCTGACGAAATCCGCGGTCGCGGTCCCGTTCTCGTCGTAGACCTCCTTCAAAAATCCCCTGCCGTCTTCCTGCTCCACGAGGAAGGCCTTCGGGATCAGATAAAACTGCTTTTCCACGATGGCCGTGTTGGGGATCTTAAGGCCCGTCTCGTCGTCCACGAGAAATTCCACGTCGATGTACCGAAGATCCGCAAAACGCACCATGGAGTTGTTGAAGTCCAGTCTCGCGCACGGCGTGCCGCCCACATAGATCACGGAAAAATTCGCCCAGGCGGTCGTGTCGTCCCGCCGGAACCGCACTTCCATATAATCCGTCTCCTCCGCCTGAAATCCGGCCGCCTCCGATTCGGTCAGAGGCACCACCAGCGTCCACTTCTCCGACGTGGAGAGCTTGTACATATCCTCGCCCGCCTGCACGATCTCCTTTTTCAGATTGGTCTTCTCATAGGAGGAGGCGTCCAGCATCTCCTCCGTCAGACTTTCCACGGTGACGCTCTCATATCCGTCCGTGTAATATTCCAGGATGCCGGTGCCACCGGAGTACACTCTGGTGAACATGGAGTCCTCTCCCGCCTCCGCCAGACTGTCCAGCATGCTCTGGTTCAAAAGCTCCATGACCGAGCTTTCCATGGACGCCTGAAACTCATAGACGCTCTGGAAATCCAGATCGCTGTAATCGTCCGTGTAGCTGCGGATGTCTCCCCGGATCTGGCTGAAATCGTCGTCCGTCAGATCCACCGACTCGGCGTTTGCCTGGATCAGCTCGTTTGTCTCGCCCTTCTCGTCGATGGTGTAGATCAGGGAAGAACCGCTGACCCGGTCGCCCGCGCCGGCATAAAAGCTCACATAGCCCGACGTGTCCGCCTGATAGACCGTCTCCTGCCGCAGCGCGATGCCGGTGTAGCTGTGATTGACGGCCAGCGTGCCCGCCTGCACCTCATATCCCGCCACATGGACGGACGTCATGGCCATATAGCAGATCACGCAGATATAGACCGCCACCGCCCCGAAAAACACCCGGTCGATGTTAATCGGTCTTCTGCTGTTTACGCTGACTATTTTTCTTTTCCGCCGCCTGTGAGGCATCCGACCGACTCCTTTCCGACGCGCGGGCTTCTTCCCCGCGCGCAAAACGAAACGGATGTCCAGAAAGTCGGGCATCCGTTTATCGCATTTTTTTATCCTACTCTGTTAGATCACCTGCGCCCTGGCAAACTCGGGAAGCTCTCCCTCGCTCATGGACACGCTCAGCACCATATTGACCTTAGACTGTTCGCTGATCTGGTTCAGCTGGGAAAGCGCGGAGGAAATATCCTTGCCCTCCAGCTTCGCGATCTTCAGAAATCCGTCCAGATAGATCTCCTGAAGGTCGTAATCCTGAGAGCAGATCCCGCATACAAAGCCGATGAACTGATCCGTATTCTGGATCGGATACTCCAGAACGTTGATCAGGCGCACCCGGTTGTCAAGCTCGTGCATGTTCTGCGACGACTTGTCCAGATATACGATGTTGCCTTCTGTCGATGCAAGGGTCTTATGTACGTGATCCAGCATCTTCTTTGTTTTTCCTGCGCCCTTTACTCCAACAATCAATTGTACCATAATGGTGCCCTCCTTGAGTTCCTGTCTTGTTAGTAAGATTATACCATCCAGGGGGGCAGAATACAAGGTTTAATTGTTCAGATTAGACAGGAAGCTCTGCATCTCGGCGTACAGGATCGCCCTTTCCCTGCATCCGAGGATGATCGCCACATACCGTTCGCCCTGCGCGTCCGAGAAAAGCTGGACGAGACAGGACATGGCCGCCGTCGTGGTGCCGGTCTTTCCGCCCAGGGCGGACACGCCCTCCGGAACCGTCACATCGCCCTTTGTGAACTGGTTCGTCGTGGACCACACGGCAGTCACAGGCGTTCCGTCCGACGCCAGATAAGAGGCCTCGTACTCCTTCGCCTGAAGGATCTGAAGGAACTCGTCGTACTCCATGGCCTCCTGAAACATCAGATAGAGGTCGTAGGCCGTCGTATAATGGTCTTCGTCGTGAAGGCCGTTGGGATTGACGAAGTGCGTGTTGGTCGCCCCGATGGAGGCGGCCTCCTCGTTCATCATCTGCACAAACGCCTCCTGGCTGCCCGCCACCTGTTCCGCGATCACGTTGGCCGCGTCGTTGGCTGACGCCACGAGGAGCGCGTAGAGAAGCTGACGCACCGTGAGCACGTCGCCCTCCTTAAGCTTTGCGGTGGAGACCCCGCTCTCTGTGAACGTGACGGCCTCCCTGCTGACGGTGGCCTGCGCGTCCATATCGCCATGCTTAAGCGCCACGAGCGCCGTCATGATCTTGGTCGTGCTGGCCGGGTACATGCGCTCATGGATATTTTTCGCATAGAGCACCTCTTTGGAATCCAGATTGAAAAAGCAGGCCGCCAGCGCTTCGGACGTGTCCGCCTCAATCTCCTCTACATCCTCGTCCGCCACGCACAGATCCTCCGCAAAATACGAAAAATCCGCGTCGTCCGCCTCCGCCTGCACGCCCAGTCCCGGGCGGTCAGCGAAGAACGCATCCTCCGGCGCGCCGCCGGAGCAGCCCGCCGCGCTCAAAGCCAGAAGAAGGCACGCCGTCAGAAGCGCGCACCGTCTCCGGAAACTCTTACTTATACATCTCACGCCACTCCAGATCCCCTCTGTCCAGTGATTTGATCAAAAGCTCCGCCGTCGCCAGATTGGTGGCGATGGGGATGTTGTGCACGTCGCACAGATGGACCACGTTGTTCACGTCCGGCTCGTGCGTCTTCGGCTGCACCGGATCCCGCAGGAAGATCACCAGATCGATCTGGTTGTGCTCGATCTGCGCGCCCAGCTGCTGCTCTCCGCCCAGATGCCCCGCCAGAAACTTGTGGACGTTCAGGTTCGCGACCTCCTCGATCAGCCGCCCTGTCGTCCCGGTTGCATATAACTCATGTTTACAGAGGATCCCTCTGTACGCAATACAGAAATTCTGCATCAGGATCTTTTTTGCATCATGTGCAATCAGTCCGATATTCATGGAAATACCCCCTTCTAGTATTTTTTAGGTTGAAGCCCGACATTCAGTACAATCCCTATCCCCATATAAAACATCACCAGCGACGACAGTCCGTAGCTCACAAACGGCATCGGGATGCCGGTGTTCGGCATCAGCCCCGTGGCCACGCACACATTGGCAAACGTCTGAAATGCGATCAATCCCCCAAGACCGCAGCAGATGATCGTCCCCTCGCCGTCTCTGGCATTTCTTCCGATCCAGAGACACTCCAGGGCGATCAGCGTCAGCAAAATAATCACCGCCGCGCAGCCAATGAAGCCCAATTCCTCCCCCGTGACGGCAAAAATGAAGTCTGTCTGAGGCTCCACGATAAAATTGCCGTTTTTCAGCGACGAAATATCGGTGTTATATAAACCCTTCCCGTAGAGCTGTCCGGAGCCGATGGCAATGATGGAGTTCTGCTGCTGATACGCATTGTCTCCGTACTCGGCCGGATTGAGCCACGCCAGGATCCTCCGGAGCTGATACTCGTTGAGGAGCGTCTGCCCCTCCTGCATGATCAGGTTCAGAAAGATGATGGCGGAAGGAATGGTTACCGCAAAAATCACGCCGATGACCTTGTAGCTCAATCCCGCTGCAAAGATCAGAATGCAGAACAGAAACGCGATGGTGATCGTCGTGGAAAGATGGGGCTGCGCGATCACAAGCCCCAGCGGGATCACCAGCAGCACGATGGAAGCCAGAAGAACCTTCCATGTGTTGAGCCGATCCCTGTACTTTGTGAAGAAATAGGCAAAAAACACGATCAGGATCAGCTTTGTCAGCTCGGACGGCTGGAATCTCACGATCCCGAGGTTCAGCCACCGCCTCGCCCCGTTGACTCTGACGCCGAACAGCTTGACGGCCACCAGCAGCACCGCGTTGACCGCGTACAGAAGCCAGCTGAAATTCAGCAGGATCCGGTAATCCATCAGCGCCAGCACCAGCATCGCCACCGTCCCCATCGCCATCCCAAGAAGCTGCTGGCTTTGATATTCCTCCGCCGCGCTTCCTATGACAAGGATCCCTATGATCGAAATTGCGTAAACAAGAACAACCAGCCGCAGTCTGAAATCCTGCAGTCTATATTGTCTGAACATATCTCACCTGATTTCTAACCTCTTTTTTTCATATCCCGCACCGGGATATTGGCGCAGAGCACGGGAACTGAGCCGTGTCCGCCCTCGGATTCGGTCTGGGTGATCTGAATGTCCAGACCTTCGCTGTCGATATCCATATATTTGGTAATGACCTTGATGATATCGTTTTTGATCGCTTCCATGATCTCGGGCGAGCAGTTGGCCCGATCGGAGATCAGAAGAAGCTTCAGACGATCCTTCGCGACCTCGCCGGAGTTTTTCTTTCGAAAGAAATCCATGAACGCCATATAATTGCCCTCCCCCTATTTAAACAGATTTTTCAGCTTCCCGAAAAATCCGGTCTTCACCTTCAGATCGAGGAACGGGATCTCTTCGCCCATGACT
>JAUNHB010000089.1 GCA_030524125.1 Eubacteriales bacterium | reverse complement strand
AATGCCCATCAGGAGCAGCACGGTCGGCCCTTCCTTGCCCTCATGGCTGGCCTCCAGCTCCTCGTAGAGGGCCGTGTACTCGTCAATCTGGGCCTGCGCCTCCGCTTCCTTTCCAAAGAGCGCGCCCAGCTCTTCGATGGACTTGTACATACCCGGCACGCTTTTCAGATTCAAAAAGGCGTAGTTTAGTCCGGCCTCCTCGTATTTGGGCTGCAGATCGCTTTGCAGCGAGGAAGGACTAAGCACCCAGTCAGGGCTCAGGCTTTTTAAGATTTCCATATCGGGGCTCATGGGACTTCCAAGCTTCGTGGCGTCCTGATAACGCTCCGGGATCGCCGTCAGAGAGCTGGTGGGCACGCCCACCAGCGGGAGATCGAGCCGCTCGCAAATAGTCATCACAGCCGGGCTTGTGGCCGCGATCCGAAGCTCATCCCCGTTCAGGCCCTCTGAAGCGCCCGTGCCCGCCGTGCTTCCTCCCTGCCGCACCGCGCAGCCCGCAAGCAGCGTCACTGCCGCCAGAAGGGCCCACAGACCGATTTTTCTTCCCATTAATTTTCCTCCTCGTCGTCCTCGTCATCCAGAAATCCCAGATCCAGATCGTCGTCCGTCTCATCCCAGTCGTCAGGATCCTCATCCTCCTCCGGCTCGTCCTCGTCGAAATCCGACTCTCTTCTCCGGCGTCTGGCCCTCCGGCCCGCGCCGCGTCTTCGTCCGGCGCTCACCCGCAAAATTCCCGTTCTGATAAGGTAGATATAGACCAGCAGGGCGGCGATCAGTATCAGCACAAGACCTGCCAGCAAAAAGGCGCAGAACATCAGGCCAAAGACGGTGAGCCATACGTCGTCATCCAGCTCGATGAGATCGGAGGCGGAAGCCGCTACGGCCGTCCCGCCCTTTTCCGTATTCTCCTGCGCGACGGCGCTGTCCGCCTGCGCGCCGGAGCTCTGTCCGATCACAAGTCCCTTCGCGTCCTCAAGGCCCGCTCCCGTGGAAGCCGTATCGAAGCTTCCCGCTTCCGCGAAATCTGTGCTGTTGCCCTCCTTCGCGTCGCCGTAGGTCAGGAAGAATACCACGCTTCTCCCCATGGCGTCCACGTAGCACTCCGCCTTCAGCGTCGTCTCCTCCGATGGAAGGAGCACGCAGAAATCTCCGGTGTCATCCCCCGTCCCGATTTCCTGGAACCTGGCGTCCGTCCAGTCGTCCTCTCCTTCCGCCCGTGTATGGAAGGCTACATTGGAAATATTATTCATCAGGTGGAAGCGCAGAGACAGCGTCCAGTCGCCTTCCTCCGTCTGACTCAAAAGCCCCGTGGAATCCACCACGCTTCCTACCATGGATTCTCCCAGGGCATAGCTGTCCTCCCCGCCGGAATCCGCGATCTCCTGTGTCTTGGGATCACGGTAATGGCCCGTGATCGTCACTGTCTGCTCCCCGGCCGCCGCCTGGGCGTTCCCGGCCGGAATCAGGAGGAACACTGCCGCCAAAACGGCCAGAATGCCGGACAGCGCTCCCGCTCTTCTCCTGCCTGTTTTCTTCAAAGCCTTCATATCCGCCTCCTGTATCTAAGGTAAGCCGCCGTGCCGCCAAGGGCCAGCAGGGCGATGACAATCAGCGCCAGCATTACCTTCAGTATGGTTGAGCTTGCTCCAAGCCTCAGACCGGACAGCTTCGCGCCGTCTGTGGACGCTCCGCCCGCGGACGCCGTTCCCTTCGCCGAGGTCAGCGCCGTCCCTCCGTCTCCGTCCAGTCCTTCCGTCTCCGTCATAGCGTCCAAATCCAGGACAAGACGGGCATTTACCTCCATAGACATAGCGTTGACATACATGGTCACCGGAAGAATATTCGGCACCGGGTTGGCAAGCGTGATCGTGAAGCTGTCGTAGGAGACGCCGTCAAAGGTCACCGCATTCTCCTGCTTGTCCGCCTTCACGGACTTGTAGGAGAGATATTTGGGCCCTCCCGCCTCGATGCCCGCCACTGTATGCTGCACATACAGGGTAAGCTTCGCGTCGTCCTCCGTAACGGTAAGCTGCGCGTACTTGTACATATAGTCATTCATCATGCTGGCATCGTCGCTCTTTTCCTTCAGCGCGCTGATGGGCACCTGATAGACGCCCGTTTCCACGCTGGAGGTCGTACCTGCGGCGGTCGTTCCCGTTCCCGTCATCGTTCCCGACGCCGTCAGCGACTGGGCCGTGCTGCCCGTGGTATCGATCTTTGTGGCCTCTCCCTTACTCTCCGTCTCGCCCTTCGTCCAGTCGGTCAGCACCACGTAAAATTCCTGGGTGCTCTTCATGACCGCGTTCACGTAGGCAGAGCAGATGACCGTGCGGTTCGTAGAATTTCGGAGCGCCGAGGTGGGCAGCGTCACCGTGATCGGATCGCTGTAATAATTCCCCGAGCTCTCGATAAAGCTTCCGTCCGCCGCGAAATACCGGCTGACCTGGCTTGTGCTCAGGGACGCCGCGGTCGTTCCGGACGAGGTTTTAAAGTTGATATTGGAAAGGGGCGTTCCCTCGCTGGCGTATTTGGGAATGGGATCAATCACGTAAAGCGTAAGCTTTGTGCTGTCCCCATTGACCTCCAGATCCGCGTACTCATAAAACAGCGTGTCGCACATACTCGTGCTGTTAAAATCCGTGATCTTCCGCATACTGACCTTCGCGGTGTAGCTGGCGCTCTCTGTCTCCGTGGTGGTTCCGCTTCCCGTGTTCCCGCCGGATACCTGGCCGGAGCCGCCGTTCCCGCTTCCGTTTCCTCCCGTGCCGCCCGCGCTGCTCTGTGTGGAAACATGCACCGCGTACACGGAAAATTTAGACGCGTAAATATGAAGCGTGTTTTCTGTCTTATCCCAGTACCAGGTATTGTCCGTAAGCTTGGAGGACGGTCTGGCCAGAGCTTCTGTCAGCGCCCCCGTGGCCTTCCCCGCCGCGTGGTGCCGGTACACCGCCACCTTCTGGTTTCCCGCGTCCTTGAGCGGAATGCTGATGTCCAGCACCTGGCTGCCCGTATCGGTCACGTAGGTGGTACCGTCCTCATTTGTGTAAGAGAGCAGCATGGAATAATACTGGGTATTTCCCTCCACGCCGCTTGCGGAAATCAGCTCCGCGCAGGCCGCCATACCGAATTTATCCGTCTCCTCGGAGGCCGTCGCCACGCTCAGATGAAACAGATACTCGCCCTTTCTCTCACGCTCCGCATAGGCCTTCAGGCCGCTGACAGAAGCTCCGGTAAGCCCCGGCGTCTCCACCGCGTAGGCCCCGTAGACGGTCTCGTCTGTCTTTCCGAAATCCTCATCCACGTCAAAGACCAGATAGAAGGACTGCCAGCTGGACATTACCGCGTTTACATAGGCATTGACATAGATCGCGCCCGCCCCGCTGTTTCGGATGGCGCTAAGAGGCAGCGTAAACGTAAAGGAGTCACTGGAATACGTTCCCGCCATAGGGATAAACGCGCCGTAGGCCGCGTACTCCCGGTCGCCCGCGTCCGAACGTATCTCCGCCTTCTCCGCGAAGGAATCAGCCCCCGCCGTTATCTGGTAATCCTGCGCTCCCGTTCCCGTAATGGTCACATCGCTTTTCAGGCCCGACACGAGCATGGTCGTGAGCGGCTCTCCCGCCGAAGCGAAGCCCGGAATCGGATTTATGCAGTACAGCGTCACCGTTGCCGTACCGTCGCCGTTCAGCACAAGATCCGCCTCCGGATAGAAAAGGCCGTCGCACATACTTTCCTTGCTGATGTCCGCCGCCTGCATCAAGGATATGCCAGCCTTTGTCACCACCTGCTCTTCCGGGGCAGTGTGGGTGTCCGGATCCGTGGTTTTATCCGGATCTGTGGGCTTAT